>NZ_CP019701.2:333928-667857 GCF_002005205.3 Rhizobium rhizogenes | reverse complement strand
GATTGGCAAAGGCGATGCCGGCCGAGCAGCTGTAGCGGAAATCCGGCATGTCCCCGAGCGGTGATGCATCCGCCAGCGACGACAGCAGCCCCCGCATGACGGTCTCGGCGCTATGCATCCGCGAACCGCTGAGGACCAGCAAAAACTCCTCCCCGCCGATCCGGCCCACAAGATCGTCGCGGCCGACGCTCGCGGAAAGCCGGGCGGCGAAATCCTTGAGGACCAGATCACCGCAGGCATGTCCGAAGCGGTCGTTCACCGACTTGAAATGATCGATATCCATGATGATGACGGCGAGCGCCTGCGCCTTGTTGGGGCCGAGCATGTGATTGAGGCTATCCATGGCGTAGCGGCGGTTGCCGAGACCGGTCAGTTCGTCGCTCAGCGCAGACTTCAACGCCCTGTCGCGCTCCTGCCTGAGATCGCGCAATTCGATGCCGAGTTCGGAAATATCGGTGACGACACACAGCATCCAGCCGCCCGGCAAAGTCGTTTCGGTCGTCAGCACCCAGCGCCCGTCATTGAGACCGGTCTCGATGGTGCGGAAGGGCAGCTTGCCGCGCCGCGTTTTGGCGGAACGCAGCCAGAGTTCGAAATCGGAGGTTTCGATGGCGGTGCCGGTGGAGCTGCGGTAGCCGTTACGCATCAGCTCCACCCAGCTCTGGAAATCATCCGGTCCGATGCCGAGCGCCTTGCGAAACGCCGTATTGGCGAAACGCAATTCGTCGCTGCCGTCAAAAAGCGCATAACCCTGCTGCGATGCCTCCATGAGGTTGAGAAGCTGCCGGTTGAAAACCGCCATCTCGCCCCGCACCGAGCCGGAACAGTCCAGCGACACATCTTCGAAGGGGGAACTAACCATCTTGTTGGGCATCGAGTTTTCCGGGTTGGGAGGATAATAGGTGGAAATTTAATATAAGAATTTTGTGATATTAGTATAAGTTGCCTGTTATATATGAATCCGACTGTCTCCATCGTCATCTAAACTTCAAACCTTCACCATCATAAGCGAAAATCCCTAAAAATATTGTAGAAAACAATCGCGTTCCTGCACCAGCGCATGGAAAATCGTTTACCATCCGTCCCCCTCGCAACCGCTTCCCGGCCTGCCTCGAGGGGCAAACGGGGCAAGCCGTCCGGCAGCGTTTGGCTGGAAAACGGCGGGCCGGCGCTTGCCATTCCATCTGCCCTGTGCAATCAACCGCCCTCCTCTGACATCGGGACGCCAAGGGCATCCCTTATTTTCACGCCGGGCCGCCCAAGGGCCGGGCGAATATCTCTATCGGCGACAAGGATATGGCGATGACGCAAAAGCGGGCACTTGGCCTCGATTTCGGCACGACCAATACGGTCATGGCTCTTTCCAACGGTGGCGGCGACAGCCGCTCCATGCGTTTCACCAGCAGCGCCGGCACGGATGACAGCATGCGCACGGCGCTCTCCTTCATGAAGGATGCGGGCCTGGGTGCCGCCGCGCTGCATGTGGAAGCGGGCCACGCCGCCATCCGGCAATTCATCGACAATGCCGGGGACTGCCGTTTCCTGCAGTCGATCAAGACATTCGCGGCCTCGCCGCTGTTTCAGGGCACGCTGATCTTCGCCAAGCGCCAGAGCTTCGAGGACCTGATGGACGTGTTCCTGCGCAAGCTGAAAACCTATGCGGGGGATGAATGGCCGGGCGACGTCTCGACCGTCATCGCCGGCCGGCCAGTGCGGTTCGCCGGCAACAATCCGGACGAGGCACTCGCGCTTGCCCGCTACAACGAAGCGCTGACGCGGGCCGGGTTCCCGGACATCCACTACGTCTACGAACCGGTGGCGGCCGCCTATTATTTCGCCCAGAGCCTGAAGAAGGACGCCAATGTGCTGGTGGCGGATTTCGGCGGCGGCACGACGGACTATTCGCTGATCCGCTTCGAGACCCATGCCGGCAAGCTTTCCGCCACCCCTATCGGCCATTCCGGCGTCGGCGTGGCGGGCGACCATTTCGACTTCCGCATGATCGACAATCTGGTCTCGCCGGAAATCGGCAAGGGCAGCAAGTTCAAAAGCTTCGACAAGGTTCTGGATGTGCCCTCGGGCTATTACGTGAATTTCGGCCGCTGGAACCAGCTGTCGATCTTCAAGACCTCCAAGGAATTCACCGACCTGAAATCGCTGGTGCGCTCGGCGCTGGAACCGGAAAAGCTCGAACTCTTCGTCGATCTCGTGGATCACGATGAGGGTTATCCGCTCTATCAGGCGATCTCCGCCACCAAGATGGCGCTTTCTTCGGCTGAAGAGGCGGAATTCAACTTCGCGCCGCTCGGCAAGGCCGGGCGCAAAATGGTGAAACGCAGCGATTTCAACAGCTGGATCACCGAAGACCTCGCCAGGATCGAGGATGCGCTGGACGAGGTTCTGGAGAAGACGCAGGTCGCTCCGGATGCAATCGACAAGGTCTTCCTCACCGGCGGCACCTCCTTCGTGCCGGCCGTGCGCGAGCTTTTCACCCGCCGTTTCGATGCCGACCGGATCGAAAGCGGCGGCGAGCTGCTCTCGATTGCCCATGGTCTCGCCATGATCGGCGAAAGCGGCGACATTCAGCGCTGGACAGCGTGATTTACGGGTTCCCCGGGCGGGGAACATGGGGTAATTTCCGCCCATGATCGCCGCCCACGACCTCTCCCCGGCCGAACTCGCCGCCCTTCTGCATTTCCATGCGGATGCGGGCGTGGACTGGCTGCTGGAAAACCAGCCGGTCGACCGTTTCGCCGAATTCGCCGCCGCCCGCCCTGCCCGGCCGCAACCGGGCCAGGAGACGGGCGCAGCAGCACGCCAGCCCGGCCAGCCCACGGCGGAACGGGCCGCGGACCCATACTCTCAACAGTCGCCGCAGCCGAAACGCCAGACGCCGGCACGCGGCGCGCCGGCGGCCCCGGCGGTGCAGCAGAATGTTGCCATGCCGGACGAGCAGGCCGTGGCGGCAGCGCGTTTTGCGGCCGAAAGCGCAAGGTCGCTGACAGAGCTGAAAACCGCCCTTGAGGGCTTCAGCGGCTGCAATCTGAAGAACAGCGCCCGCAATACGATCTTTGCAGATGGCGACCCCGCTTCCGCCATCATGGTCATCGGCCCCATGCCTGACGCCGATGACGACCGTGAAGGCCTGCCCTTTGCCGGCAGGACCGGCCTTTTGCTCGACCGGATGCTGGCGGCCATCGGCCTTGAGCGCAGCACCATCATGCTCGGTAATGTCGTGCCCTGGCGCCCGCCGGGCAACCGCCCGCCGACGCAGGCGGAGATGGATATCTGCCGCCCCTTCATCGAGCGCCAGATCGCCCTTGCCGAGCCAAAACACCTGTTGCTTCTCGGCAACTTCACCGCACGTTTCTTCTTCGGCGGCACCGGCACGATCCATACGCTGCGCGGACAGTGGCGTGATGTCGCAGCCGGACACCTGATTTTGCCAGCTCTGGCCAGCCTGCATCCGCAGGAACTCTTGAATGCGCCAGCCAGCAAGTCATTGGCATGGCAGGATTTATTAGCTTTTCAGGCGAAGATTGCCGAAGGCTGACTGCCTTATTCTTGCTCAATGTAAACGAATTATGAAAAAAGCCATGCACAATGCGCATAACAGCGGCGCATTTAGCCAGCTTGCCGAATCCATGCTGCGCTGCGATATACGGCCATGTCTTGGGAGGAATTCGGTTTAAGGAACCAAGGCAATGACCACTCGCTTCCGTCCGGTACATTCCGGCTTTGAAACGCTCCGTCTGGCGGGCCTCGGCCCACGCTCCAGTCAGGGCTACCATCGTTTCGGCGCTGCCGCAAACGAACAGATGACCGCACGCGCTGCCATGCAGCAGGTCCGCGTGACGCGTCCTTCGGCTGTTTTTGCGGATTTCCGCGAGCGCTGAGAGCACTCAGGCCAGTCTAGCGCTGGTCCACAGATATGATTGCGCGCTGGCGTCTTTCTTCGGGAAGGCGCCTTTTGCTTTTGCGGGTTTTGCTGAGAGAGACGGCGAGGTTAAGAACCTTGCCAAATACTCTGACGTCATCCTCGGGCTTTTCGTAGTGTTGTCCGGTTCAGATTTCTGCACGCTCATGACATCGAAATTGAGGGCGCAAGGGACGAATGTTTCCCGCGACGTCATCCTCGGGCTTGACCCGAGGATCTAATCACCTCAACAAAATCAAAAACGTTGGCAGATCCTCGGGACAAGCCCGAGGATGACGCCGAGAGAAGAAATACCCGTCGCCATCAACTTCAACGGAAGATACCGAGGGAATGGCGACTTCACCCCTGCGGCGTAGAGGCCTTGCGGGCCGCCCGTCTTGCCAGACCCAGCTGATGCTCGCGGAAGATGATGAAGATGCCGGCGAGGATAACGATCGCCGTGCCGATCAGCATTGTCACCGTGGGAATGTCTCCAAACAGAATGTAGGAGACCGCAATTCCGAAAACGATGGAACTGTATTCGAAAGGGGCGATGACGGAGACTTCGGCATGGCGATAGCTCTCCGTCAGGAAAATCTGCGCAACGCCGCCGCAGATGCCGCTGGTAATCAGCAGCATGGCCTGCGTCATGCTCAGCGCGCTCCAGCCGAAGGGAACGCTGACGAGCGACAGCAGGGTGGCGGTGAGCGAAAAATAAAGCACGATGGTGGGCGTCTTTTCCGTCTCCACCAGCTGCCGCACCTGTATCATCGCCAGCCCGCCCAGCGCCGCGCCACACAGCACGGCAATCGCCCCCAGCCCCTCGCCGGCGGCGAAACCGCCTTCCCGCAGAAGCGTCATCTTCGGCCACAGGATCACCAGCACGCCCATCATGCCGACGAAAACCGCGCTCCAGCGATAGATGCGCACCTTCTCATGCAGGATGAAGGCGGCGAAGACGACGGCGAGAAGCGGTGAGGCATAACCGATGGCGATGAATTCCGGCAGCGGCAGCATGGTCAGCCCGTAAAAACCGCAGGCCATGGAGAGGATGCCGAGAAAACCGCGTTTGAAATGGCCGAGAAGATTGTTGGTGTGCAGCGCGCTGGTCAGCGCCTGCAGCCAGGCGAGATAAACGACAATCGGGATAATCGCGAAGGCGGAACGGAAGAAGGTGATCTGGCCGGCCGGCACATCGGGACCGGCGGCCTTGATACAGGTCTGCATGACCAGAAACAAGCCGACCGAAATCAGCTTCATGCTGATCCCGCGGAAGGGATTGGTCGGTTCGGCGTTCATTGGCAGTTACTCATATCGGCTGCGCAAACACGCCATCAGGATATTTTTCATGCGGGGAGGACGACGCAGGGGAATTGGATTTGCGCAACGCTAGAGCATTCCATCCGCCCTTTACATCAAAAAATGTTATTCACTCATGAATTCGGTTGATTTGGTGACGGCAAGGGATTGCTTCCCCGTTTTCTAAGCCTCTCCTCCCGCGATTCCGACCTTGAGCCAGAATGACGAAAGGAGAATATTTGTATTGCGTCAGACCAAAAACGACACGCGCTAAAATTTGAAGAAAATAAAATATAATTTCAGCAATCGTTCAACATTTGCTGCGAAGGTCCATGGGTCCGGCGGCGGGGAGGATCGTCTGCATGGCCGGAAAAGCCTTCCATGGCGGGACAGAACGTCCTCCGACGCGCACATGAACGTGACGAATACTCTACCCATTTTACATCCGGGACTTATGGCGACATGATGCCGGGAAGACCACGCTAAGTTATTCAGGAACAGTCATGCGAACAGACACGGGCCAGATCGTTCACCTGGCAGATTACCGCCCCACCGATTTCGTTCTGGAGCGGGTGGATCTCACCTTCGAACTCGACCCCAGAAATACCAAGGTCGAAGCCCGTCTGATCTTTCACCGGCGCGAAGGCACTGAGCGGCAGGCGCCTCTGGTTCTCGATGGCGACGAGCTGACGCTTTCCAGCCTGCTGCTCGACCAGGTGGAGCTTCCCGCCGGCCAATATGAGGCGACGCCCGACAGCCTGACGA
Organism: Rhizobium rhizogenes; assembly: GCF_002005205.3. The sequence goes on along the minus strand of NZ_CP019701.2, from coordinate 661,877 downwards.
TCCGCGATCTGCCGGCGGAGACGCCCTTCGAAATCTGCATCACCAATTACATCAATCCGCAGGTCAATACGCAGCTGATGGGGCTTTATCGCACCAATGGCGTTTATTGCACCCAATGCGAGGCGGAAGGTTTCCGCCGCATTACCTATTTCCCCGACCGTCCCGATGTTCTGGCGCCCTACACGGTGACGATCATTGCGGCGAAGGAAGGCAATCCGCTGCTTTTGTCGAACGGCAATTTCCTCGGCGGCGGCAATTACGATGAAGGCCGGCACTTCGCGGCCTGGTTCGATCCGCATCCGAAACCCAGCTATCTCTTCGCACTCGTCGCCGGCGATCTCGGCGTGGTGGAAGACACCTTCACCACCATGTCCGGTCGCGAGGTGGCGCTGAAGATTTATGTCGAGCACGGCAAGGAGCCGCGTGCGGCCTATGCCATGGATGCGCTGAAGCGTTCGATGAAATGGGACGAGGAGCGTTTCGGCCGCGAATACGACCTCGATATCTTCATGATCGTCGCCGTATCCGATTTCAACATGGGGGCAATGGAGAACAAGGGTCTCAACGTCTTCAACGACAAATTCGTGCTGGCCGATCCGGAAACCGCCTCCGACGCGGACTACGCCAATATCGAGCGCATCATCGCGCATGAATATTTCCACAACTGGACCGGCAACCGCATCACCTGCCGCGACTGGTTCCAGCTGTGCCTGAAGGAAGGCCTGACGGTTTATCGCGACCAGGAATTTTCCGCCGACATGCGCTCGCGCCCGGTCAAGCGCATTGCCGATGTGCGTCATCTGAAATCGGAGCAGTTTCCGGAGGATTCCGGTCCGCTGGCGCATCCGCCGCGTCCCGATACCTATCGGGAAATCAACAATTTCTACACGACGACCGTTTATGAAAAGGGTGCCGAAGTCACCCGCATGATCGCCACGATCCTCGGTGCTGACGATTTCAAGAAGGGCATGGACCTTTATTTCGAACGTCATGACGGCGAAGCGGCGACGGTTGAGGATTTCGTCAAGAGCTTTGCCGATGCCAGCGGCCGCGATCTTTCGCAGTTTTCGCTGTGGTACACCGAGGCCGGCACGCCGCTGGTCTCCGTCTCCGCCGCTTACGACACGGGCAAGGCCACGTTCAGCCTGACACTGGAACAGACCACCACACCGACACCCGGCCAGCCGGTGAAACAGCCACGGCACATTCCGCTGTCGCTGGCGCTGATCCTCGACAACGGCCAGATCGCCGAACCGCAGGCCGTCGAAGGCGGTGAGTACCGCAACGGTGTATTGCACCTTACCGGGCGCAATCAGACATTTTCCTTCTCCGGTATTTCCTCACGGCCGGTTCTGTCGATCAACCGCAGCTTCTCCGCGCCGGTCAACATGCATTTCGAACAGAGCGCGGCCGATCTGGTGCAGATCGCCCGGCATGAGACTGACATGTTTGCCCGTTTCCAGGCGCTCACCGATCTCTCCCTGCCGGTGCTGATTGCCGCCACCAAGGCGGTGCAGAACGGTGAAGAGATACGCACGGATGCGGACCTCACCGCGACGCTTATCGAAATCATCGGCAATGATGGGCTTGAGCCCGCTTTCCGCGCACAGGCGCTGGCGCTGCCGAGCGAGACGGATATTGCCCGTGAACTGGGCGGCAATACCGATCCGGACGCCATTCACAAGGCGCGCAACGCCACGATCAAGGCGGTGGCGACAGCCGGGCTTGAAACCCTGCGGCGGCTTGCGGACGATGCGGGTGACAACGACGCCTATAGCCCGGATGCGGACAGCGCCGGACGCCGCTCGCTGCGCAACGGCGCATTGACCTACCTCGCCTTTGCCGAGGAGACACCGGAACGCGCGGCGAAAGCCTATGCCGACGCCACCAACATGACCGATCTCGCCCATGCGCTCGGCGTACTGACCCAGCGTTTCCCCGACAGCGCCGAGACGAAAGAAGCGCTCGCCGCCTTCGAAACGCGCTTTGCCGACAATGCGCTTGTCCTCGACAAGTGGTTTTCGCTGCAGGCCGCCATTCCCGGCGACGGCGCGCTTGATCGCATCAAGGCGCTGATGAAATCGAAACATTTCATCGCCACCAATCCGAACCGCGTCCGCTCGCTGGTGGGCACGCTTGCCTTCGCCAACCCCACCGGCTTCCACCGCGCTGACGGTGCAGCCTATCGGTTCCTGGCGGAACAGATCATCGCCATCGACAAACGCAACCCGCAGCTTGCCGCGCGCATTCTCACCTCCATGCGTTCATGGCGGTCGCTGGAGGCGAGCCGCGCCGAACACGCCAGGGCGGCACTTTCGACCGTTGCCGATGCGAAGGGCCTGTCCACGGATGTGAGCGACATTGTCGGGCGTATCCTGAAGGGCTGAACCCGCACTTCCGCTCCGCCAATATTCCGAACATGCCAAAACGCCGTCTTGATATCCATCAAGGCGGCGTAACGCATTGCGCAACATGATGGTTTGGAGCGGCCGCAAGCGGCCCCGAACCAGAAAGGATTGCAGATGACCGACATGTCCAGGACCAGCGCTTCATTTGCGCGCTTCACGACTGACGCTCCCACCCACAGTGCCGCATGGCTTCAAGCCGTGCAGGGTCTCGGTATGGCGTCCACGCTCGATCGAAAGACCCAAAGCCTGATCTATATCGGCATTCTGGCCGCCCTGCGCCTTGAAAGCGGCATCGGCTTTCATGTCATGGAAGCCAGGGCGCGCGGCGCAAGCCGTGAGGATATCATCAGCGCGGTGCTGACCGGTCTGCCGGCTGCGGGCAATGGCGTCATCAGCGCTCTCGGCCCTGCCCTCGAGGCCTTTGACGGCACCTGAAACACGCTTCCACCCGCGCCACGCAATAGCCGGCATTGGACTGCCGGCTCACTGATTTCACTCATTATTCCCGGTTTTGGCAGAGCGGAAACAAACCGTCCCGAAAAAATACGGAGTCGGTTCAAGGGGTTAAAATTCTTTTAACTTTTGCCTCTGGACACGGCGAATCGCATTTGATTCATTGGAGATATTCGAGCGGCGGCGCTTCGAATCACTGGGGACATCTAAAAGGCGGGACAATGACGAACGTGCGGCGGGCGACTGCGGGCGATGAGCGGCCGTATGCCAAATTTTCTGATCTTGCGGCCTGGGGCGAAAGGCTCTCCAGCGACCTGATGGGTTTGATGAATGGCTCCGACCGCCCGGCACCGCAGGTCGAGACCCTGCTGAAGCGCCTGATCCCCATTCTCATCCTTGCTTTCCTTGTCGTCGTCGCGGCCTCGCGCATGCTCGGCATCGTTGCCGAATACAGCCGCATGGAAGAGGCCGCCCGCCACTCCACGGCGCTGACGGCGCTGACCGCCAAGGCGGCACTTCTCAACAACGGCACCGTCTTTCCCGCGCAGGACCGCGCCCGCGCAGAAGCGAGCCTCGTTTCGGCTCTGCCATCGGGCAGCCTTGCCGATGGCACCATGGTGCTGCTCTCCGGCAGCAATGGCCGGATTTTCGCCGGCGCCGGCAAGGAAGCGATGCTCTATATCGGCACGTCGCTGCCCGCTTTGCTTCCCGAAATCGCCATCGTGCAGCGTTTTCCCGGCGCACCCGGCACCATCGAGACGAATATTGACGGCCAGCAGCATTATGCGACGATGATCCCCTTCGGCGATGATGGCGCGATGGTGATCGCTGCGCGTTCGCTGCAGCCGATCCGCTCCTTCTGGCGCAGCGAAATCGCCATGAACGTGACGCTGTTTGCCGGCATCTCCTCGATCCTGCTCGTCGTGCTCTACGCCTATTACATGCAGGTGAAGCGCGCCCGCGACGCTGACGACATCTTCGCCGAATCCAACCTGCGGGTGGAAACGGCGCTATCGCGCGGCCGCTGTGGCCTGTGGGATTTCGATCTTTCCTCGCGCCGCATGTTCTGGTCCGGTTCGCTCTACGAAATTCTGGGCATGCCGCCCAAGGCTGCACCACTGTCCTTTTCCGATGCCGCCCGGATGATGCATTCCGAAGACGGCAACCTCTATGAACTGGCCCGCGCCGTCGGTTGCGGCAATCTGCGCCAGATCGACCAGATTTTCCGCATGCGCCATGCCAAGGGTCATTATGTCTGGCTGCGCGCCCGCGCCCAGGTCATCCGCACCAGTAACGGCCCGCGCGTCATCGGCATCGCCATGGACGTCACCGAACAGCACCGCCTCGCCCAGCGTTACGCCGAGGCCGACCAGCGCCTTGCCGACGCAATCGAATCCACCTCGGAAGCCTTCGTGCTGTGGGACAAGAACGACCGCCTCGTGATGTGCAACACACACTATCAGAAGGCCTATGGCCTGCCTGATAGCGTGCTGGTGGCCGGCACCGAGAAGAGCACCGTGCATGCGGCGGCGGCGCGCCCGGTGGTGGAGCGGCGGGTTGCGGACCCCGACCAGTCCGGCCTGTCGCGCACCACGGAAGTGCAGCTGGCCGATGATCGCTGGCTGCAGATCAACGAGCGCCGCACCCATGACGGCGGCCTCGTTTCGGTCGGCACCGATATCACCCTGCTGAAACGCCATCAGGAACGGCTGCGCGATTCCGAGCGCCGGCTGATGGCGACCATCGGCGACCTCTCCGCCTCGCAGCACAAGCTGGAGCGGCAGAAGACCGAGCTTTCCGACGCCAACGCCAATTACCTCGCCGAAAAAGAGCGCGCCCAGGCCGCCAACCGGGCGAAATCCGAATTCCTCGCCAATATGAGCCATGAGCTGCGCACGCCGCTCAACGCCATTCTCGGCTTTTCCGAAATCCTGCAAAACGAGATGTTCGGGCCGGTCGGCTCGCCGAAATATTCCGAATATGCCCGCGATATCCATGACAGCGGCAAACACCTCTTGAACGTCATCAACGATATTCTCGACATGTCGAAGATCGAGGCGGGCCATATGCGCATCAACCGCGAGACCATCGATCTCGCGCCGCTGATCGAGGAAACCCTGCGTCTCACCGCCATTCAGGCCGAACAGAAGAACATCACCGTTCAGCAGAAGGTCTGCGCCGGGCTGACCATGCAGGGCGACCGCCGCGCCATGAAGCAGATCATGCTCAATCTTCTGTCAAACGCCGTGAAATTCACCGGCGATGGCGGCCGCATCGCGCTGCGCACCCATGTGCACGAGGCCGCGATGATCCTCACCATCGCCGATACCGGCATCGGCATTCCCACCCAGGCTTTGGAAAAGATCGGTCAGCCCTTTGAGCAGGTGCAGAGCCAATATGCCAAGAGCCAGGGCGGCTCCGGCCTTGGGCTGGCGATTTCACGCTCGCTGGTGAAGCTGCATGGCGGGACGATGAAAATCCGCTCGTGTGAGGGCCGTGGCACGGTGGTGACGATCATCATTCCGCATACGGCGGGGTGCTGCGGGACGGTGCATTGAGTTGGCGTCGGACGCGCTGACCATCCTGCAATAAGTATTGGCGGAGCGCGCAGTACCCCCCTCTGCCCTGCCGGGCATCTCCCCCTCAAGGGGGGAGATCGATACGCGGCACTCTTCAGTCCATCTCCAACGTTGCGAATGAGCGAGCGTTAGCTCCCAGCTGATCTCCCCCCTTGAGGGGGAGATGCCCGGCAGGGCAGAGGGGGGTATCGCACCCACCAACGCTAACCACCATTCTTCACCGTTCCCACAAACGCCTTCCGCACCGCCTTCGCCAGCCGCTTCACCTCTCCCTCAAGCGTCGGGATGTCAGGGCAATCTCCCGCCCGGCACACGAGATCGATCAATCCGGCCGGCGCCTCCTTCGGATTGAAGGTGCCGTCGATGCACAGCCGCACGATCTGCGAGATTTCAGTATAGAGCCCCATCGCCGCCATGCAGTCGTCAAAGGCCTGCGGCTCCATGACAGGCGCGGCAAGCGCCTGCAACGCCTCGGCCGTGTTGCGCCCCGGCTCATGCGCGACAAGCCCCTTCACCGGCCCCACCAGCGCCAGATATTGGGCGATGAATTCGAGGTCGATCAGGCCGCCATTGATGAGCTTGAAGTCCCAGTTGTTTTCCGGCGGCTTCTCCTGCTCGATCAGGCTGCGCATCTCCAGCACATCGGCGGAAACCTTGGCCAGATCGCGTTTTTGCGAAAGGATGGAGGCGATGATGCGGCCCGCATCTTCCATCAAGGAGGCTTCGCCGCAGATGAGCCGGGCGCGGGAGAGCGCCATGTGCTCCCAGGTCCAGGCTTCCTCACGCTGGTATTTCTCGAAGGCGGAAATGCGGGTCGCCACCGGTCCCTTGTTGCCGGAGGGGCGCAGCCGCATGTCCACCTCATAGAGCACGCCTTCGGCCGTCGGTGCGGAAAGTGCCGCGATCAGCCTTTGCGTGACGCGGGTGAAATAACGCACGACATCCAACGGCTTTGCGCCGGTCGATTCATGGGCGGCATCGTCATAATCATAAAGCAGGATGAGATCGACATCCGAACCGGCGGTGAGCTCGAAGGAGCCGAGCTTGCCCATGCCCATGACGGCGACACGCCCGCCGGGATAAGGCCCATGCGCCGTTTCCATCTCGGTGAGCACCGCATTCAGCGCCGCCTCGATCACCAGATCGGCAAGGTGGGTGAAGGCGCGGGCGGCGACCTCGCCACGGATCGCCCCGGTCAGGAGCCTGACGCCGATCAGGAAGCGCTGCTCGGCGGCAAAAATGCGCAGCCGGTCGAGAATATCCTCATAGTGGCGGGCATTGGAGAGGAAGTTCCCCATGCGGTGGGCGAGATAATCGCGTGTCGGCACGTCGCTCATCAGCGCGGGGTCCAGCATGCCGTCAAAGACATGCGGGCGGGCGGCGATGATTTCGGCCAGACGCGGAGCCGATGACATGATCGTTACCAGGAGCGACAGAAGCGCCGGGTTGTTGCCAAGCAGCGAAAAGAGCTGGATGCCCGCCGGCAGGCCGGAGAGGAAATTGTCGAAGCGCAGCAGCGCCTCGTCCGCCCGCTTGCTTTCGCCGAAGGCCCGCAGCAGGTCCGGCGTCAGTTCTGTCAACCGCTCGCGCGCCTCCACCGATTGTGTCGCCCGGTAGCGGCCATTGTGCCAGGTGCGGATGACGCGGGAAATATCTTCCGGCCGCTCGAAGCCGAGGGTGGAGAGCGTCTTTAACGTATCGGGGTCGTCCTTCTGGCCGGTGAAGACCAGATTGCCGGCCTCGCCTGACAGCTTCACCTCCTGCTCGAACAGCGCCGAATAACGCCGCTCCACCAGCCGCAGCACCTCCTCCAGCTTTTCCGAAAAGGCCCTTGTATCCTCGAAACCGAGCATGAAGGCGATGCGCTTCAATTCGGCTTCGGTATCGGGCAGCACATGGGTCTGCTCGTCGCGCACCATCTGGATGCGGTGCTCCACCTCGCGCAGGAACCAGTAGGCTTCGGTGAGACTGTCGCGCGTTTCGGCGTCGATCCACTTCGCCTCCGTCAGCGCCGCCAGCGCCTCCTCCGTCGCCCGCACCCGCAACGGTGGCATGCGGCCGCCGGCGATAAGCTGCTGTGTCTGCGCGAAAAATTCGATCTCGCGAATGCCGCCGCGGCCGAGCTTGACATTGTGGCCCTTCACCGCGATTGCGCCATGGCCCTTATGCGCATGGATCTGCCGCTTGATGGAGTGAATATCGGCAATCGCCGCGTAATCGAGATATTTGCGAAAGATGAAGGGCGTCAGCTCACGCAGGAAGTTCTCCCCCGCCTTGATGTCGCCGGCCACCGGTCGTGCCTTGATATAGGCGGCACGCTCCCAGTTCTGGCCCCTGCCCTCGTAATAAAGCAGCGCCGCCTCCACGGGAATCGCGAGCGGTGTCGAACCGGGGTCGGGGCGGAGCCTCAGATCGGTGCGGAAGACATAACCATCCGCCGTGCGCTCCTGCATGATACGCACGAGACGGCGCATCATGCGGCCGAAATTCTCCGTTGCATCATAAGGATCGTCCATGATGCCCGCCGAAGGTTCGAAGAACACGACGGCATCGATATCGGAGGAATAGTTGAGTTCGCGCGCGCCGAGCTTGCCCATGCCAAGCACGATCAGGCCGGACCCCTCGCTCGGCGCGGCGGCGTTCTTCAGTTTCAGCTTGCCGCTCTCATGGGCGGAAAGCAGCAGGTGATCGATGGCGGCGGAAAGCGATGCATCCGCCATCTCGCTCAGCCAGCGCGTCGTATCGCGGGCAGTGAAGATGCGGGCGAGATCGGCGAGCGCCGCAACGAAGGAAAGCCGTCGCTTGGCAACCCGGAGCCGCGACATCACCTCGTTTTCGGTGGGCACGCCACCCTCCTCGCCCGGCTTCCAGCAATCGCGCGCCTCACGGACGAGATCGGCCAGCAATGGCTCCAGCGGTTGTGAAATCGCCAGCGACAGCAGCCCCTCATCCGCCGCCGCCATGTCGCGTAGATAGGGCGACAGCGTGAAAGCACTGGCGATAAAATCCTTCAGCGGGCTTTCGTCTGCCTGCAGCGCGGCCACCGCCGGCTCGTTTTTGCCGATATCCTTCAGGGTCGAAAGAACGGATTTCAGTTCCGTCTGCGTATAGGGGCGGATCACGCCCGGCAGAACCTCGTTCAGCCGCCTTCCGGCGCTTTCAGGTTTCGTCACTGTCTCTCTCCCTCTTGCCGCTGTCGCACTCGCATTCTCCGGCCGCGGCGGTTTCAGGACGGGCCACTCCCCGCAAACCGCCCTGCCGCCGCACCCGGCCGAAGCCTGGGGTGCATAGACTTCGCGTTGTAACAAATGCGGGGCGCTTTGCGATCAGGAAAACCGTTCTCGCCGATGTTTTCCAAAACCGCCCCGGATTTTCACGCCGAAGCGCAGGTGCCGGCAGTGCGTAATGTCTCCGCAATTGTGCCCGCGTAGCGTCATCCTCAACGAAACCCGACTCCCGGGTTTTCCAACGCCCGATGCTGCAACGGATATGATCATGAGAGAATTTCTTACTGTGAAATGGCAAAAGAACCTGCGTGCGATGGCGCTCTGCCTGGCAACGCTGCCCATGGCGCAAGCCGTCTGCACACCCGTTTTCGCCGCCGATATCGGCAAATCGGACCGGGTGGCCGATCCGCAGGGCAATTTCGACAATGCCCGCTACAGCAGTTCCAGCGACTGGAAGATCACGCTCGGTGTCGGCGCCGCCTATGCCCCCAAATATGAGGGCTCCGACAAGCTGGAAGCCGGCGCCGTTCCCCTGGTTTCCGTGCAATATGGCGATACGCTGAGCATCGATTTCAGCGGCGCCACCGTCAATCTCCTGAACCAGAATGGCTTCCGGCTGGGCATCAAGGGCGGCTGGGAAGCCGGACGCAAGGAAAAGGACGACAAGAAGAACCTGCGCGGTCTGGGCGACATCAAGGCGGGTGGCGTGGTTGGCGGCGTCATCGCCTATGGCGTCGAGCCTTTCGAAATCTACGCCAAGGTGGACAAGACCATCGGCGGCAGCGAAGGCCTGACGGCGACCGTCGGCGCCAGTGTCTCGCACAAGGTCGACCAGTTCATCCTCGGTGCGGACCTTTCCGCCACCTGGGCGGATGACAACCACATGAAATCCTATTTCGGCGTGACGTCGGCGCAATCGGCCCGCTCCGGTCTGCGCCGCTACGACGCGAAGGCCGGTTTCAAGCGGATCGACGCCAGCGCCTCGATCTCCTACCTGATGACGGAAAACTGGGTTCTGACCGGCACCGGCGGCGTCGGCTTCCTGCTGGGCGATGCCAAGGACAGCCCGGTCGTGAAGAAGGACATACAGCCATTTGCGATGGTGGGCGTGGCCTATACGTTCTGAGCCGCAACGCGGGAACATGCGCCGCTGCGGCATGTTCCCGCGAGACCAGGAGGAAAGACCGGAACTGCGGACATCGTGCGGCCAGCGCACCCTTTCCGCGCTGTCAATCGCATCCATCCCGCCGGGGTGCCGCATGTCTTGTGCGTGCGGCAATCACCGCAGTCAAAGAATCCTGTCCCTGTATTGCGGCGGCGCCACCCAGCATTGCGCGCGCTTTCCGAACCAACGGTAGCGATTGCGTGCGACACAGCGATAAACGGGATCGCGCAAAAATGCGGGGATGATGCGAAGGACGGCAAGCAGCCGCCAAGGCAAGCCAAGCGCCTCGTAGATGCTCAAAACAGCGTCGCTATCCTGCCGCACCCTGCCGCCGTCCACGACCAGCAGGCTGACCGGATCTTTCGGGTCCATGCCGTGCCGCCGGTAGATTTCCGCCCCGGCCGCCCCCTGCATGGATGCCAGCCGGAAATATCCCCGCGTGTCATGCCGCAGCACGAACTGGGCATTGACGGAACACAGCACACATTCCGCGTCGAACAGAATGATGGGGCCATGCGGGTCACCGGCCGGGGGCGTTGTGCCTGCCATCTGTCACAAGTCCTTTTGCCGATCGCCATGGGATCGACGAATAAAGTGCGGCAATAATCTCCGCAATATTCTTCCGATCTTCTTTTAATTCAATCTCAAAAGACCGTTATGTCTTAAGTGGAAAAGAATTTCCGCGCAAATATCCGCGATCAGCACGAGCTTTGCCGGGTAGGCTCGTGCACGAGAGACAGCGTTGCCGCACCCAACCGTCAGGCCGCCGCTTTATGGCTTTGGAAGGGGAAAGACCATCGAGACGGTCAAGCCCGGGCAAGCCGCATTCGAGGCATCGGTGTCCGACAGCACCAGAGACCCGCCGTGCAATTCCATAACGGCCTCCACCAGCGAGAGCCCGAGGCCGGTGCCCGGTTTGGAGCGGCTTTCGTCCAGCCGCACGAAACGTTTCAGCACCTCGCCGCGTTTGTCGGCAGGAATGCCCGGGCCATTATCGGCAACGGAGAGCACGATTGCCTCCGGCTCCTTTACCAGCCGGACGGCAAGCTTTTTGTCACCCTCGCTTTCGCAGGCATATTTCATGGCGTTGTCGATGAGGTTCGACAGGGCCTGGCCGATCAGTTCGCGGTTGCCCTGCACCGAAAGGCCGGGCTCAATCTGCGCTTCGAGCGCAAGGCCGGCGTCCTCGGCCACCGGTTCGTAAAGCTCGGCGCTGTCGGCGGCAATCGCAGACATGTCCACATCGGTCATTTCGGCGGCAATCGAGCCTGCCTCGACACGGGAAATCATCAACAGCGCGTTGAAGGTGCGGATAAGCTGGTCGGACTCGGCGATGATGCCCTCGAGCGCCGCGCGCCGTCTGGTCTCGTCATCATCGTCAAGCGCGGCAGCCGCCTTGTTGCGCAACCGCGTCAGCGGCGTTTTGAGGTCGTGGGCGATATTGTCGGAAACCTGCCGCAAGCCCTCGTTCAATTTTTCGATGCGGCCGAGCATGGCGTTGAGCGAACCCGACAACCGGTCGAACTCATCGCCCGAGCGGCCCTGCGGCAGACGCTGCGAAAGATCGCCGGCCATGATCTTCTTGGTCGCCGCAGACATGCGGTCGATGCGCTTCAGCGCATTGCGGCCGATGCCGAACCAGATGAGCAGCGCACCGCCGCTCATGATCGCCAGCGCCACCATCAGCGCATTGCGCACGAGTGCGCGGAACTTTGTCGGCTCGCCGAGGTCGCGGCCGATCAGGATACGCAGGCCATTGTCCAGCAGGAAGACATTGGCCGTGGCAAGATGCTGGACGCTGTCGCCGCTTTCGGAATAACGCTCGTAACGGAAGGGAAATCCCGTCCAGCCTTCCTTGTCGAAGACGCCGGGCTGCACGGAGGCGACGTTGCCGGCGAGGATTTCGCCATTCGGCCCGGCAATGACATAAAGGCTCGCACCCGGCTGGCGGGCGCGGCGCTCCATCATCCTGAGCAATGGGTTGATGCCGCCGCGATTATAGATGCGCTGCACATCCGAGACTTCCTGAAGGACGGCATCGCGCGTCTGCTGGTTCAGCAGCCGTTCGGAAAGGGCGGTGACGTAAAACACGAGGAAGGCGGCGCAGAGCGCAAACAGCAGGATATAGAGCGCCGATAGGCGCACCGCCGTCGATCTGAACAATATTCTGAGGCGGGCCATTTTCGCCAATCAGCCCTCATCCTTCATCATGTAACCGGCGCCGCGAATGGTCTTCAGCAGCGGCTTCTCGAAGTCCTTCTCGATCTTCGAACGCAGGCGGGAGACATGCACGTCGATGACATTGGTCTGCGGGTCGAAATGATAATCCCAGACGTTTTCCAGCAGCATGGTGCGGGTGACGACCTGGCCGGCATTCTTCATCAGATATTCCAGCAGGCGGAATTCACGCGGCTGGAGGAGGATTTCCTTGCCGCCACGGCGGACATCATGGGAGAGCCGGTCGAGTTCGAGATCACCGACGCGGTAGACCATGTCCTGCTCGGGCTTGCCCTTGCGGCGGCCCAGCACCTCGATGCGGGCGAGCAATTCGGAAAAGGCATAGGGCTTCGGCAGATAATCGTCACCGCCGGCACGCAGGCCGGTCACGCGGTCATCCACCTGCCCCAGCGCGGAAAGGATCAGAACCGGCGTCTCGATGCCGCGGCGGCGCAGCTCGCTGATGACGGAAAGCCCATCGCGGCGCGGCAACATGCGGTCGATCACCATGACATCGTAGGCGTTCTCGCAACCCATGAACAGGCCGCTCTCACCGTCGCTCGCGTGATCGGCGACGATCCCGGCTTCGCGGAACGCCTTGGTCATATAGGCCGCAGCCTCCAGATCGTCTTCAATGACAAGAATCTTCATGTGCGGGACAATAGCGCCCTCGCCCTTTTCCGCACAACCGGAAAGAGATGCGACAGACATTTCCTGAACCTTGTTTTCCATGAGGTTTCCTCCGCGATGCTGCCTGGACCGGCGTTGCGGGTCCTTTCTTCTCCCCGCCGGGGAGAAGGTGGCCCGAAGGGTCGGATGAGTGGGCAAGCTCGCGATTTATCGCTGACGCCGCCCCCTCATCCCGCTGCCGCGACCTTCTCCCCCTAGGGGAGAAGAAACAAGCGGCGCGCGCTCGCTCCATATTTCTTTGTCCCGCCTCGAGGCGAGACACATTCCGTGGCGATGCCGGCTCCCAAAAGAACCGGCATCGCCTTTTAACCTATCAACCCTGGTCGATATCCAGAGCGATGAAGCGGCTGCCGTCGTCCGTCTGGATCTGGAACAGCGCCTTGGAACGTCCGTCCTTCTTGGCCTGTTCGAGGATCTTCTCGATATCGGCGGCGGAAGCGACCTGCTGGTTGTTGACCGAGGTGATCTTCTCACCCGTCTTCAGGCCGCGGGCGGCAGCATCGCTGTCCGGATCGACATCGGTGATGGCAAGGCCGTTGCCGTCATCGGCGGGCGAAACCGTCAGGCCGAGGCTGGAGAGCACCTTCTCGCTGGAGGACTGGCCGCCCTTGTCGTCGTTCTGGGCAGGCGTCGCCTTGGAAGCGTCGTCGCTTGCGAGATCGCCGAGCGTCACCGTTACCGACTGCGATTTACCACCACGCCAGAGCGAGATTTCAACCTTGGCATTGGGGGCCATGCCACCGATGCGGCGCGACAGGTCGCGGGCATCCTTGACCGGCTCGCCATTGACGGCGGTGATGATGTCACCCTGCTTGATGCCGGCCTTGTCGCCCGGCGAGCCGGACTGCGGCGAGACAACGAGTGCGCCGCTTGCCTCGGAAAGACCGAGCGATTCGGCGATATCCTTGCTGACGGGCTGAATCTGCACGCCGAGCCAGCCGCGTTCGACCTTGCCGTCCTTCTGCAGGTCGGCAATCACGTCCTTGGCAACCGATGCGGGGATGGCGAAGGCGATGCCGACATTGCCGCCCGACGGCGAGAAGATGGCGGTGTTGATGCCGACGACTTCGCCGTTGAGATTAAAGGCGGGACCACCCGAGTTACCACGGTTCACGGCGGCGTCGATCTGCAGGTAGTCGTCATAGGGGCCGGAGCCGATATCGCGGCCGCGGGCCGAAATAATGCCCGATGTCACCGTACCGCCGAGGCCGAAGGGGTTGCCGACGGCAACGACCCAGTCACCGACGCGGATCTTGCTGTCATCGGCAAACTGCACATAGGTGAACTTGCGGTTCACATCGACCTTGAGGAGCGCCAGATCGGTGCGCGGATCGCGGCCGACGAGCTTGGCGTCCAGTTCGGTGCCGTCATTCATCACGATCGTATAGGCGGAGCCGTCATCAACGACGTGGTTGTTGGTGACGATGTAGCCATCTTCGGAGATGAAGAAGCCGGAGCCCTGGGCAACCGGGCGCAGCGGACCCTTGCCGTCACGGTGGCGGTTGGGGCCACGGTCGGAGCGGTCCTGATTGGGGCCGCCAAATTCCTTGAAGAAGCGCTTCAGCGGATGGTCATCCGGCAGCTGGTCGAGACCACGGCCGCCGAAGTTGAAGGAGAAATTGCTGGAATCATCGGAAGCGGGCTGCACGTTCGACTGCACGCGGACGGAGACGACGGCGGGCGAAACCGCATCGACCACATTGGCGAAGCTCGGAACCTGCGGCGCATTCACTTCCACGGGGGCGGCAAACAAATGGGCGATCGGCGCGGCGATACCGGTCGAAAGCATCAGGGCGGCAAGACCGCCAACGGTCGTGGCCTTCAGGGCCGTCTTCAGCGGGGAACGTCCGTTTTGCGAGTGAGACATGGGTACCTTCTTTCTTCATTCAACTGGAGCCCGTTTGACCGGGGGAGAAGCGGTGGATGATGAAGATATAGGAGGCAACACCTTACGGCGAAGTGTCTGACGAATGAAAAATCCGTAATGTTGAAAAAGAACCGGCGGCCGACATGGAAACCGGTTATTTTTCAATGAGATTGCGAATTCTCTCTTCTTCGTCCGCGCTCAGTTTTTGTGGCCGCTCCTGCGTTGCCCGGCGGCGCGAAAAGACGAAAACGGCGAAAATGCCCGCAAGGGTAAGACCGACGGGCGCGCCCCACAAAAGCACGGTGCGAAGGCTGAGGCGCGGTTTCAGCAGCACGAATTCGCCATAACGCGATACGACATAGTCGATGACGGCCTTGTCGCTATCACCCTGAACCAGCCGCTCACGCACCAGAACGCGCAGGTCACGCGCAAGCTCGGCGTTGCTGTCATCGATAGACTGGTTCTGGCAGACCATGCAGCGCAGCTGGGACGTCAGGCTGCGGGCGCGCTGTTCCAGCACGGGGTCTTTCAGCACCTCGTCGGGGTTGAAGGCGAAGGCGGGCGAGGCTGCAGCGAAGATGAGGGTGAAAAGAAGCCCGAGCGCTACCACAAGCTCCCTCATTCCGCCGCCTCCGGCATCGCAGCCCGTACAGGCTTCGCCTTGCGATTTGGTGCCCCCACCCTCAAACGTCTGTCGGAGAGCGAGATGAAGCCGCCCACCATCATGAACAGCGTGCCGCCCCAGATGCACAGGATGAAGGGTTTCCACCAGATGCGCACCACCATGCCGCCATCGGTCATCGGATCACCCAGCGAGACATAAAGCTGGCTGAGGCCGAAGGTCAGAATACCGGCTTCCGTCGTCGGCATGCGTCGCGCGGTATAGAGCCGTTTGGAGGACCAGACGTCGCCCACCTCGACCCCCGCCTTGCGCACGGTGAAATGGCCGCGATCCTCGGTAAAGTTGGGGCCGACGGCGTGGCGGATACCATCAAAGGTAAGGCTGTAACCGCCCGCTTCCGCCACCATGCCCTGTTTCATTTCCAGGACGGTCTCGGTCTCATAGGTGGTGACGATGACGATGCCGAGCACGGTGATGCCGACGCCCATATGCGCCAGCGCCGTGCCGAAGGCCGAGCGCGGCAGGCCCTTCAAACGGCGGAATGCGATGCCGAAGGCCAGCTTGCCGAAATTGGCGCGATACCAGAGGTCGGCAAACGCACCGAAGATCAGCCAGAAACCGGCGGCGATGCCGAGTGCCGCCAGCACCGGGCCGCCATTTTCCACATACCAGAGCGTCAGCCCGGCAAGGGCTGCAATGGCGGCGGCCACATAAAGCCGCTGGAAGGCGCCGAGAAGATCGCCGCGCTTCCACGCCAGCATCGGCCCGAAGGGCGTGACGATCAGGATCGGGATCATCAGCAGGCCGAAGGTGAGGTTGAAGAAGGGTGCACCGACCGAGATTTTTTCGCCCGTCAAGGTTTCCAAAATGAGCGGATAGAGTGTGCCGATCAGCACCGTGGCGGTCGAGACCGTCAGGATCAGGTTGTTGAGGACGAGCGATCCTTCGCGCGAGATCGGTGCAAACAGGCCGCCGACCTTCAGCGATGGCGCGCGCCATGCAAAGAGCGCGAAAGCGCCACCGATGAAGACGGTCAGAATGCCGAGGATGAAGATGCCGCGGCTCGGATCGGTGGCGAAGGCATGCACCGAGGTCAAGACGCCGGAGCGGACGAGGAAGGTGCCGAGCAGCGACAGCGAAAAGGTCATGATCGCCAGTAGCACGGTCCAGATTTTCAGTGCCTCGCGCTTTTCCATGACGAGCGCCGAATGCAGAAGGGCTGTTCCAGCCAGCCACGGCATGAAGGAGGCGTTCTCCACCGGGTCCCAGAACCACCAGCCGCCCCAGCCGAGTTCATAATAGGCCCAGTAGGAGCCCATGGAGATGCCGGCGGTCAGGAAGGTCCAGGCGGCGAGCGTCCACGGCCTTACCCAACGCGCCCAGGCGGCGTCGATGCGGCCTTCCAAAAGCGCCGCAACGGCGAAGGAAAAGCAGACGGAAAAGCCGACATAACCGAGGTAAAGCAGCGGCGGGTGAATGGCGAGGCCGAAATCCTGAAGGATGGGGTTCAGGTCCTGACCCTCGGCCGGCACCGGTTCCAGTCTCAGAAACGGATTGGAGGTAAGCAGAATGAACAGCAGGAAGGCGACGGAAATCCAGGCCTGCACGGCCAGAACATTGGCCTTGAGCGTTTCCGGCAGGTTGCGGCCGAAGGCGGCGACGAGCGCGCTGAAAAACACCAGAATGAGCAGCCAGAGGAGCATGGAGCCTTCATGGTTGCCCCAAACACCGGTCAGCTTGTAGATCATCGGCATCAGCGAGTGGGAATTTTCCCAGACGTTGCGCACGGAAAAATCCGAGACCGCATAGGCCCGCGTCAGCGCCGCGAAGGAAAAACCCACCAGCAGGAACATCATGACGGAGCCGAGCGAGGCGACATCCATCAGCGCCCGGTCGTTGCGGCGGGCGCCGATGACAGGCAGCGTGGAAACGATCAGCCCCACGCCGAGCGCCAGAACCAGAACATAATGGCCGATCTCGTTGATCATTTTGTCGCTCCGGTCTTGTCAGTGGAGACGGCACCGGCCGATGGCGTTGCAGCGGACGGCTCTTCGCCTTCTCCGCCGTGCTGCCACAGGCCCTTGTCCTTCAGCCGGTCGGCCACTTCCTTCGGCATGTAATTCTCGTCATGCTTGGCCAGCACGCTGTCGGCCACGAAACCATGAGTGGCGGCATCGAACACGCCCTCGGTCACCACGCCCTGCCCTTCGCGGAAAAGATCGGGAAGGATGCCGGTGTAGCTGACGGGCACATTCGCCTCGCCATCCGTCACGGTGAAGCTCACCGTGCGGCCCTCGCCGCGCTTGATCGAACCTTCCGCCACCAGACCACCGAGACGGATGCGGGTGCCGGGATTGACGGGCGTCTTTTCCAGATCGGCGGGCATGTAGAAATAGGCGATGGACTGGCCGAAGGCGAACATGACGAGCAATACGGCCGCAACGATGAAGCTCATGCCGCCGCCGATGATTGCCAGACGTTTCTGTTTGCGGGTCATTGCGTCACTCCCTGCGGCGCGGCATCCTGTTGCCCGTTGGTGCGGATCGGCCCGGCGGAAACGCCCAGTTCCTTCGCCAGCGCCAGCAGCTGCCGGCCCTGCTCACCCTCCGGCGGGAAAGCCTGCAGGCCGGCCCTCAAGGCTTCACCGGCCCTGGCTTCATTCTTCAGTACGGCATAGGCGCGCACAAGCCGCATCCATCCTTCAAAATCGGCCGGGTTTTCCTTCAGCTTGGCGTCGAGGCTTGCCACCATGCCCTCGATCATCGCCTGCCGGTCGGTGGCCGTCATGTCATTCGCAGCCGCCATATCCTGCGCGGTCGGGCCGGGCGCGGCGGGAGCCGTCTCGCCGCCGGTGCGGGTAATATGTTCGCGGACCAGCGGCAGCCAGGGTGCGCCAGCCGGTGCATCGGCCTCCAGCGCCGCAAAGGCCGCGCGTGCCTCGTCCGCCTTGCCCGCCTGTTCCAGCGACAGCGCCAGATAAAAGCGGGCGCGCGGATTGCCGGGTTTCAGCTTTTCGGCCTCAGCAAAGGCATCACGTGCTGCCTCGATGACGATGCCGTCATTGCCAGCCACCAGCGTTTCGCCAAGGCCCGTCAGCCGTTCGGCGCTTGGCCCCAGAATACGAAGCGCATTGCGATAGGCAAGCTCGGCATCGCCAAGCCGCAGCGTCTTGAAATAGATCGGGGCCAGAATATCCCAGCCGGCGCCGTCATCCGGGTTCTGCGCCAGATGCCTTTCGGCGCGGGCGACCAGCAGGTTCATGTCATTGCCGGGCTTTTCAAGACGCGCCTCGAGCGGCATGTCCGGCACTTCCGGACTGCCGTTCCAGACGTAAAGACAGAGCCCGAGTGCGGGCAAAAGAACGGTGATGAGGCTTGCGGCGAGATTGTGCCGGCGTGGCCGGTCCTGCCTGCCCTGCTCTTCTTCCGCCTCGGCGGCGGCAAGCAGGCGGCGGCCGATTTCGGCGCGGGCATATTCGGCCTCGGTTTCGCCGATCAGACCCGCCGCACGTTCACGGTCCAGTTCCGCCAGCTGGTCGCGATAGACGGCAACCTCACCGTCGCGGCGCGTCTCGGACACCTCGGTCTTCCGCATCAGCGGGTACATCAGGACGACGGCGACAGCCGCCGTCAATATCGCAACGACAATCCAGAACATAAGGCTCAATTACTCGAATGCGCGGCACATGGAAACATGAAGCGCGGGGATGACGTGAATTTGAGACATCACGCCGCACCGCAAGCCCTGTTCGGCTGTTCCGCCGTGCCTCTTCTTGTCATCGCCAGAGGTCGGTGACCTTGATTTACGTCAAACTCGTCAGGTCAAAGGCGACCAGCTGCCATCGGCATTGCGGCAGGCCGCACCGCGCACCTTGGTTTCACGTCCATCCACGGTGAGGCTGTGTGAATATTGCCGGCAGTTCTGGTTTCCGACCTGATAGGGCGCGTTGGCGACCACCTGCCCCTTGGCGTCATCGCCGGTCCACACGACTGGGGTTCCGACAGGCGCCGTTTCCAGTGCCTTGTATTCCGCCTCCAGCGCCTTGGTCTGATCGCCCCTGTCGAGCTGCACGCCGCTTCGCCCGACAATGCCGCCCTCAAGATTGGCAAGGAACGGTGTCGAAGGCTGCGCCGAGCGGCCGAACAGGCCACCGCCCGCCGGGCGGGTGCCCGTGGTGGTGCAGGCGCTCAGCATCGAAACGCACAGGATCGAGAGAAGCGCCGGGCGTGACACCAGCGAACGCATCGTCACGGAGCGACAGCCATCATACACGTCAACCAAACCCTGCCCTCTTTCCTACCGCATTGCACCCAATATTGTGCCATTGAATTTCTTGCCTTTTTTCTTGCCTCACGCAAGCTCTTTCGAAAGGCCCGGCAAAATCAGATCGGCTTTCAGCCCGCCGATGGCGCTGCGCGACAGCGAAAAGCGACCATGGTACTCTGACACCACTTCAGAAACGATCGACAATCCCAGTCCCGTGCCCGGGCGGCTCTCGTCCAGCCGCCGGCCGCGCTTCATCGCCTCGCTGATCTGTTCCGGCTCCAGCCCTGGCCCGTCATCCTCCACCGTCAGCTCCACCCATGACCGGCGGCCGATTTCGGCATCGGAAGAAGGATGCGTGCCGGTGGCAAGCGTGACGACCACTCTGGCCTGTGCAAAACGCGCGGCATTTTCCAGGAGGTTGCCGACGACTTCCTCCAGATCCTGCTGCTCCATGCCGAGCACCGCGCCCGGTTGCTCGAAATTCAGCACGAACTGCTTTTCGGGGTTCAGGCGGCGCATCACACGCACCAGCCGTTCCAGCGCCGGTTCGGCTTCCACGCGGGCAAGGATCGAGCCGCGCTGGGCGGCGATGCGGGCGCGGGAGAGATAGGATTGCACCTGCGCCTGCATGGCGTCGGCCTGCGCGCGCACCAGATCGCCATGCTGCGGCTCCAGCGTGCGGGCCTCGTTCAGAAGTACGGCAATCGGTGTTTTCAGCGAATGCGCGAGATTGCCGACCTGCATACGGGCACGCTCCACCAGTCGGCGGTTGCTGTCGATCAGCGCATTGACCTCATTGGCCAGCGGCTGGATTTCACGCGGGAATTCACCTTCGAGGCTTTCCGCCTCCCCGCCTCTTATCTTGCCGAGCGCGACGCGGGCCTGATCAAGCGGCCGCAGACTGTAGAGAATGGCAAGGCCGTTGACGACCAGACTGCCCACACCAAAGACGGCCAGCGCTAGATAGAGGCTGTTGGAAAAATCACGGACATCGTCTTCGACAACATTCAGATTGCCGGAAACACGGAAACGCGCCGCACGCCCCTCACCGTCAAGCACGACTTCCGTTTCCGCCACCCGCACCTTGTTGCCGGCCTCGTCGGTGACGGCGTAAAAGCGTTCATAACGGTTGTCGAAGGGTACATCGAGAATGCCGGGCACCGGCAGGGAAGAAACGCCGAGCGAGGAAGACACCAGCGGCGCAGTCTGGAAATTGCCGAGCGGCTCCACCACCCAGTACCAGCCGGTATCGGGCTGCGAAAACCGGAGATCGCCGAGCTGCGGGCTGCCGGCCAGCGTATTTTCATTGGAAATCGTCACGGAATTGATGACGTTGTAGAGCTGCGCCCGCAGAAGGTCGGTGAAGCTGCGCTCCACGCCCTGCCGGTAAAGCGTCGAAATCACGACGGCGATCACCACCAGCGCCAGCGCCGACCAGGCAGACGCGAGCAGCAGAACGCGGGCGGTGAGAGAATTACTTCGCATCTGCCGGCGCTTGCATCCGGTAACCGAGACCACGGATCGTCTCGATCAGATCAACCCCGAGCTTCTTGCGCAAACGTCCGACAAACACCTCGATCGTGTTGGAATCGCGGTCGAAATCCTGATCGTACATATGTTCGACCAGTTCCGTGCGCGAGACGACCTCACCCATGTGATGCATGAGATAGGACAAGAGGCGGAACTCGTGCGAGGTGAGCTTCAGCGTCGTGCCGTTGACGGTCGCCTTGGAGGATTTGGTGTCGAGCCGGACCGGACCGCAAACCAGTTCGGAGGAAGCGTGGCCGGCGGCGCGGCGGATGAGCGCGCGCACGCGGGCAAGCACTTCTTCCACATGGAAAGGCTTGGTCACGTAATCATCGGCGCCGGCATCAATGCCGGCCACCTTGTCGCTCCAGCGGTCGCGGGCGGTGAGGATGAGGACCGGCATGGCCTTGCCGGCCGCACGCCATTTTTCAACGACGGTGATGCCATCCAGCTGCGGCAGGCCGATATCGAGGACGATGGCGTCATAGGGTTCGGTATCGCCGAGATAATGCCCTTCCTCGCCGTCAAATGCCTGATCGACAACATAACCGGCCTCTTTCAGCGCGTCGGTCAGCTGACGATTGAGATTGGCATCATCCTCAACAACGAGAATACGCATTGTCCGCCCTTTCCTGTGTCCCGGCCCGCCTGCGTTCCGGTCATGCTAAGTGTCTCGGATTGTTTTCCGATATTTCGGCGATGCGGGCAAGCTACATCGGCACGCGCATCGTTACCTTGCGCGGGCGCTCGCCATTGCCCTGGACGAGAACGGTGACGACACAGGACTGACCGTCGCCGGAAGGATAGACCGAAAGAAGCTGGCCACCGGTTTCGCGCACGACGCGGGCGACGGCTGCGCCGCAGTCGCTCGCCGCCAGTATGTAGTGGCCCTGCAGATCAGCCTCGGGCGCCGTGAAACCGGAAAGCCCGGCTGCAAGCGTCGCGATGATGAGAGGTGATGCCATTCTACAAACTTCCACAAAAACCGGGTGCGTCTCGAACCTTATTGTGACCGAATATGTAGCGCAAAGCGTCTGAATGGCAAATGAATGCTGCCCCCGCCGCCATGAGACGAGGCGGGGGCTTTGCTGCTGCTCCCGTCGTCAGCGGATGGCGCGGGTTGCCGAAAGGCGGCCATAAAGCGCGATCAGACCGCCAATTCCGCCCGCCACCGTTACCAGCCCTTCCGCCAGTTCACCGTGCAGGCCGGCCGGCAGGTCGAGGCCGGCGATGCTGAAAAGCGGCGCAAAAACCGCAATCAGCGCGCCCCAGATGGTGCGTGATTGATACCATGCCTTGGTACTGTCCATTCTCTCATCCTTTGCGTTGTTTTTCAGGCAGTTGTCAGAGCGGGAGAAAGGCTTGCGCCACCACTCCCAGAGGCACCGCGCGGCCGAGCTGGCGGACACGCACGGAAATGTGATCCCGCAGGACCGGGAAATCTGTGAGTTCGGCTGCGACAGGGTAAAACCAGAGGGGTTCGGAAACCTCCGACACGCGTTTGACGGCCTCGCCTTCCAGTACCTCGACACGGTATCGCTCGAAAGGCTCATCCAGCGGGATGTCGCTCGCATCCCAGCCATCGGCCTCCATCCGGCCCCGGCGTTTCCATTGGATCAGCACACCATCCGTTTTCCGCTCGGCGGAAAGATGCACCGGGGAAAGCGGCGTCTGCGCCCGCAATCCACCCTCGAAGGCGAAAGGCCCGGCCGAAGCGCCCGCCTTTCCCGCGGCCTCGACGATCCAGTTCAGCCGCCGTCCCCGCTCGCCAGCGGCAAGGCCGAGCGGCTGCACCGCCGCATCCAGCATCACCGCTGGTGAGCCCGCCGGCGCGCCGGCGGCCAACGCATCTTCCGTGCCCGCAAGTCCGCGCAGGAGGCTGGAGAGCCGCCAGCGCGAGGGCGCAATTTCTTCGGCCTTTGCGAAGGCGACGATCTCCCAGACACCGTTTGCGGCCTTGATGGCGATGCGGTTCTCGCCGTTCAGCACCGACAACTCGTTTGCCGAGGCGAGCCCGCCGAAAGGCAGGTCGATCAGGACGGCATTCTTCCGGTCGAAACGGCCCGAAGGGCCGGGTAAAAGCGGCATCGCCAGCGCGCCGATCATGGCCGGTTGATCGAGCGCGGCGCGTTGCCGGTAACCTTCCGTGCCGGAGGATGCGGAAACGAGGATCGGCCGCCATGGCCTTGCGAAAGCGGCGATGCGCGCCGATTGCTCCGGGGCAATGCCGTCATGATGCGGCAGGTCGAGAAACAGCACTTCCGGCGCAAAGCCTTCAGCACCGCTTGCACTGCCAACGCGCCGCTCATCCACCACGCCGGTAGAAGCCGAAACGGCAGCGGAAAAGGCGCGTGCCTCCACCTGCCGCACCGCGCCATCCTCGATCCGGCTGACCAGAAACCCGCCTGCCGGAGCCTGCGGAAATGCGTCCTCCGACAGGCGGATGCAATCACCGGGTTCGAGGGTTATATCGGCGGGCGGCAGGGCAAAACGCACAGTGCGCCGCGCCTGACGGTTGTCTCGCAGCACCGCTTCGACGGCGGCTTGCGCCGTTTCCGCCGGCAAGGCGGCGTTGAGGTCGAGCCGCATCAACCGGCTGCCGGCATTGTCGATGCGGCGGGAACGCGCGCCAGCCTGTTCATAGTCGAGCACCGGGTTGAACGAGGTCAGCATGACTTCAGCCGCGAAATCGCTGTCATGGCCGCGATTTTCCGCCCAGAGCGGCTCGCCATCGAGATCGGCAAGCACGGAAATATCCCGGACCGGCAAAACCGCCGTGTTGCGGGAGCGGAAACGCAGGGTGCCGCCGTCCTCCGCCACATCCAGCTGAAACGCCGCCATCAGCGGCTCCAGCAGGGCGCGGGCCGAGGTCACATCACCCTGCACATAACCGGTCATGTCGCCGCTGACGGCGGAGACGTCGAAAGCGGGAAAGCCGTGATCGGTCAGGATCGCGGCGATGGTATCGGCAAGTGTCGCCGTGCCCAGCCGGCCGTTCAGCCAATGGCCGGTGCGCCAGTTGGCGCCGTCGCTCCACACCGCGCCATTCTGCGGAAAGGCTGGAAAGGGCCGTGCATCCCAGGTCCAGAGATAGACCCGGTTTTTATCCACCATCGCCGTATCGCCCTGATCCCAATGGTCGAGATGCGCTTCCAGAAACCGCCGCTGCTGGCTGTCTGCCCGGTTCCGGCGGGAGAAATAGGGAAAGGCGTTTTCCGCCGATTTCGGATCAGGAAAGACATTCGGGCGCGCGGCGCTCTTGTCCACCGCCGGGCAGCCGAGTTCGGTGAACCAGATCGGTTTCGAGCCCGGCACCCATGCGGTGGGTGTCGATTTCTCCACACCCCGCACCCGGTCGTAATGGCGGTTTCCCCACCAGTTCCCGATGTCCTTGTAGCGAAAGACCCACGGCTTGCCCCTCAGCCCGTCGGTAATGGGCGTGCGTCGCCGCGCGACGCGATCGGCATCGCTGTCATAATACCAGTCGAAACCCTCACCCGCCGTGATGGCGAGGCGGAAGGCGCTGGCATCATCAGCGCCGGTCATGCCATCCGGATTGCCGTTTGCAACGTCCTCGTCGCGCCAGTCGGACAGCGGCATGTAATTGTCGATACCGATGGCGTCGATGTCGCGGCTCGCCCAGAGCGGATCGAGATGGAAAAAGACATCGCCCGAACCATCCGCCGGCTGATGGCCGAAATATTCGCTCCAGTCCGCCGCATAGGTCAGCTTCACCGCCGGTCCCATGATGGCGCGCACATCACCCGCCAGCCGCACCAATTCCTCCACAAAGGGGAAGGCATCGTTCTCATCGCGCAGGCGCGTCAGCCCGCGCAGCTCCGAGCCGATCAGGAAAGCATCCACCCCGCCCGCTTTCGCCACAAGCGCCGCATAATGCAGCACCATGCGGCGATAACCCTCATCGCGGTGGCAAAACCGCTCGACCTCCCGGCGCGCCGCAGCGCTACGGTCGGGAGAGCCGGGCCTTTCGGGTGCGGGAAAACAGGTGATACGCCCGCGCCAGCCATAAGCATCCTGTTCACCCTTGCCATAGGGATTCGGCAGACCATTGCCGGCGGGCACATCCATCATCACGAAGGGATAAAGACAGACCTTCAATCCACGAGACTTGAGGTCGGCTATCGCCTGCAGCACGCTTTCATCATCAGGCGTGCCGCCATAGGCCGGGCCGCCGTCATGATGACTAACCGGATGCGCCTCACCACGCGAAAGGCCGGCAACCGACCATGGCGCCGTTTCGCCATCGCGGGCCGCCACTTCAACGCCGGGCAGAATGCGGCACTCGCCCGCCCGCATATCCGTGCCGAACCAGCTCACCACCAGCGCCACGCTTTGCAGGTTGGGGCACAGCGCCTGCAATTCGTCGATGGACGCCTGCCAGTCGGTCGCTGCAGTCAGGCCGTTGCGGTTCATCACCCGGCTTTGTCCCATGCCGGTGCGTTCCGAAACGGGGGCCGTGGCGTAACCATGCTCCGTTGCCCCCGGAATGACGGTGATGGCGCGGATCGATTTTTCCAGCCGGCCGACCGGCCGCACGACTTCGAACTGCATCAGCGGAATACGATTGCCATAGTCGTCGAGCGGCAGGCGCTCGAAGACCACATAGGCCAGCCCGCGAAAGGCAGGTGCATTGCCGCTGCCCTGTTTCGCCTCGATCAGCGGATCCGGCAGTTGCGTTTCGCTGCCGGGATAAAACCGCATCTCGATGCCGGTGAGATCAACTTCGCGGCCGTCCGCCCAGATGCGCCGCACCATGGCCGCCTCGCCTTCGCAGAGGCCAATGGCGAGATTGGCGAAGTAACGAAAAGTCTCCACCTTCGGGCCGCGATTGCCCTTGCCGCCCCGCCGCTCCACCTCGACGCTTTCCTCAAACCGCGTCGCCCAGATCAGCGTACCGCCGATCCTTGCCGTGCCGTAAAGCCGGTTGATGGCCGCCCCCTCATCCGCCCCCGGAATGCGCGCCGTCGAAAGCCGTGCGCCCGATACGGTGCGGCCGCTGGGAAGCAGGGCACGGTCGACGGTATTGCCCGCCAGCGCACCGGCCGCCTGGCCAATGATGGCACCCACGGGGCCGAAAATGCCGCCGAGCGCCGCACCCGCCGCCTGAAAAACTATGGTCGCCATGCTTGCCTCGAAAATTCAGGGATCGGGGAACCGGAAAACACCGGCAATGCGCCGCTTCCAGCCCGGCACCAGCGCGGAACACACCACTGCGGCCTGTTCATAGGCGTGGATGAAATGCTGAGGCCCGGCGAGAATGCCGAGATGTTTCGCCGCCGCATCGGCCCGCCAGCGAAACAGCAAGAGGTCGCCCGGCCTCGCCTCGTCCATATCAGGCACCGCAAGAAAGTGACGCTTCGCCGCCGCCATCAGCCAGTCTTCGCCGCCGCGTTCTGCCCAATCAGGCGCATAGGGCGGCAACAATTCCGGCTCGGCGCCGTACAATTCACGCCAGATGCCCCTGACGAGGCCGAGGCAATCGCAGCCGACGCCCTTTAACGAGGCCTGATGCCGGTAAGGCGTGCCCAGCCAGCCCTGCGCCAGCGCCAGCACTTTTTCTCCGGCATCACTCATGGAAACAGTGCCTTGCCATCATGGGTCTGGCCGCCGCTGGCGTAAGAATAGGCGAAATCCGCCCCGGGCAGGTGCGGAAAGCCTCTGAAATTCAGGTGGTTGGCGAATTTCGTTCGGCACGTGGCGAAACTCTTGTCACAGCCGGCGGTTATGGAAAAACCGTCTCCCGGCAATGGCATGCGTTCCGGCGCGAGCCAGAAGGACAGAAGCGTGCCGCCGTTGCGTCGCGCATGACCGTCGAGATCGAAACCCCTGCCGGCGAGTATGCCGCTCAAAAACCGCAACTTCCCCCTGCTGAAGAAACCATCGGCGAAAGCATCAAGCCCCGAGACCAGCAGGTTGCCCACCGCATCCACCGCCACCACGCTGCCATTGCCGGTGAACCGCGAAAGATCGACGCCGCAGCGCCGGTCACCCAGTGCGGCATCGCAACGCCGCCCATAGACCCGGCCCTGCGGCTGGCCGAGGCGATGGGCAAGGCTGCGCAACTCGGCGCGAAACGCCCCGCCCGCCCGCGTCACCTCGCCGATCTCGCGCATGGAAAGCAGCATATGCTCATCCGGCGTCTGCCAGTTGACGAGAAAAAGCTCCACTCTCGCGCCATCGAAACGACCAGCCGCCAGATCGCTTTCCGAAATCGCCTCGCTGGAAAAGCCGCCCGCCACCTCGCCCGCACTCGCGCCTAGCCCGGTTTCGCTGTCGCTGTCGCTCGCCCCGAAACCGCTGGCGGCCAGATAGGCCGCGCCGGCAAAGGATAACGTCTCATCGTGGTCGGTAAAGCCGATCACCGCGCCATCCTTCAGCGTCACCTTCCAGCAATGGCAGGTGGTGGTGGCATCGCCCTGCAGATGTGCGGCAAGGGCCGGAGGAACAGTTTTCATGGCAGGATTTCCGTCAAGGGAATGGAGGGAATGCGGCCGGCCTCGAAGGCGGTGAGGTTGACGTCGATGCGATCGATCGCAAAGCGCACCGGCACGTCGAATTCGAAACCCGCCCGGATCGCCGCACCGGCAGGTGGCACCTTGCCGGCACGAAACGTCACCATGCCGGTTAGATGATCCACCGACACATCCGAAGGCGGGACCTTCACCCCCTCGACGGAAACGAGGACAGAGCCCTCGACCGGCTTTTCCAGCCGCCTGATGAAGGCACCACCGGCATCCGCATAGGTCTTCACCAGCTGAAACTGTGCGGCTACGCCATCGCCGGTGCCGATCCTCTGATCCGTGGCGGCGGGCGTCGCGCCCGGCGGGCAGGATTTGCAATCGACGGGATCACGAAAGCGGAAACCATAAAGCTCACCGCGCCGCGCCTCGAAAAAGGCGAGCACCTCATAAAGATCGGCCACCGAGCGGATGCCGGACCCGGCATCATAAGCGCGCCTCGCATTCTTCCAGCGCTGGTTGCGGCTCTCGCGGCCATTGGAGAGATTGACGATATCGGTCCGCCGCACCGGCCCGCCGCTCACACCGAGCGCCAGCCGCAGCGGAAACCGCACTTCATGAAATGCCGCCATGTCGTTGTTCCACGAATCTTTTTGCTGTGTTGAAAGGTCGATGCGTCACAAACCGCGCTGGCCGCGCCCGACGCTGCGCGCCAGCATGGCGGCGATCTGGCCTTCGCTTTTTCTAAAACTCGCCGCATCGGTGGCCGTCACGTTGAAGACGATCTGCGCACCGCCGCCGCCCGCCGGTGCGGCCACACCCAGAGCACCATCCGAGCCACGCTTCAGCGGCAGGATCGCCTCCGCTCCCGCCTCGCCCATCAGGCCCAGCCCACCGCCCATCGGAAAAAAAGCGGGGCTGGAAACAACGCCGCCATCGGCAAAAGGCGTTATGCTGCGCCCCGGCACCCCGCCATCGGCAAAGGCAAACAGGGAACCGCCACCGTTCAAAAGCCCACCAACGGCATTGCCGATCATATTCTCCAGCGGCTTCAACCCGGCCGAAAGCGCCATGCCCGACAGGCGTTCGCCGAGCCCGCGCAGCACATCGTCCAACCCCCTTCCACCCGTCGTTGCGGCCTGCAGGGCGCTGGTCAGCGCCGCCCCGAACCGCTCGGAGCGCTTTTCGAGATCGCCCATCACATCCGCAAGCGCTTCCGCCTCCTCGCGGTTCTCCGCAATCGATCCTTCGCCTGCCATTGCGCTTGCCTTTCTGATTCAACTGGGGAATGCATGCTGCTGAAACAGCTTTCAAAAAGCAGCTATTCAGCCAACGCTCTTTAAAAACCCGGCTTGTTGGGTTATGGTTTTCATGGTCACGGTTCTGCGACAGCATGGCATGCGTTTTGTCATCTACACGGCCGATCACGAGCCGCCGCATGCGCATGTCTACGGAGAGGGTGAAGCCCGCATCGACCTCGTCAGTCTCACCGTTCTCACGCAGGGCGGCATGTCGGACCGGGATGTGCGGCGCGCCGTTGTCGTGATTGAAGAGAACCGGATGTTGTTTATGGAAACCTGGAGACGATATCATGGTTGACGTCAGCGATGCAGAACTTGCCGCCGCCAGGGAGCGCTGGCAGCAGGAACGTGCGGAACGCCCTATTCCGGTCTCCGTGCGTTTCGAAGCGGCATCGGCCCGCGTCATCGTCGATTTTACCAATGGCGCCTGCTTCATGTTTCCGGCCCGAGCACTGGAAGGTTTGCAAGACGCTACCGCGCAACAGCTGGCTGAAGTCGAGCTTCTCGGCGAGACCGGCCTGCATTGGGAAAGTCTCGATGTCGATTACACAATCAGTGGACTGATGAACGGCATTTTCGGCAGCCGTATATTCATGGAAGCCCAACGCAAGGGCGGTCAATCCCGCTCGCCGGCAAAGGCAGCGGCCAGCCGCGCCAATGGCGCAAAGGGTGGCCGTCCGCGAAAAATACCCTGATACCGTCACCCATCAGGAAACAGCCGCATCATCGCCTCCATCGCCTGACGATCGGGGCGGCCGGAAATGGCGCGTGCGCCGCCCGTCATCGCGAAGAACTCCCTTGGCGTCAGCCGCCAGAAGGTTTCGGAAGAAAGCCGCAGCAGGCAGAAGCCGGCATGGATGACCGCCTCCCACGGGAAAGGGCGGGGTCTCGCCTCGCCTGCTGCGGCACTCAAGGGTCCGGCTGTGTTTCTCCTTTCAGGCCGCCGAAGGTGGCGGTCAGAAGATCGGCCATGATCGCGGCATGGCCGGCGATGCCGCCTTCCACTGTCGCCGCAGCCACGTCTTCGTCGGAAAACACATTGCCCGCGCCGCGCAGGCCGGCGCCGATGATCCGGATCATATCGGAGGCCTTCATGCGGCCGGTCGCAAAGCGTTCAGCGAGCGCGGTGAGATCATCGACCTGAAAGGCGGTTTCGAGTTCGGCCAGCGCCCCGAGCGTCAGGCAGAGAATGCGCCTTTCACCGTCGATCAGCGCCTCGATCTCGCCGCGATGGCGGTTCGCCCGCCCATAACGCAAACCCTGCGGCATCACAGTGCTCCGAATGTGAGAGAGCCAGCCGATTCCAGCGCGATCTCGAATTGCACCTCGCCATCGTGGCGGCCGGAATATTCGAGCGCGACGATCTGGAACGGCCCGGTCAGGGTACCGAAATCGGGAATGACAATCTGCCAGCCCGGAATGGCGCCTGTGAAAAACGCACTGCGTACCAGCGCGTCACTCCCTACATCCTTGAAGATGCCGGATGCCGTCAGCGACGCCCGCTGTACGCCGGCGCCGGCCAGAAGCTCGCGCCAGCGCCCGGCACTTTCGCCATCGGTTATGTCCACGGCCTGCGCGTTGAAAGCCAGCCGCTTTGTTCGCAGTCCCGCCACGGTCACATAGGAACCGGCATTGTTGATCTTCAGCAGCAGGTCCTTGCCCTTCTGCGCCACCATGTTGTTCTCCTTACCGTTTCGATTGATGTTGCCGGGCCGCAATGGGCCTGCTACCAATTGTTTCTCCGCATTCCGCACCCCTGATTTTCATCATGTCCGAAGCCGCTCCCTTCCCGTCCCGCGCGCGCCTTATCGGCGTGCTTGCGGTTGGGCAGATCATCAGCTGGGGCAGCGGTTTCGACATGCTGGCCGTGCTCGGCCCGCGTGTCGGGCAGGAACTGGCCATCGCCAACGAGGTGGTTTTCGCCGGCCTCACCGTCATGATGACGATCAGCGCGCTCTGCGGTCCGCTTCTGGGAAGAACGCTGGTGCGTCACGGCGCGGCACCCGTGCTTGTGGCGGGTTCATTGCTGTTTGCCGCCGGTTTTGCCGTGCTCGCCTTTGCGGGCGGCGTGGCAAGTTATCTGCTCGGCTGGGCCGTGATCGGTTTTGCCGCCACCTGTGGCCTGACGACGGCCGCCCATGCCGCCGTGGTGGAACGTGTCGGGGCGGAAAGCGGCCGGTTGCTGACGCTGCTGATGCTGTTTACCGGGCTTTCGGCGGCGGTTTTCCTACCGGTCACTGCGCTTGCCGACCAGCATCTCGGCTGGCGCGGCACGCTTGTCGCCTATGCCGGTCTGCAGCTCTTCGTGCTTCTGCCCCTCTACGTCTTCGTGCTTCCCGGGCGGCCGGCCCGCAAGGCCACGGGGTCGCGGGAGGTCGCCGGGGCTTCGCCCCCGCCCGTCGATACACGCCGCGCCTTCATGCTTCTGGCCGCAATGACGAC
The DNA here is from genome assembly GCF_002005205.3 of Rhizobium rhizogenes. The sequence continues at coordinate 630,634 of NZ_CP019701.2, read as the reverse complement.
GATCAGCGCGTTTACGACCTTCGGCCTGTCGCCGCTCCTGCCCCTGCTGCTGGTTCAGGCAGGGGCGACACAATCGCTGGCCGTGCAGCTGGCATCCGCCCGCAGCGTGCTTGCGATCACCGCGCGCGGGCTGGATTTCCTGCTTGGCAAACACGGCAACCCGTTCGTCACCGCCATGATCGGTTTCTGTCTGCTGCTCGTGTCGCTCCTGCTGCTGCTGGCCTTTGCGCCGGCCATGCCGGCTTTCATCGGCTTTATCGTATTCTTCGGTTTTGGCGCGGGCGTGCTCACCGTCAGCCGGGCGGTGTTGCCGCTGGCGGTGTTTTCGCCGGAAGAATATGGCCTTCAGGCCGCGCGTATTTCCCTGCCGCAGAACCTCGCCATCGCCTTTGCGCCTGTTATCTTCACGCTGGCGCTGGATCGCGGCGGGGTCTCGTCCATGCTGACCATCGCTTCCGTGCTGATCGGCATTTCGTTTGTGCTGCTACTTGTACTTTGGAAAACCATGCGCAGGCAGTGTTCCTGAAAGCGGCTCATTCCGTTACCGCGCGGAAACGCATGTCCGCGATGAAATTCCGCGACTTTGCTTCGCGCCGCGAGCGGCAGGAGCGCAGTTGCAGGTTGACCAGCGAGACATTGGCGAGCGGCAGGGCGGCATCATCGAGCAGGGTTTTCACCCGCTCTGCGATTTCGCCGGCCTGTTTGCGGCCGGCGGCATCGCTCCAGATTTCCAGCGACAGGAGATGTTCCTCGGCTTTTTCCGTCGCGGTCGAATAATCCCGGCTGTCAATTTCGCCGATGACGATGCAGGGCATAAGCACGCGCGGCAAAAGCCGGTCGACGATGCCGCCTGATGTCAGCGCCATCAGTACCGCATCGCCCGTCAACCGCGCAAAAACCGCCTTCAGAAGTGCGTTTGCAGCGTTCACAGGCTTTCCTCCTCGCAGCGGCAGACGATGAAGCGGCGGGTCTCGTCCGGATCCATCGCCGTGCGAATGCCCAAAATGCGCCGGCCCTTGCGAAAGCGCATGCCGGCCGCGATATCGCTGCGCCAGGTGAGCCAGACGCGATGGGTGATCGTCACGCCCTCGGCCGAGGCACGCTCATGGAACGCCTCCGAAACCGGCTCGATCGCCGCCCAGAGCGAGCGCAGGACAGCCCAGCTTTCCAGCGCACCGCCCTGCCCGTCCGGCATCTCCGTCCGCATTTCCAGCTCCAGCCGCGCCGTCAGCTTGCCGGGGTCGAGAAAAACCAGATTCATGGCTTAAAGCCCCATGCGGCAGAAAGGCGCCACCAGCCGCTCGTAACCGGCCGGAACCACTGCGGGCTGATTTTCCAGGGCAACGGCGCCGCGAAAGGCAAACATCTGCGCCACATGCATCAGCATGGCGCGTTTCAGCGTATCCGGCACATCCGTCCCGGCCTCGCCATAACCGGCGATGAAGTCGATTTCGATGCCGTTCATCACCCGTCCGGGGGCCGGCGGATCGCGCAGCCACAGCCGCGCCGGACGCGCTGCGCCGTCCAGTAACTTATCAGCGGCGGTGATATTGGTCTCGCGCCCGTCGATGCCAAAAACCAGAATCGTTTCGATGGTTTGCACCGGTGTCTTGGCAATCGGAATCACACCCGTCTGCGGCCATTGGTCGAGATAAAGCCGCCATGTCTGGCGCAGCAGGCAAAGGCCGGTCACGCGCTCCAGATGCTCGCGGGCGGTGCGGATCAGCGCTGCAAGAAGCGCATCCTCGTCACCGCTGTCGAGACGCAGATGCGCCTTGACCTCGGCAAGCGTCAGCGGCTCCGCCTGCGGCGGATTTATGAGGGCATAGGTCATGGGGTCTCCGATGAAGAGGACAGGACGATCACAGAGGGAGGGAGGGAGCGAGCGGGTGCGTCTTTCGCCTTCTCCCCGCCGGGGAGAAGGTCGCGGCAGCGGGTTGAGGGGGCAAGCGCAGAGATATACGGAGAGCTTGCCCCCTCATCTGCCCCTTCGGGGCATCTTCTCCCCCACGGGGAGAAGAAACGAGCGGCACCTTCGAGGGTCAATTCACCCCGAATTTCACCAGCTTGATCGCCTCGAAATTCTGTACGCCGCCACCCACGCGCTTGGTGGTGTAGAACAGCACATAGGGTTTGGCCGAATAGGGATCGCGCAGGATGCGCACGCCGGTGCGGTCGACGACGAGATAACCGGAGCGGAAATCGCCAAAGGCGATGGCGAAACTGTTGGCCGCGACATTTGGCATGTCTTCCGCCTCCGTTACCGGAAAGCCCATCAGCGAGGCGGGCTGGCCGGCGGCGGCGGGCGGGTGCCAGAGGTAAGCGCCGGTCGTGTCCTTGAAACGGCGCAGCGCCGCCTGCGTCTTGCGGTTCATCAGGAACGCACCATTCTGGCGGTGGCCGGCCTTCAGGCCATAGACGGCATCAAGCAGCACATCCATCGGCCCGGCGGAAGCGAAACCGGCCGAAACGCCGGTCGCGACATAACCGATATTGCCCCAGCTCCAGCTGTCATTGGCAACGGCTGTATAAGCGAGAAAACCCTTCGGTTTGTTGACGCCATCACCGGCAATGAAAGCGGCAGCTTCCTGTTCGGCAAAGGCGATATCCACTTCCGAGGCGATCCATGCCTCGACATCAACAGCCGCGTCGTCCAGCAGGCCCTGGGTCGCGGCGGGCATGGCGTAGAGTTCCATGGTCGGGAAAGAAAGCTCGGACAGCTTCGGTGTCGCCGTCTCGGGACGGGCCGCGGTTTCGGAGACCCAGCCGGTGGCCAGTCCGCCGGCGGCGAAGGGTTTCTTCAGCACGGCCGTCGACACCTGCCGCACAGTGGCGAGCGCCCGGATCGGCGAAATCGCCGTCATGCGCCGGCCAATCTCGCCATCCGTCTCGGTCGGCACCAAAAAGCCGCCATCGGCACCGCTCGATCCGGCAAAGGCCTTGGCCTCCAGATCGCGCAGCGCGCCCTCCTCGCCCCGGCGGATATAGGCCTCGAAGGCCGCCTTATGCTCTTCGGCATCGTGCGAGGGCGCATCCCTGCGGCCAAGCGCAGGCCGCGCCTTCCTGAGCGCCAGATCGTCCATGATCTTTCTGTTGTCGTCGAGCGCCCTGTCGATACGATCGAGCTTGTCGCGGGTCACGATATCCGCACCCATCTTGCGTTCGATGTCATTGAGCCGCTGGTCGTTGGTTTCGCGAAAAGCCTCGAAGGCCTCCATGAATTCGTCGAAGGCCGCCGTCATCGTGTCGGGCACGGCCTTTACCTGCGGCGCAACGGTCATTGCGGCCGGTTTCGTCATCTGGTCTGTCATGTCGCCATCCTTGTTTCGGAAATACGTGTCGGAAAGTCAGCGTTTGAAGGTGGTGTCGAACAGCGAGCGGGCGGCGCGGCGCATGCTGCGCGCCAGTTCGGTCTCGCGGTCACGGAAGAAGCGGGCATGTTTGACGTCGGACACCCGCGCCGAAGGCAGCATCGGAAAGGTCACGACCGAGATTTCCCAGAGATCGGCTTCCAGAATGCGCCGCACACCGGAACGTTCGGCCTTGCCTGAGCGAACCGTGCGGAAACCGATCGACAGCCCGTCGAGCGCGCCGGTCTTCATCAACGAATGCACCTCGCAAGAGCGGGCAACACCCGGCGCCAGAACGCCCTCGACATAAAGCCCGCGCTCGTCCTCGCGGATGGTGCGCCAGGCGCCGATCGGCTCGGCCGGATCGTGCTGGTAGAGCATGCGGATGCCGGCCGCTCCCCGTTCCTCGATGGAACGGCAGAAAGCGCCGCGCTCGATCACGTCACGGCCGAGGTCGACCTCACCGAAGACGCTGGCATAACCGGAAAACGTGCCGTCGCCGGCGATGCCGCGCAGTTCCAGACTGGCGAATTTGCGCGTGGCGGGACGCGGCCCGCGATAGGCGTGCATGGGAAACTCCTGCGATGTGAAAATGAAGCCGCCTTGCGGCGCGGGCTCAGCTGCGCGGGCGTGTGCCATAGTGGCTGGCCACGCGCACCATCACGCCCAGCCCCCACCAGGCCATCATGCTTGCGGCGGCGGAGCCCGCCACCATGATTTCCCGGCCGGAAAGCGCACCGGCAATGTCGAGCTGCTGCACGATCCACAGGCCGATCGGCCCGCCGAAGATCATGCCGCAGGACACCCCGGTGATGAAACGGCTCGCCGCTTCACGTTTGCTTTTCGGCAGCAGATAAACAAGCGACACGCCGGCACCCGCGACGGCGCCGGTGATGCGGGCGGCCCAGATGCCGGCCTCATTGGCGAATTCAGACATGGGTAATCATTCCGGTTTAGGATGTTGCAATCGGGCGAACGCACCGCGTCGCCTGCAGGTGCCGTTTGCGCGCCTGCGGTGGGTAATTTCACGAGTCTTCGGAGAAGCTTGGGCGGAAAGCCTCACAAAGAGAATCCGCCACTTCAGAAAATGGTTCAGCAGAAACAGACGGCTGTGAAAGCGCGGTTAGCCCCCTCAGTAACCGACGGCTTCGCGTTTTTCCTCATCGCTCAGAAACGAGGCTGCGCCGATACGGCTCCACAGCGCATCCCGCTCGCCGGCGAGCCCGGCGATCCTGTCGAGATCCGGCTCCAGACGCAGCCCCGCGCCGAAGACCGGTGCGAGCCAGCCGCACAACCTTGCCGCCGTGCGGTTGACGAGCGGCAGCACGGTGAGGCGATAAAAGGCACGGTTCGCCTCCTGGTAATTGGCATAGGTATTGTCGCCGGGAATGCCGATCAGCATCGGCGGCACGCCGAGCGCCAGCGCGATATCGCGAGCGGCTCCGTTGCGGGCTTCCAGAAAATCCATGTCGCGCGGCGAAAGGCCCATGGCCTTCCAGTCCAGCCCGCCTTCCAGAAGCAGCGGGCGGCCGGCGTTCATCGCGCCCTGATACCCCTCCTCCAGCTCGCGTTTCAGCCGTTCATATTGCTCGGCGGAAAGATTGCCGCCTTCCTTCGGCTGATAGACCAGCGCGCCCGAAGGCCGGGCGGAATTGTCCAGCAGGCGCTTGTTCCACTGGCTCGCGGCGTTGTGCAGATCAAGCGCGGCACCTGCGGAAGCCAGCGGCGCAAAACCCGCCCGGTCATCCAGCGGATGGAAAAGTTTCAGATGCAGCAGCCCCAGCCCATCGCGCTCGGCGGCGATGCGGCGCGACGCGCGCCCTTCGGCGCGGTAGTCATAAGCCACCGGCCAGCCATCCGCCCCCTCGACAATGCTTACCCGATCCGGCCGCAGCAGATGCAGTTCCCTTAAACGCCCGCCGATCATCAGAGGTTCGACATAGGCATTTCCAGCCAGCATCAGGTGACCATAAAGCGCCTCGAAAAAATCCGGCCCGCCCATATGCGCGCCCGGCTTCGTCAAGAGCGCCAGCAACGGATGATCGCCGATTTCTTCGTCGCCATCATAAAGCAGCCAGTTCACCGATGCGGCCGCTTCCGCCACCATGCGGGCGGCACGGTGGGCGACCGGGTTTTTCATGAAGCCTTCGCGCGCAAGTGCGGCATAGGACCGGCCGGACCAGAAGGCCTGCCCGCCTTGTGCTGCCACCGACATGAAGCCGCCCGCCGCCATTTTGCTTTCGGGCACGGCTTTGCCATCCGCCGGACGCAGCCACGGCAGGGAAAAAGGAAATCGCATGGAGTTGTCCTTGTTTTATTCCGGCTCAGCCTCCCACCAGGCCCTCATCCCTGTGCTTGTCACAGGGATCCAGCCAGCCCAGGTCTTTGGGCTGAAAAGACTCTTCCCGCCGCGCAGACGCGCGTCGGCTGGATTCCTGTGACAAGCACAGGAATGAGGGATTCGGGGGAGCCTAAGCCCTACGACGGAGTAAAGGTTTGCGTACCTTGCCAGCAGACCAGGTGCGAATGTTCCTCCCACTTTCGCAGGCGAAGGCGCATATTACCGGATCGGCGCTTTCACCGCCGTGTCGCTGTTGAAATCAGCGGCAATGCGGGTTTCGCGCAGCGGCTTCACCGTGCGGGTCGAAAGATCATAGGCAGGGTCTGCCTTGTAGGCCGCCAGCGCCGCCTCGTTTTCGAACTCGCCGTAAACGATGAAATCGACCGAGTTGCCCCATTGGTCCTTCTTCACGTTCTCGCCGATTTCCAGCGTCAGCGCATGCGGGATCGCGGTGAGGCCGGAAAGCCCCTTGCGCACGGCGTCGCGGTTTTCCTCGGGAACGGTGAAAAAAACGATATGGCGGATCACGGTGTCACCTGTCATGCAAAATTCGAAGGCGGCCTTCTGGGCGCGCGTAACGGGTTATCATCTGGCCCGCCCCGGTTCAATCCGCGCCGCGACGAGGGCGCGATGAAATGCGCGTGCGTGGCCAGCCACAAGCCGCGCCCGGTCGCTGCCATTGATGATGGCGCGTGCACCCTCCCAGTCCTCCCGCTGCGCGCCGAAGAAATCGGCAAGCCGGCGGCCGGTGAAGCTGCCGGCGATCATGCCGTGGATCAGGATGGCTGTTGCCACCTCCGTTTCCATGGCCCGCTCGGGCCGCTCCACAAGGTCGATGCCTGTCAGCACCGACATGGCCTCGTAGTTGCGGCGATGTGTCAGCTGCACGAAGCCCCGCCCCAGCCAGCTTTTTCCGTCCGTGTCCCGTTGCCAGTAAGGCTTGCGAACCATCGGCAGGCGGCCGGCTGCAAAGGCACGGTCCAGCCGCGCAATCGCCTCCGCATCGCTTGCCGCCAGGGTCTCGCGCACCGGCTGCATGGTGGCAGCCGTTTCGTGAAAGCTGGTCGCCAGCATATAGGCCAGCCAGCGCGCTTCGCTTTGCGGTGTGGCCTTTGCACAACCGGCAAGTATCGTCTTCATCCCCGCAAGTTGCGCGGCACGCAGGCGGCCGCCAAAGATCGAAACCCGCACCGACGCGAAGAATCGCGCCTCGTCATAGGCCATAGCCGGCTCCTGAAAACGATGGGCGATATGACACCCGGTTTTTCCACATGATGGCCGTCAGGACTAAATCGATTTGAAAAAACCTTAATCGATTTTAATCCGCAGACCGCGGTTTTGGGGTAAAAAATTCCTTGAATTCCGGAACCTTAGCGCGCTAACTCCATTCACCGCGCAATCCTGCAGCGTTAACCATTCAAGGAGGAATGCCACCATGACAGCGACAATCCCCCAGACCGTTTATGACCGTCTCGAAAACGAGTGGCGCCAGATGCGCGAAACCGGCTCCCAGCCGAAACCGGCGCAATCTCCGAAGAAGTAAGACCTGTCCGACGCCCGATCATGGGCGGATATGGTGCTGAAAATTTCTTCTCCCCGACGGGGAGAAGATGGCCCAAAGGGTCAGATGAGGGGGTAACCTCTCCGAATATCTTGACCGTAGCCCCCTCATCCCGCTGCCGCGACCTTCTCCCCCTCGGGGAGAAGAACGCAAGACGCACCCGTTTGCCTATCATACCCGTGACGCCGGAACGTGGGCCAACATCGCCTCACATCCCCCGCACCCTCGGCTCATTCACCACCATCGTCGTCAGCGCCGTTATCGCCCAGACAAGTGCATCCAGCCGGTCGGGCGAACGACCGGATGACAGGCCATCCGGCCCGAAATCCGTCATCTGGTCTTCGAGCTTCTCAAACCGCGCGGCGTGACGCACCCTGCCCTGCTCGTAAAGTGCGGCGACCGGCTCGGCGCGGGTGAACTTGCCACGGCTGGCCCGCACCAGAGTGAGCGGCAGGTTGGCGTCCACGCTTTGCAGCATCGCCCGCACCATCTCGCCACCCTGATTGACCTCGGCCACCACCCGGTCAGCCGCGTGGCGGCGGAAGGCGGCGACCACGGCGCGGGCCCAGCCGGCTGGCGTCTCGCCTTCCACCGAACAATCCGCAAGCACAGCGAGTTTGCCCGACATGCCAAGCCCCGCAACCACGATGCCGCAGCAGGAATTTTCACCGGCACCGGCAGGCGGATCGACCGCCACCACGATCCGCGAGAGCGGCTCATGCGTCACCTCGACAATTGTTTCGAGATCGGCGCGTTTCCACAAGGCGCCCTCGCGCTCGTCGATCAGCTCGCCGCCGATTTCCTGACGCCCCAGCCGCGTGCCGCCATAACGCTCATGCATGGCCTTCAGGAAACCGGGCGACAGGTTCTGCGCATTCATGGCGGTCGGCATTCGCGCAACCCGGGTCGAAGGATCGGCCAGCAACGCCTTCAACAGCGGAATGGGCCGCGGCGTCGTGGTTACCAGTTGCCGCGGTGCCTCGCCCAGTCGCAGGCCGAATTGCAGCATGTCCCAGGTTTCCTGCGGATATTTCCATTTTCCCAACTCATCCGCCCAGGCCATGTGGAATTGCGGGCCGCGCAGGCTTTCGGGGTCTTCCGAGGAAAACACCTGCGCCATCGCGCCATTCGGCCAGAGGAGCCGGCGGCGCGTGACCTCGAAAGCCGGGCGGCGACGGCGGGCGATGCGGCAGATGCCGGAAATGCCGTCGATCATCACTTCGCGGGCGTCACCCAGCGTTTCCGCAATGAGCGCGATGCGCAAATCCGATTGTTTGCCGGCGGAAGCAATGCCGTGCACCCACTCGGCACCGGCGCGGGTCTTGCCGGAACCGCGCCCGCCGATCAAAAGCCATGTCCGCCAGTCGCCCTCAGGCGGCTGCTGCGGCAGGTTGCCAAGGAAACGCCAGTCGCGCGAAAGGGCAAAGACCTGATCCTTGATATGAGGGTCGGGCGAAAGCTCCGTCATGCATCAGGTTCCCCGGATGCAACCGGTGTCAGCGTCGCCTCCAGCTTGGCGCGGCATTTCTGGTCGGCCAGTTCGTCGATGCGCCTCAGGAAATGCGCCACTGCGGCCTCGTAATCCTCGGCACCGGTTTCGTCCTCAGCGGCAAGCGCTTCCCTCTCTTCCACCAGCACCCGTTGCAGGGCGTCGATGCGCTCCAGCGTGCGCACGATCAGCGAAAGCTGATCCGTCGCAGCCTTCACATCGGCACGCGCCTGTTTGCCGGGAGCATCATCCGCAGCCCCCAACAGGGCCGCCTCGCTCTCCTGCCGCAGGGTGCGGTACAGGTGGAACTGATCCCGCATCTCTTCCGTCATCTCGTTCAGCATCTGCCTTAGCTGGCCGTTACGCGCCGCATCCTCGGCAGCCAGCTTGTCGGCCCGCGACTTTGTCTCAGGCGCGGTATCCGGCATGTCGTCACCGACATAGGCAGGCCGCTCTGGCCACGCGCTGTAGAGCGCCGGGTCGCAAGTGTCAGAATTCGTCATGGGGTCGGCCTGAGAGAAAATAATGTGAATGCGATAGGACGCACCGGCTGGTGGAAATGCCACACGGAACGGGTTCAAATTGCAGGCAAGCCTCAAGCTCCGTCGTCGTCCTCGGGCTTGACCCGAGGATCCACGTCTTCGGCGGTTATGGATCCTCGCCTCAAGGGCGAGGATGACATCGAGAATTGCCGGACGTTTGCAATCAAACCCGAAGGCAACCCTTCGAACCGGCCTCTGCCGTCAGCCGCAAATCTCCGACTGTAGCCAAACACTACCAAACCACCGTCACGGTGTAAAGGATTATTTTCCTATTTTGGTGATTTTTATCCTGCCAACAGGATTTGCACCCTCGCCCGCCGCATATTACACTCCGCGTCAGGCAGTGAGCAGAAGGGGCAAGTCAAGTTGGTGAAACAATGGGTTGGGCGGTTGTTTGCGGGTCTTTCGGCAACCGGCATCGTCTTCGGCACGGTCCTGTTCTGCGCTTCGCTCACCCCCTCGCTTCTGCCACGCACATGGCTGATGCAGGGGGTTCTGTGCGGGTTTTCCTTTGCCATCGGTTATCTGATCGGTGTCGCCCTGCACGCCGTCTGGGCCTATCTGGAACTGCCCGAACCCTCGCGCCACAATGTCCGCGGCGTTCGTTTTCTCATCGCGCTTGCTGCCGCCATCACGGCCATTGCGTTTTTGTGGCAGGCGAAGGACTGGCAGAATTCCATCCGCGTGCTGATGGAACTCGATCCGCTGCCAAGCGCCCATCCGACCAAGACCGGCGGCATCGCGGTGCTGGTCGCCGCAGTGCTCATCGGCGCCGGCCGGCTCTTCCAGCTTATCCGCCGGTTCTTTGCCGCGCGCAGCCGGCATTTCCTGCCGCGCCGGCTCGCCAATGTTCTCGGCATTGCCGCTGCCATCGTGCTGTCATGGATGCTGCTCAATGGCCTGATCTTCGATATCGGCCTGAAATTTGCCGATTCCTCGCTGAAACAGGTGGATGCGCTGATCGAGCCTGACGTGCCGCGCCCCTCCGATCCACTGAAGACCGGCAGCAGCGCTTCGCTCATGACATGGGAATCGCTTGGCCGCCGCGGACGGGAATTCGTGGCAGGCGGGCCTGAAGCGCAGGAAATCACCGCCTTCACCCACCGTCCGGCCAGCGAACCGCTCCGGGTCTATGCCGGCCTGAATTCAGCAGCGACACCCGAAGCAAGAGCCAAACTGGCGCTGGACGAACTGAAGCGGGTCGGCGGTTTCGAACGCAAGGTTCTGCTGGTCGTCATCCCGACCGGCACTGGCTGGATCGATCCCGAAGCGCTTGACACGGTCGAATATCTGCATGACGGCAATGTTGCGAGCGTCGCCGTGCAATATTCCTATCTTTCCAGCTGGATCGCGCTGCTGACCGAGCCTGACTACGGTGTGGAAACGGCGCGGGCGCTGTTTCAGGCTGTCTACGCCTATTGGACCACTCTGCCGAAGGAAACCCGGCCGAAGCTTTATCTGCATGGGTTGAGCCTCGGTTCGCTCAATTCGCAGAAATCCTCCGATCTTTACGACGTGCTGTCCGACCCGTTCCAGGGCGCGCTGTGGAGCGGCCCGCCGTTCTCCAGCCCCACATGGCGCATGGCCACCAATGGCCGGGTTGAGGGCACACCGGCATGGCTGCCGCGTTTCCGCGATTCCTCCGTCATCCGTTTTGCCAACCAATATACCACCGCCCATATGCCCGATGCGAAATGGGGGCCGATGCGGATCGTCTATCTGCAATATGCGAGCGACCCGATCACCTTCTTCGAAACCGCTTCGCTCTACCGGCGTCCGGAGTGGATGGCACATCACGGGCCTGACGTTTCCACGTCGTTCCGCTGGTTCCCGGTGGTGACACTGCTGCAGCTCGGTCTCGATGTCGCCGCCGCCACCACCGCACCGATCGGTTACGGCCATGTCTATGCGCCGGAACATTACATCGATGCATGGATGGAGGTGACGCAGCCCGGCGGCTGGAGCGCCGAGGAGATCCAGCGGCTGAAGATGTTCTTCAAGGCCCGCCGCGGCTCCACCGATCCGGCGTGAGCGCGACGGGCGTATCGCTTGCCGGCGTCAGCCTTTCAGCGCGTCCAGATGGTCGGCCACATAGGTTTCCAGCGAGCGCGGCGCGTGGCCGGTCAGGGTCTCGACATCGCCGGTCACCACCGCTGTCCAGCCTTCACGCACGGGATAAAAGATCGAGGCGAGGAAAGAGGCGTAATCCTTCGGCACACCCGCACCGGTGAGGATGCCGATGAAGACCTCATCCGAAACGGCGGCATAAGACACCGGCTTGCCGATCGCCTTTGAAATCACCGCGGCCGCTTCGCCGTAACCGAAGGCCTTCGGCCCGGTCAGGTTGAGGGCCCTGCCATTAAAAGCGTCGGAGGTCAGCGCGGCGGCCGCGCTGTCGGCGATATCGCGCACGTCGATGAAGCTCGACTTGCCCTCGCCGGCCGGCACGGCGATCTGGCCATGTTCAATCCCGGCCTTCCAGTAGCTGTGAAAATTATCCGCAAACCAGTTGGGGCGCAGGATGACGTAAGGCGTACCCGCCGCGATGATCTTCAGTTCGATCTGGCGATAGGGAATGGAATCGTCGGCATCGACACCGAGGACGCTGAGGAAAACGATCTTCACCTTGCGACGCGCCGCCTCCTCGACAACGGGCGTCAAAGCGTCGATGGCATCCAGACGCCCGCCCGCCAGGATCAGGAACAGCCGGTCCACGCCGTCGAATGCATAGGCGTAAGTTGCTCGGTCGGTATAATCGAAACGCACCCCTTCGGCGCCATCTGCCGCCTTGCCGCTGCGCGAGGCAGCCTTGACGCTTTCACCCTTTGCCAGAAGTGCCTTGACCAGCGGCGTGCCGATGGTGCCGGTGGAACCGATTACGAGTATCTTGCCTGTCATCTCAAATCTCCTTAGTATCTAATGGAAACCATGTTTCGGAAACACAGGTACTGCGTTTGCGAAATCATGAAAAGAGAGCACTTTTCGGTTATCTGGTTTCCTCGCGGAAACCGGCACGGCCGTAAGAAGATGGAAAAGACCGATGGAAAACATCTATGACGTCTATGAGGACCGCTGCCCTACCCGCATGGTGCTGGACAGGATCGCCGACAAATGGGCGCTGTTGATCCTCGACAAGCTGCGGCGCGATCCCGTGCGCTTCAACCTGCTGCGGCGCGAGATCAAGGGCATTTCGCAGAAGGTCCTGTCGCAGACGCTGAAGAAGCTCGAGCGTGACGGGCTGATTTCCCGGCAGGCCTTTCCGACCGTGCCGGTAACGGTCGAATATTCGCTGACGCCGCTGGGGCGGACGCTCACCGACACGGTGGCGGCGCTTGCGCATTGGGCGGAGGGCAATATGGACGCGGTGCTGGCGGCGCAGAGGGCTTATGACGAGAGGGCGGCGGCTTAGATGGTCTTCGCCCTCGCGTAGCGACAAAAGCATGGGAGAGACAAGCGCCTTTGCCGCTTCGTGTGGCGGGGCGCGACCTTCTGGACGAATCAGCGTCAGCTTTCGGACACGAAAACAAAAATAATCATCTTAACCCCTACAAAGAGGCGCTTCTGGTACTTGATTTTCGTGCTGGCCATCCCGCACTCCAAACGGTCTTGCGAAGAGGTCCGCCATGCGACAAAGGATGCTCAAACATCGCTGACAGAAAGGCTAGTCAGCGATCAATCCATCGGAGTTGATCTTGAGTTTTTTCGGCAGGTACGGCTCCGCACCTTCATCGACCCGCTTTTCAAGTTGATCAATGCAGGCACCCGGTGAGGACCAATCCAATCCCTTTAGGATAGCCGGTCCGTAGTCCCACCAGTGTGTAGCGAGAAGCCGCAGCCGCAAATCCTCTACAAATCGATAGCGTATCAACTTAGCCGGCACTCCGCCGACAATTGCATAAGGTGCGACATCCTTGGTCACAACCGCCCGCGCGGCGATAACGGCTCCATCACCGATAGTAACACCGCGAGAGATGAAAACGCCGTCGCCAATCCAGACGTCATTGCCGATTTTTATCCGAGCGGCCCTTGCCGCTAACTGAGCGTTAGCGGCCGTCCGCCCCGCGATAACCTGCCACGGCTCGATGCCAAACTCATCGAACAACTCTGGCCATTGCTTGTCCCATTGCCCGTTGAACATTGAATGGGTTCCGAGCATCGATGTAGCATGCTCCGCCGGTCCCGTCGTCAAATTCGGGGCGATAGAACAGAACCGACCGATGCATTCGACATGCCTCAGCACGGACACTCGGCAACCTAGATATGAGAAAGCGCCAATTTGACGCGCATCTATGGTGCCTCCCCGAAATTGAATGAAAGGCTCTAGGGTTATCGGCCCTCTTGCGGGGCCGAACCCAAACCGCGTTTCCCTTGGTGCCCCCATAAAGGTCACCCGATGAGCAGCGAGAGCCGCCACGATGTCGTCATTCATCAGTAATGCCTTGCATTCGCGTATATCTAGCCCAAAAAGAAATATCGAAAATAAGCCAAAGAGCCAGACCTGTTTTCAATCCTCAAGTTACCAGCGACTACGCCAATGGTAACATTCCCGTCAACACCGGTTGTGCCAGAAACGTCCGTAGTGACGGCTAAGAAGTTTCCGCCGCCGCCCACCTTCACCGAGGAGGGGCTGGTACCAGCATCATAGGCAAGAATACGCTTCGTTTTGTAGAACATTGCTTCCATCATACCGGCCTTGAGCCGGTATCCAGCCAGCCCAAGTCCTTGGGCTGAAAAGACTCTATTCGCCGCGCAGACGCGCTGCGGCTGGATGCCGGATCAAGTCCGGCATGACGGAAGTGGGTTTTGCGTACCTTACACTTCCCAAAACATCCCTACCGCGAAATCCGCGTCGACAGAATGATCGACGACAGCGTGCGCTCCACACCGTCAAGCGCGCCTATGCGGTCGATCAGCCGGTCGAGATCGAGGATCGAAGGGGCGGCCAGAATCGCAATCAGGTCAAATGTGCCGCTCACCGAATGCAGCGTCGTGACCTCCTTGATGGCGGCAAGCGCGGCCGTCACGCCGGGCAGCGCCTTGGGTGCAATGGTAATCAGCACATGGGCGCGCACCAGCCCGGAAAGATAGCTTTCCGAAAGCCTCAGGCCATAACCGGCAATCACCCCGTCTGCCTCCAGCCGCTCGATGCGCGCCTGCACGGTCGTGCGGGAAAGGCCGAGTTTGCGCGCCAGTTCCGCCACCGGCATGCGGGCATTTTCGGAAAGCAGGGCCAGCAGCGCCCGATCCTTGTCGGCGATCGTCATAATGATCAATCCTCTCGTCTAACTGTCCAATAATAGACCGCTATCTGCACATAGTGAAGCTGCGAATCGTCAATAGAAGCTGGCATTCTGTCTCTGAGGCGCATTCGTTGCGCAAAGACATGCGAATTTACTGCGGGGAACAAAAACATGAAAAACATTGTCGTCATCGGCGCGGGCAATATCGGTTCAGCCATCGCCTGGATGCTGGCCGCAACAGGCGATTATCGCATCACGGTTGCCGACCGCTCGGCCGACCAGCTGGCCAATGTGCCGGCGCATGAGCGCGTCGATACCGAGATCGTCGACATCGCCGATCGCCCGGCGCTGGAAGCACTGCTGAAGGGCAAATTCGCCGTGCTGTCCGCAGCCCCCTTCCACCTGACGGCGGGCATTGCGGAGGCGGCAGTCACTGTGGGCACGCATTATCTCGATCTTACCGAAGACGTGGAATCCACCCGCAAGGTCAAGGCGCTCTCGGAAACGGCTGAAACCGCGCTCATTCCGCAATGCGGTCTCGCGCCCGGCTTCATCTCCATCGTCGCCGCCGATCTCGCCGCCCGCTTCGACAAGCTCGACAGCGTGCGCATGCGTGTCGGCGCGCTGCCGCAATATCCGTCCAATGCGCTCAACTACAATCTCACCTGGAGCACGGACGGGCTGATCAACGAATATATCGAGCCCTGCGAAGCCATCGTCGAAGGCCGCCTTACCGCCGTTCCGGCGCTGGAAGAGCGTGAGGAATTTTCGCTCGACGGCGTCACCTATGAGGCCTTCAACACCTCGGGCGGCCTCGGCACGCTCTGCGCCACGCTGGAAGGCAAGGTGCGGACGATGAATTACCGCACCATCCGTTATCCCGGCCATGTGGCAATCATGAAGGCGCTTCTGAACGACCTCAACCTGCGCAACCGCCGCGATGTGCTGAAGGACCTGTTCGAAAACGCCCTGCCCGGCACCATGCAGGATGTGGTCATCGTCTTCGTCACCGTCTGCGGCACCCGCAACGGTCGTTTCCTGCAGGAAACCTATGCCAACAAGGTCTATGCCGGCCCTGTTTCCGGCCGGATGATGAGCGCCATCCAGATCACCACCGCCGCCGGCATCTGCACGGTTCTCGATCTGCTTGCTGAAGGCGCCCTGCCACAGAAGGGCTTCGTGCGGCAGGAGGAAGTGGCGCTGCCGAAATTCCTCGAAAACCGGTTCGGCCGGTATTATGGCTCACATGAGCCGCTGGCCCGGGTGGGATAAGGGAAACAGCTTTTTTCCGTCATGCCGGACTTGATCCGGCATGACGGTGAGGATGACGAACCCATCACGTCCCGCAAAACGTCCTGAACACCCGCTCATGGCTCATCGGCGGCTGCATGTAGACAAAATTGTCCGGCCGCTCCTCGAAGGGCGTCGCGATTGCCGCCAGCATGGCGTGGAAAGGCTCGAAATCATCCTCTTCCACCGCCGCCTCGATCAGTTCCTCGATACGGTGGTTACGCGGGATGACAGCCGGATTGACGGACAGCATTGCCCGTGACCTGTCGGCATCGGAGATTTCTTCACGCCCGGCTCTTTCGCGCCAGCGGGCCAGAAATTCGTCGGCCCCGGCAATATCGATGAACATGCCGCGAAATGGTTCGGCATCGCCATTCGCCGCATGGGAAAGCCGCCGGAAGGTCTGCGTGTAATCCGCTTCGGACGCCTGCATCAGAGCCAGAAGTGCCTGCACGAGACCGAGATCGCCTTCCTCTTCCAGCGTCAGGCCGAGTTTTTCGCGCATGCCGGCCAGCCAGCGCTTGGGAAAGGCGGCGGCGAAATCGGCGAGAACGGCATTGGCAAGTTCGGCGGCCTTTTCCACTTGAGGATCGAGCAGCGGCAGCAGGCATTCCGCCAGCCTGGCGATGTTCCACTGGGCGATGCCCGGCTGGTTGTTGAAGGCGTAACGGCCCTGCGCATCGATGGATGAGAAGACCTTGTTGGGGTGGTATTCATCAAGGAAGGCGCAGGGGCCGAAATCGATGGTCTCGCCGGATACCGCCATATTATCGGTGTTCATCACACCATGAATGAAACCCACCATCATCCAGCGGGCAATAAGGTCGCACTGCCTTTCAGCGATGCCGCGCAGCAGCGCCAGATAGGGGTTGTCCGCATTTTTCGCATCGGGATAATGGCGGTCAATCACGTGGTCGGCAAGGTTTTTGATCGCCTCGTCATCCTCGCGCGCGGCGAAGAACTGGAAGGTGCCGACACGGATGTGGCTTGCCGCAACACGGGTGAAGACGCCGCCCGGCAGCCCGACCTCGCGCTGCACCTTTTCGCCGCTCAGAACCGCCGCCAAGGCCCGCGTGGCGGGAATGCCAAGCGCAAACATAGCTTCCGAAACGATATATTCACGCAGCACCGGTCCGAGGGCGGCGCGCCCGTCGCCCCTGCGCGAAAAGGGCGTGGGGCCGGAACCCTTGAGCTGGATATCCCGCCTCCTGCCATTCGCGTCGATCACCTCGCCGAGAAGAATGGCGCGACCATCGCCCAGCTGCGGCACGAAGCCGCCGAACTGGTGGCCGGCATAGGCCATCGCCAGCGGCTCGGCCCCCTGCGGCACGACATTGCCGGAAAAGATCGCCGCCAGCCTTTCGTCGTCAAGGCCGGAAACATCCAGAAGGAGTTCGTCTGCCAGCTTGCGATTGAAGGCGATGAGGCGCGGCGCCTTCACCGGCGTCGGCAGCACGGCGGCGCTGAACCGCTCCGGCAGGCGGGCATAGGAATTGTCGAATCTGATCACGGTTAAACTCCCTGCTTTTGCCTTTATATGGGGCGGCAAGGCCGCAGTTGCGAGCGACAATGCCGTCACACCGTGCCTATAACGCCACTCATTGTATTTTGCGCAATGAACTTTCCAGCGCCATCATCGTTCCTATGCTTGACCCGCAGAATGCCGAAATGAAAGGAACAGCAATGAGCGTCGTTGAAACCGTGACGGAAGTATCGGAAAGCGCCATCCGCACCCTCCACACCGACCTGCCGGTCAACGCCACCTTCCATGTCTGGCTGAAGGCGAAAAAGGCGGCCGAACCCGGTGCCGTCTCCTTCTCCAACCAGAATGGAAAATTCGCTGAAGTTTCAAGCATCAATACCGAAGAGTTCGGTTTTCGAATCTATCAGGTGTTCGGCGGCGGCCATGTGGAGCTGAGCTATGACACGGTCACGACCGCCGTTTCCGTCATCTACTGGTTCACCGCTTCGGATGTGCTGGAAACCGGCATCACCGTCGTCCACACCAAGCCTGATAACGCCGCTCCCGAGCTGCCCGATAGCTATCATTTCCGTCCGCCCTTCGGCTGGATGAACGATCCGAACGGGTTTGGCCGTTTCGAAGGCCGCCCGCATCTGTTCTATCAGCATTATTCGCACGGGCTGCGCTGGAACACCATGCATTGGGGCCATGCCGTCTCCTCGGACTACCTGCGCTGGCGGCATCTGCCGATCTTCCTGTTCCCCTCCGAAGACCTGACGACGCGGCCGGACAAGCGCGGCGGCGCCTATTCCGGCTCCACCATTCCGCTGGTGGAAGGCACCGGTATCCGCGTCTTCTTCACCGAACAGGTGCAGGACCGCATTCCCGAACAGCAGATCCAGCTCACCGCCACCTCCTCCGATCTCATCATGGCCGGGCAGGCAGAGGTCGTTCTCGCCCACCGCCCGGACGGACAGGGGCTGACGCCGGATTTCCGCGATCCTTACGTGTTTCGTGGTCCCGACGGGCTCTGGAAAATGGTGCTCGGCAGCCAGAGCGATGGCGGCGGCGTCATCCTGCTTTACGAGACGCAGGACCCCACGGCGGCCTCCGGATGGACCTATGTGGGCAAGCTGTGGGTGGAAACGCGCTACAGGACGACCGCCATCGAATGCCCCTGCCTGCTGCCGCTCGACGGTCCGGCCAATGCCCGCTCCACCCGCTGGGTTCTGGTCTACGGGCTGATGCATTCCGAAGACCCGGAAACCGGGCGCAAGAACCTCACCATGGCCGATGTCGGCTGGTTCGACGGCAAGGCCTTCACCAAGGAATTCGGTCAGGAACTGGATTTCGGCACCGACAACTACGCCTTTCAGGCCTTTCTGGATGGTGACAGCATCATCGGCATCGGCTGGCTCGCCAATTGGGCGGATGCCAATCCGGAAATCGATTTTCCCACCTCCATGACGCTGCCGCGCCGGATTCATTACCTCAACGGCGAGCTTCTGACCCCGCCCATCGGCGCTGCGGAAAGCCTGCGCAGCCATATTCTCGACCGCACGCGCCTTGCCGCCGGCGAACGCGTTACCTTCATCAACGGGGCGGTGGAAATATTGTTCGAGCTTTCCTCACCCGGCGCGCCTTTCGAACTGGCGCTGGAGCACCCGACGGTCACGCTCGGTCTCGTCTCGGATGAAACCGGCCTGTGGATCCGCCATGAGGATGGGCGGGACGGCGCTTCGCCGCATTACATCGCCAAGGGTGCAAGGGCCTCTCGCCTCAGGATATTCCTCGATTACGGCTCCATCGAGGTCTTTGCCAACCGGGGCCGGTATGTCGGCACAAAACGCATCGAGGGTTTCGAACCCGTGCGTTCGGCCGTGCTGAAGGCGGCACCGGGCGCGGTGGTCCATGCCACGACGTGGGCGCTGCGCCCCTGAGGAACCTTTTGGCGGACCGGGCGGTTGATCATTCAGAAACAGCCGACCAGACGCGCAAAAGGAGAAACGGCATGACCAAAATCCGCGATACCAGCGATCCCATCCTGTTCCCGACCGAAGCCAATGAAAACAGGGCCGAGAAAAAACGCGCCGGCAAGGGCATCATCATCATTATCGGGGCAATCGCGATCATGTCCTTCGTGGTTTATCTGGCGGCGATCACCATCGCCACCACCCAGTCGTAACCGCTTTCCGGCGCGCGGCACTCAGCGTGATGCACCGCGCAGGCCGCGGGCAGTCACAAGCGCGATGAGCGAAACCAGAACACCCAGCCCGTAAAGATACGCCATCGGCATCGTCACATCGGCGCTTTCGATCTGCGCAACGAGATCGGTGGCGGCTGCGACGGTGCCGCTGGCGCCCGCGCCTGCCGCCGCACCCAGTGTCGAAACAGTGGGCAACAACGCGCCCGTCATCTTGCGCTCTTCCTCGGGCGCAGCCTCCATGGCGGCCTGGCTGATACCGGCCCATGACATGCCGAAGGCCGAGCCGATGAGGATTTGTCCCAGCAGCATCTCGCCCCAGTTTCCGCTCGCAAGCCCCAGCCCCAGCAGGGCGCAGCCCGGCACCATCTGGTAGGGGCCATAATGCAGGCAAATTTCCCTGAGCCGGCCGAAGCGCAGGCTGCCGATCAGCATCGCCACGAAGCTCCAGGCAAGCGGCATCGTCACCACGATGAAGCCGGCGAAGGTCGGCTCGTAGCGCCACAGGTTTATGGCGACGTAAGCGAGATAGACGCTGCCCAGCGCATGGGCATAGGACATCAGGAACAGCACCCAGAAACCACTGCCAAGCACGGTTTTCAACCGGAAGGAATCCCTCGGGAAAAGCCCGGTGGAGGGCCGGATGCCCGCCCGTAGCGAAGCCCATAACAGCGCCGCACCCGCGAGCAGGGAAATCGCCCGCAGGCTTGCATCCTCAAAGGCGGAAGGCGCGGAAAAGGCCAATGCGCCGACGAGGCACAGAATGAGGGGCACCAGCGGTTTGCGCGTTGCCGCCACCGGCCGCTCGACTGAGACGGCGACGGTCGTGTAGACCAGCAGCAGCACGATCAGCGGCGCCGACAGCAGGAAGGTGGCGCGCCAGGACATGTGCTCGGTGGCGAAACCACCGGTCAGCGGGCCGATAAACGAGGCGACCGCCCAGATCGCCGCCTCGATGGCAAAGACCTTCGGCAACAGGCCGGAGCGGAAACCGGCGGGTATGAGGCTGTAGCACACCGCCACGATCAACCCGTCTGCCAGCCCCTGCAACGCCCGGCCGACGACGACCCATAAAAAATCCCCGGCGATTGCGGAGAGGACCGAGCCGAAGGAAAAGATCAGGCAGCACAGAAGCAAAACGGCGCGTGCGCCAAAACGCTCGCGAAACAGCACGGCGGTGACACCGCCGGCCACGGAGCCGACGAAATAGAGACTATAGGCCCAGCTGTAGAAGGCGGCGCCGCCGATTTCGTTGACGGCGACAGGCAAGGCCGTCACCACCGCGAACTGGTTGAAGGCGTGCAGGCCGATACCGGAGGATATGACGGTCAGAAGCGAGAGGTTCGCTCCGCTCAGCAATTCGCCCCAGCCGTTTTTCTCCGTCATTTCCATACTCGTCAAAGCCGTATCCTTTCGATTTTTGCGATACGGCGGGCAAACTAGAACCTCAAGCACCATTGAGGTCAAGTCGGCTTTTTCATGCAATCCGACCTGAAGGAATTCCACGGCGGCAGGAACCCTGCGCGCGCCCGGGCCGTTTGCCAAGTGAACCGACAGAAAGGACACCGTCATGGACCGCAGGAAGATCATGCCTCTCGACGAAGACGCCATGGACGAGGATCTGCTCGATCTCGACATCGACGCCCTTCCCGCCAAGGGAGAAATCCCGCAATCCATCGAACAGGAAATCGAGGAGGAAGAGGCCGAGAGCGAGGATGACCCCTACCAGGAAAGCGACGAGGCCTTGCCCGACGATGCCGAGGAACGCGTCATCAACCGCAATCCATCGAGGGAAGGCGGGGCTTTCGATGAGGTTTAGGGAAGATTCGAGGCGCGACGAGACACAAGACGCGTGAGCATATGGCGCAGATGGTCCTGCCCGCCGAAAAAGACCGCGAGAATACGCACGGTCTTTTCACCCTCGTCGACATCGAAATAAAAGACAGCCTGATTTTTCGTTACCCGGCGAAGGCCGGGTAATATTCCGGTCAATAATGTCCCCTGAAAAGGCGCTTTGTGAAGCGCTTCCATATCCGTTTCAATTGACCCAACGCGTCGTGCAGCGCGCGCGAAAGCCCCCGGCAAAGCATCACCAAGGTCGAGATAGGACTGGATGAGATGGTCGAGAATGAGGCCGAGGTCCTGATCCGTCTGTGTCGAGCGCACGACCTTAAAGGCCATAGCCGGCCTTCTTGGCTGCTATCATCGCTGTGGTTCTGTCTTTGCCGTCTTCCACGGAGACGAAGTCGCCCTGCCCCCGCTCGACCAGCAAATCACGAAGCGCCGCAAGCTCGGCGTCCTTCAGCTCGGTTTCCTGCCGGAGCAGTTCCAGCCCGCGCTGGACGACGGCACTGAGGCTGGCATAACGCCCTTCCTCCACCAGCCGGCGGGCGAAGCTGTCCTGCTGATCGGAAATGGATACGGACGCCTTGACGGACATTGCGGCACTCCTTTGGCATGGAGAATGATGCTACTCAGTAGCACACCCTCCATGTTCATTCCAGCAAGAATGGCTTTCAGCCCACCCGTTCCGGCGAATAACCGGCATCGCGGATCGCCGCTTCCGCCGTTGCGGCGTCACCCGTCACCGTGAGTTTGTGGGTGGCGAGATCGATGCTGACGGACGCGTCGGGCAGCACGTCGGCGAGAGCGCCGCGCAGGGTCTTTTCACAGTGGCCGCAGGTCATGTCTGACACGAGGAAGGTGGTTGCACTCATGGTTTTTTCTCCTTTTGACCGGTAGCGATATGGTCGCGCCGGCTGTCATTGTAGTTCAGTGGGTTCTTGCGGGCTCGCCGACGCTCTTCTCAGCGCCCGCGAGATCGTCGAGGATGGGGCAATCGGGCCGGTTATCGCCGCCGCAGCAATGGGCGAGATGCGACAGCGTCTTCACCATGCTCTTCATCTCGGCGATCTTCTGCTCGAGATCGGCGATATGGACGAGCGCGATCTCCTTCACCGCCGAACTCTCGCGGCTCTTGTCCTGCCAGAGTTTCAGCAGCGTCTCGGTTTCTTCCAGCGAGAAACCGAGCGTGCGCGCCCGCTTGATGAAGCGCAGATTGTGCACGTCCTGCTCGCCATAGACCCGGTAATTATTGCCGGTGCGGGCGGCGGGGGTGATGAGGCCGATCTGCTCGTAATAACGGATCATCTTGGCGGAAACGCCCGATGCCTCCGATGCCTGGCCGATATTCACGACGTCACCTCCCTGTGAGCGACCTTCGCCCGTTTCAACCGCAGCGCATTGGCAAGAACAAAGACGCTGGACAGAGCCATGGCGCCCGCGCCGATCATCGGCGACAGCGTGATGCCGAAGGCGGGATAAAGCACGCCCGCCGCAACCGGTATCAACGCCACGTTATAACCAAAGGCCCAGAACAGGTTTTCCTTGATGTTGCGCATAGTCGCCCGGCTCATCTCGATAGCGTTAGCCGCCCCCAGAAGATCGCCGCCAACCAGCACCACATCGGCGCTTTCGATGGCGACATCCGTGCCGGTGCCAACCGCGATGCCGATATCGGCCTCGGCCAGTGCCGGCGCATCATTGATGCCGTCGCCAACGAAGGCCAGCACCTTGCCGCCGGCGCGCATCTCATGGATCGCCTTCACCTTGCCTTCGGGCAGCACTTCCGCCACCACGCGGGAAATGCCGACCTGCCGGGCAATGGCATTGGCCGTGCGTTCATTGTCGCCCGTCACCATCGCCACTTCGATACCCATCGCCTGCAGCGCTTTGATCGCAGTGACACTCGAGGGTTTCAGCGGATCGGCGACGGCAATCGCAGCCGCCAGCCTGCCGTCGATGGCGGCATAAAGCGGCGTCTTGCCCTCGTCACCCAGCCTTGCGGCGGCTTCAGCGAAAATCTCCACGGAATGGCCGAGTTTGGCCATGTAACGATCCGCGCCGACTTCGACCCTGCGGCCATTGACGGTGGCCGCGATGCCGTAACCCGTGACGCTTTCGAAGTTCTCGACGGTCGGGGGTTCAAGTCCCTCTCCCGCTACCAACCCCCGATCTTCCGCAGCACGGACGATGGCTTCGGCAATCGGATGTTCCGAACGGCCTTCGACGGCGGCGACCAGCACCAGCACTTCGTTATCGGCAAACCCTTCCGCAACCACCAGATCGGTCAGTTCCGGACGGCCCTTGGTGACAGTGCCGGTCTTGTCGACCACGACGATCTGCGCCGAGCGCAGTTCCTGCAGGGCCTGCCCCTTGCGGAACAGCACGCCAAGTTCCGCCGCCCGGCCGGTGCCGACCATGATCGAGGTCGGCGTGGCGAGACCCATGGCGCACGGGCAGGCGATGATGAGTACCGCGACCGCATTGACCAGCGCGAAAGTATAGGCGGGCTCAGGACCGAAGATCGCCCAGACGATGAAGGTCAGCACCGCAATCGCGATGACAACGGGCACGAACAGCGCTGTGACGCGGTCGACCAGCAGCTGGATCGGCAGCTTGGAGCCTTGCGCCTCCTCCACCATGCGGATGATCTGCGACAGCATGGTATCCGCGCCGACCTTGGTTGCCCTAAACTTGAAGGCGCCGGTCTTGTTGATGGTGCCGCCGACGACCGCTGCGCCGACCGTCTTTTCCACCGGCACGGGTTCGCCGGAAATCATCGATTCATCGACATAGGACGAGCCTTCGACGACTTCGCCATCCACCGCCAGCCTTTCGCCGGGACGGATGACGACGATATCGCCCGTCACCAGATCGTCAGGGGAAATATCGATGGTCGCACCGTCGCGCTCCACCCGGGCGGTCTTCGCCTGCAGGCTCATCAGCTTGCGGATGGCGTCTCCCGTGCGGCCGCTGGCGCGGGCTTCGAGAAGCCGTCCGGTCAGGATCAGCGTGACGATGACCGTTGCCGCTTCATAATAGACGAACTGCGCCTCTGCCGGCAGCAGATCGGGCGCGAAGGTCGCCACCACGGAATAGAGATAGGCCGCCGTGACACCCAGCGCCACCAGCGAGTTCATTTCCGGCGCGCCGCGCAAGAGTGCCGGAAAACCGGTCTTGAGGAAGCGCAGGCCCGGCCCGAAAATCACCGCCGTCGCCAGCACGAAATAGATGTAATAGAGGTTCTGCGTATCGATGATGCCCATCAGCCAGTGATGCATCGGCTCATAGAGATGGCCGCCCATTTCCAGCACGAAAAGCGGTGCGGTCAGGATGGCGGCAATCGTCAGGTCGCGTTTCAGCGCGCCCTCTTCACCCGCATGCTGCATATGGTCATGGCCACCGCTTTCGCCGGCCATCGCCATCTGGCTGTGGCCCTGATGATGTCCATGGTGCTGGCTGTGGTGCTGGCTGTGGTCTTGATGGGCGGAATGATTGTGCGGCTTGCGTGTCGTCAGCGCAAAGCCGGCGAGCTTTGCCGTTTCCACCAGGGCATCCCGCTCACGGCGTCCACCGATGGTTTCCACCGCCACCTTGCCGGTTGCGGCGTCGATTGTCACGTCGACGGTGGTGGCGACGGCGTCCAGAACGGTTTTCAACCGCCCGGCATCCGCGTCATTGTGCAGACCTTCGACGACAAATTCATGCCGGTCCGGTGCGATATTGTAACCGACCTTCTTGATGGCGGCAC
This sequence comes from Rhizobium rhizogenes, assembly GCF_002005205.3. Next base: position 605,563 of record NZ_CP019701.2, on the reverse strand, counting down.
CAAGCGTCCTGGCTGAAAAGCCCTCGACGGGCTCGACGGTGAGCTTCTTCGTGGCGAAGTTCACCGAGCTTGAGGCGACGCCCGGCACCTTGGCCGCGGCCGTTTCCACCCGCCGCACGCATGACGCGCAGGTCATGCCTTCCACGGGAATGGAAACCGGTTGGTTCGAATGGGCGTGTCTGACTGTCTCGTTCATGGGAAATCCCCTTTCGAGACCCTATGTAGGGCTTCCCATGATGGGAAGGTCAAGGTATGGGCAAGCTTTTTGTTGAACACACAATCGTGAGCACTGGCACCAGCCATAAAAGCAGGGATTTCCGCCGTTCACCTTGGCTGTCAGATAACCGCGCGGTCGCCTCAGACCGCCACGCGTCTGGCAAGATAAACCGTCGCCCCACCGCATTGCGGGTCATTGACGATGTGATCGAGAAGCCGGAACCCATGTGCGGCGAGCAGGCTCTCATAGTCGTCGCGTGCAAGGCTGGCATGATAAAGCGGCTTGCCCTGAAACGTGCCTATCGCTTCGCCCTGTCCCGGCCCGGCCGTGAACATCAGGGCAGCACCGTCATTGGCGTGCTGGCGGAAAATGCCGAACATCGGGCGTTGATCCTCGGGTTTCAGGTGGAAAAAACTGTGCCAGGCGATCAAACCGTCAAAACGGCGACCAAGAGCCAGCTCGCGCATATCGGCAACCGCCCAGAGATTTTCCGGAAACCGGTTGCGGCAAAGTTCGATCAGCGGCAGGGACGCGTCGATGCCCGTGACGTCATAACCACTGGCGATGAAATAGCCGGCAATCGGTTCACCGGAACCGCAGCCGACATCGAGAATGGAACCGCCGCCGGGCAAAAGCGAAGCGAACCTGTCCAGCCATGATTTTTCGGCAAGGGAACGACCGCGCTCCTTGTCGAAATCGGCGCCGTGTTCGGTATAGAGCCCGATGACATCGCGGGAAGCGTTCGACATTTTTTGATGTCCTTTCCCGGGTTCAGGGCAACACGGCCACGCCGTCGCTTATGCATCGAATATTGAAAATGATGCTCATTTGAGCTACATACAACATTATCAAAAGGAGGTCGAGCATGACCGCAAATGCTTATGTGAGAGCGCGTATCGATCAGGCCATCAAGGACGACGCGACCGCTGTGCTCGACAGTCTGGGCCTGACCGTTTCCGATGTCATGCGTATGATGCTGACGCGGATCGCCCGCGAAAAAGCCCTGCCCATCGAACTGACGCGACCCAATGCCGAAACGCTTGCCGCTATCGAGGAAGCACGCGCTATCGCGGCGGCGAGGCGTTCCCGCTTCGAAACAGCGGAAGCTATGCTCACCGCCCTTGACGGCGACAAGCGGTGACAGACGGCAAAGGCCGTAAAAAACCGGTCACATCAAAGCGGACGACGTTGCGCGCAGTTCAGATTTTACACGGCAATTTCTTAAAGACTGGCAGCGGCTGAACAATTCCGGGCGCTACGATATGGATAAACTGAAGAAGATCATGCTTCTCCTCGTCGCCAATGAGGGGCCGTTACCGCCACAGTTTCATGACCATGACTTGACCGGAGAATGGCGCGATCATCGCGAATGCCATGTCGGCGGCGACTTTCTGTTGATCTACATCCTCGATGAGAAGCAGAATCTCGTCGTTTTCACGCGCGCCGGAACGCACGCTGAACTTTTCAGATAAAGACGTAGCCCAAACCAACGATCCTCCTACCGATGCACCGCCAGCCGCGGAATATCGCGCAGGAAGGCGTCGCGTACGGCGGGGCCGAGCGGTTCATTCGACGGTTTGTCGGAAACGCGCAGCCTTGCGAAGACGATGTGCTGGCCTTCACGCTCCGCCCAGCCGACGAACCAGCCGAAGGGGCGGTTGCGGTCGGGATTGCCTTTTTCGTCACGCATGTAGCCGGTGCCGGTCTTGCCATGCACGGCCCAGCTTTCCGGCGCATCGAAAACCGGCACGATCGCGCGTGTCTTCGCCTGCGCGTCGCGGGAAAAAGGCAGGTTGCCGGCCAGCAGACGACGGATGAAGCCCACCTGTTCCACCGGTGAGATGGTCAGCGACGCGCCGAGCCAGGAATGGGTGAGGCCATTGTTCTTGCCCGGCTCGCCAGATACGTCGGCGTTGCCGTAACCAAGACGCTTGACGGAAGCGGCGAATTTTTCCGGACCGAGGCGGCGGGTGATTTCGCGTGAATACCACAGAACCGAATCCTGCTCCCATATGGAGGGATCGACCGTCTTGCGGTCGGCGGCACGGGCCTCGGTACCCGGTTTCCAGTCCCATGCGGGCGTCTTTTCATCCTGAAGGATGCCGGCATCGAAGCCGATCAGCGCCAGCGGCACCTTGAAGGTGGAGGCCGGCGCGACGCGCTGGTCGCAGGCGCCCTGCTGGTTGATGATTGCGCCGGTCTCGATTGACGTGACCAGCGTGCATTCAAAGGCCTGGGGCTGTTGCTGGGCGGAAACGGAAAGCGGCAGGAGCCCCGGAAGGGCAAGGCATGAAAGAACGATGGCGGGCAGCCGGTAGCGCATGCGTTTTGATGTCCCTCGTCCGCTTTTGCGGATCATTTGCCGGAATGGCCGGAAGCTGTCTTTGATTTCAGACAAGTCGATCCCGAAACCGTGACCGCTTTCGGATGACATGCATTAGGAGACGGATGGGGCAGGAATAGGACCAAAACAAGAATTGACGTCTTCCGTCAGGTCCGCTCCCTTTCACCCGCCGTCTCACCCACTGTCAGGGGCCAGTCGACCACATAATCCTCGAAGTCGTCAACATCCACATCGGCCTCGCTGACGGTGCGCCCGCGCGCGGAAATGCCGGCCTGATGCACCGTCTGCGTATCGCCGGAAACGAGATAATGCCACCAGTAGAGATCCTTGCCATCGCGCACCAGCGCATAGGCGCAGGTGGGCGGCAGCCAGCCGATTTCATGCACCTTCTTCAGGTCGAGCTGGATACAGTCCGGCACGGTGGCGCGGCGGTTTTCGTAGTCGGAGCACCGACAGCTCTCGCCGTCGAGCAGCACGCAGCGAACCGAGGTGAACACCACTTCGCCGGTGTCCCAGTCCTCCAGCTTGTTAAGACAGCACAGGCCGCAACCGTCGCACAGGCTTTCCCATTCCTCGCCGGTCATCTCGGGAAGCGATTTGGTTTTCCAGAACGGCGCGTCATTCATCGTTAACATTTCCGTCTCATTTTGATCTCCTGGAGGGCCCAGGTTTAACCGGTCCCTAATCCTTTATATCGTATCGCCAAGGGCTGGTTTGTACGATATTTTAGCATATTGGCAGGCGGCAGAGGGTCATTGGCCCGCAAGAAGCCGCCGCGTCAAGCAATTCCGACACAAGTATGCCATGGTTTTGCGTCGGGAATGGGTTGAAACGCAGAAATACCGACGATCCGCGTTGCGTTGAACAGGAAAACATCGCCAGGTGCAGGAAGAAAAAGACGAAAAAAAAGGCCGCAAGAAACGGCATATCCTGCTGAGGATCGATAGCTTCATCGATTCCGGTCTGTGGACGGCTGCGGCAAGGCTGGTGGATTTCTGGGAAGACGTCACCATCGCCTCGCGCAAGCTGCATGTCCGCGGCTGGAAGAAGCTTGCCGTCAACCTGACCTGCGACGCGCTGACTTTCGGAACGGCCGGCTCGATCGTGCTTCTGGCGCTCGCCATGCCCGCTTTCGAGGAGACCAAGAAGGACTGGCGTTATCGCGGCGATTTCGCCGTCACCTTCCTCGACCGTTACGGCAACACCATCGGCCATCGCGGCATCATCCATGAAGACAGCGTCCCGATCGACCAGATGCCTGATCATTTCATCAAGGCGGTGCTAGCAACCGAGGACCGGCGTTTCTTCGACCATTTCGGCATCGACTTCATCGGCCTTGCCCGCGCCATGAGCGAAAACGCCCGCGCCGGCGGCGTGGTGCAGGGCGGCTCGACGCTGACGCAGCAGCTTGCCAAGAACCTGTTCCTGACCAATGAGCGCTCGCTGGAGCGCAAGATCAAGGAAGCCTTCCTCGCATTGTGGCTCGAGGCCAACATGTCGAAGAAGGAAATCCTCAGCCTTTATCTCGACCGCGCCTATATGGGCGGCGGCACCTTCGGTGCTGCTGCGGCGGCGCAGTTTTATTTCGGCAAGAACCTGACCGACGTGACGCTGGCCGAATCCGCCATCCTGGCCGGGCTTTTCAAGGCGCCGGCCAAATATGCGCCGCATGTCAACCTGCCGGCAGCCCGCGCGCGCGCCAACACCGTGCTTTCCAACCTGGTGCAGAGCGGGCTGATGACCGAGGGCCAGGTGATCGGCGCGCGGCGCAACCCGGCCACCGTCATCGACCGCGCCGATGTGAAGGCGCCGGATTATTTCCTCGACTGGGCTTTCGACGAGGTGCAGCGGCTGGCCGCCGAAGGCAAGTTCAGGGATCATACCGTCGTCGTGCGCACCACCATCGATACCGGCCTGCAGCAGGCGGCCGAACAGGCGATGGAAATGGGCCTTCGCGAATTCGGCGAGGGTTACCGCGTCAAGCAGGGCGCGATGGTGATGATCGAGAATGGCGGCGGCGTGCGCGCCATGGTCGGCGGGCGCGATTATGGCGAAAGCCAGTTCAACCGCGCCACAGCGGCGCTGCGCCAGCCGGGCTCCTCCTTCAAGGTCTACACCTACTCGGCCGCCATGGAAAAGGGCATGAAGCCGGAAACGCTGATCTCTGACGCGCCGGTGACCTGGCGCGGCTGGTCGCCGCAGAATTACGGCCGCTCCTATGCCGGCAGGGTAACGCTGCAGATGGCGCTCGCAAAGTCCTACAATACCGTGCCTGTGCGGCTCGCCAAGGACGTGCTCGGCACGCAGGTCATCGTCGATACCGCCAAGGCCATGGGTGTGGCAACACCGCTGCGCAGCGACAAGACCATTCCGCTCGGCACATCGGAAGTGACGGTTCTCGACCAGGCCACCGCCTATGCCGTATTCCCGGCCGATGGCATGCAGTCGCGCCGCCACGGTATCGAGCAGGTGCTGGATTACGAAGGCAACGTTCTCTACGATTTCAGCCATGACGAGCCGCCCGCCAAACGGGTGCTTTCCGAAGACGCCAATTCCAAGATGAACCAGATGCTGGTGACCATTCCGGTAATGGGCACGGCCCGGCGCGGCGCGCTGGATAACGGCATCGTCTCCGGCGGCAAGACCGGAACGTCACAGGCCTATCGCGATGCCTGGTATGTGGGCTTTACCGGCAACTATACGACCGCCGTCTGGTTCGGCAATGACGAGTTCACGCCGATGAACAACATGACGGGTGGCGCGCTTCCGGCCATGACCTTCAAGCGGCTGATGGATTACGCCCATCAGGGCATGGAGCTGCGCCCCATTCCCGGCATCCAGAACCCGCTGCCGACAGGCGCGCGCCCGCAGCCTTCGGCGGAAGTGGCGGCCGCATCCGCCAACACACCCTCAATGCCGGCGCTCACCCGCCCGCGCTCGCTTTCCGCCGAGGCCACACGTGTGATCCGCTCCATCGCCAAGAAGATGAAGGACGCTTCGGCATTGAGTGTGACGACGCAGAAGGTGGCGGATGCGTCGTTGCGTGAGGGCGCGGAGGATGCGGCGCGGCGGTGAGGTTTTGTCACGCTGAGGATGCTTTCGGAGTGTGTGGCTCACCCCCCTCTGCCCTGCCGGGCATCTCCCCCTCAAGGGGGGAGATCAGCTAGAAGCACTACCTCAACTTCACTTTTAAACGTTGAGATGGGCAAGGCCGAGCCACAGATCGATCTCCCCCCTTGAGGGGGAGATGCCCGGCAGGGCAGAGGGGGGTAAGCCACACGCTCCGTCGCGACCACTTCTCCAATCCGCAACTTAGCGCAACAACACCGCCCTCGCCGTCTCCACCACATCCGCCGTGAGCGCGCCGAGACGATCGGCGGCCAGCCGATTGACCTGCCAGTAAAGCGGAATATCGAGCGGCGTGCCGGGAACGACCTCCACCAGCCTCCCTGCCTTGAGATGCTCCCCCACAAGCTGCACCGGGTTGAGCCCCCAGCCCATGCCGGAAAGGCTTGCCTTCACGAAACCATCCGTCGAGGGCAGCCAGTGGGTGGGATAGGAGACGTCCTCGCCCAGCGCCTGCCTGATCCAGCTCGCCTGCAGCCTGTCCTTCTGGTTGAAGGTCAGCCCCGGAGCGCGGGCAAGGGCTGCGGGTGTCACACCATCGGCGAAATGGCGGGCCATGAAATCCGGGCTGGCGGTGGCATGATAGCGCAGCACGCCGAGGGCCAGGACCCGGCAGCCCTGCACGGGCTTGGCGTGCGCAGTGACGGCGGCAAGCACCCTGCCGCCGCGCAGCCATTCCACCGTGTGGTCCTGATCGTCCACTGCGATATTGACGAGATAATCGCTGCCGCCAGTGAATTTCGAAACCGCATCCAGAAACCATGTGCCGAGACTGTCGGCATTGGTGGCGATGTTGAGCGTCACGCGCTCCTGCGCTGCCCCCGCTTCCGCCAACGCCGGAAGCTCTCGGAACAATTCGCTTTCCAGCATGCCGACATGATCCATGTGACGGCAGAGCCATTCGCCCTTCTCCGTCGCCACGCAGGGGTTGCCGCGCACGATCAGCACCACGCCCAGCCGCTCCTCCAGCTGCTTGATGCGCTGGGAGACGGCCGAAGGCGTGACGCACAGCACCTGCGCCGCCTTTTCGAAACTGCCGGTTTGAGCAACGAGCGCCACGGCCCGCATGGAGGGATAGTCGAGCATTATGATACCCGCTGTGAATGCTGGTTTTGACATAGCACATGCAAGGGCTCGGACCATTGGCGGCGGTCCTCCCTGCCCTCATTCCTGTGCTTGTCACAGGAATCCAGCAAGCCCAAGTCCTTGGGCTGAAAAGACTCTCCCGTCGCGCAGACGCGCGTCGGCTGGATTCCTGTGACAAGCACAGGAATGAGGGTGGAGGTGAGGAAAGCGCTCTTGATATCCATCCGTGGAATAGCGTCAGGGTGCATTAGCTTAACTTATCTGGATTGAGTTTATTTAACTGGATTAAACTATCTGGCGGAAATATCCAAGCACTCGGTCCGGAAGCAACGCCTCCGGCCACTCCGCATGGACAGAAGCAGGGGCCGCGACGCGCATGGACATACAAATCTTCTTCACCGGCCTGACGATGGGCCTCAGCCTCATCGTTGCCATCGGCGCGCAGAATGCCTTCGTTCTGAAGCAGGGTCTGGCGCGCTCGCATGTGTTTGCCGTCTGCGCCACCTGCGCCATTGCCGATGCGCTGTTGATCACCGTTGGCGTATTCGGCTTCCAGCGGATCAGCGCCATCATGCCGGCGCTCGATCCCATCATGCGTTATGCGGGGGCCGCCTTCCTCGTCTGGTATGGCGCAAAAAGCCTGCATTCGGCGCTGCGCTCCTCCGAGGCGCTGTCGGTGGCGGAGCGGCAGGAGGCGAGCCTGTGGCAGACGTTGGCCATCTGCCTTGCGCTGACCTTTCTCAATCCGCATGTCTATCTCGATACCGTCGTGCTGCTGGGCACCATTTCCACGCAGTTTCCCGGCTTCGAAAAAACCTTCGCGGCGGGTGCCGCCACCGGCTCCCTGCTGTTCTTCTTTTCGCTGGGTTACGGCGCGCGCTGGCTGCGGCCGATCTTCGAAAAACCGTCTGCCTGGCGCATTCTCGAAGGTGTCATCGCCGTCACCATGTGGGCCATCGCCTTCAAGCTCGTCATGGGCGCCTAAAGCGGCGGCGTATCCCCCTCTCCGATATCCCAATAGAGCCCGGCCATAAGGGCAAGCGCCTCGCGGGCTATCTCCTTCGGCAGATGCTCGTTCGGCGCATGCTGCGAGCAGCCGGGATAGGAATGCGGCACCCAGATGGTGCGCAGCTTGAGGATATCGGCAAAGATATCGTTGGGCAGCGAACCGCCGAGATTGGGCAGAAGCGCCGGCTTCCTGCCCGTCGTGCGGGCGATGGAGCGCAGTGTGAAATCCACCCATGGGTCCCGCGGATCAAGCCGGGTGGCGCGGAAAATCTCGTCGCCGGCAGGCGCGATTTCCACCATGCCAAAACCCTGCCGGTCGAGGTGACGCCGCAGGGCGGGCAGCACCGCTTGCGGATCGATGCCGACGACGAAGCGCAGTTGCAGCCGCGCCCATGCCCGTGGCGGAATGGCGTTGACCGGCGCACGCGGATTGCCGGTCTCGAAAGCCAGCACCTCCAGCGCGCACCAACCGAAAACCCGCTCGGCGGTGGAAAGGCCGGGCTCACCCCAGTCGGGGTCGATCTTCGGGCCGTCCGGCCCGCCATCGATTTCACAATCGGCAAGGGCCTCACGCACCGCCTCCGGCAACGCATCCGGCACCAGTTCCGGCACGCGGATCTGGCCGGTCGGGCCGACAAGGCTTGCGACGGCATGGGCCAGCTGCACGCCGGGATTGGAGAGCGCCCCGCCCCAATTGCCGGAGTGATGGCCGCCCTCACGCGCCTCGATCACCAGATCGAAGGTGATGCCGCCGCGCGCGCCGAGAAAAACCGTCGGCCGCTCCGCATTCAGGCGCGGGCCGTCGGAGGCGATCAGAAGATCGGCTTTCAACCGCTCGCCATGGTCGCGGCAAATCTCCCTCAGACCGGGAGAGCCCCTCTCCTCCCCCATCTCGATCAGATATTTGGCGTTGAAGCCGAGCCTGCCCCGTGTCTCGAGCACGGCCTTCAGGGCCGCCATATTGACCGAATGCTGGCCCTTGTTGTCGGCTGTGCCGCGCCCGTACCATCTGCCATTGCGCTCGGACATCACGAAGGGCGAAAGGCCCTCCGCCCAGCCCTCATCCTGACCACGCACCACATCCCCGTGGCCATATCCCAGCACGGTCGGCAGCGTGTCCCCTTCGAAACGCTCGGCGATCAGAAACGGCAGATCCGCCGCCGGATCACGCAGGATGGTGCAGGCAAAACCCATGGCGGCGAAAGCGGGCAGCATTTCCTGTTCCAGATAGAGCGTCAGTTCCTCGCCCTGCCCCTCATCCTGGCTTTCGGTCCGTCGTAAAACGCGTCGCGACAGATCCCGCTCGAAGCTGCCATCGTCGAAACAGGCGGCGGCACGGTCGATTGCGGATTGTCGCGACATGATGGAATATCCCCGGTTGTGATCATTTTCACGAAGACTAAACAAGCCGCGCCATTTTCCAAACAGGGAATCAGTGATAGTCCTCGACCTGTTCAAAAACGGGAAAACAGCGTGTTTCGAGTTCCATTCCTAGTCGGCATCGCCCTTCTGATCGCCTTTGGCGGTGGTATTGCCGCGACGCTGGCAGCACTTGAGGCAACATCCGGCTTCGGCTCGATCCGCATCGGCTCCTGGGATGCGTTTCCCGAAGCGCAGACGATCGAGGCCGACCCTTACGCCAAATCGCACCGCGCCGATGCCGGCAAGCTGCTTTACGGAACCGCGGAAGGGCTGGCTTTTACCGCCTCCGTCGACAGCGACGGGCAACGCCTGAGCGGCGAGTGCCGCTACCGGCTGGCGGGCGCCGTGCCGCCCGCGCGTTTCTGGACGATCTACACCGCCGACCAGCAGGGCAATGTGCTGGCCGAAGATGCCGGGCGACCCTTCGCGCTGAATTCCCGCACGCTTCTGCGCAGCGCCGATGGCGGCGTCGACATCACCATCGCCCCTGATGCCCAGACCTATAACTGGCTGGCTGTGCCACAGGGCCAGACATTCAAGCTCGTCATGACGCTGCTCGACACGCCGGTTGCCGGCAGTTCCGGCCTGATCGACATCGCCATGCCGCAGATCCGCAAGCTGGGGTGTGGCAATGCTTAGGGTCCTGCTCGCCATCCTCACCGGCCTTGTCGCCGCCGCGGTGCTGCATGTCATCATTCTTCTGGCGATACCGCATTTCAGCAATCGCGATGCCTATACGCGCGCGGTGGCGGAAGGAAAGCCGCATCTTTTCCATCTGCTTGAGGAAACGACGGAGAAAAAGACGCTTGGCAGCGGCGATCCTTTCATGCGGGTTGCCGTCTGCACCTTCGATATCGAGGAAAAGCCGATCCGCTTGACCGCCATCGGCGCCGTGCCCTTTTGGTCGGTCGCGGTTTACGACAAGGCTTCGAACGAGGTGTTCAGTATGAACGACCGCACCTCGGCCGCCGGCGTCATGGATATTCTGGTGGCCGATGCGGTGCAGATCGCCGCCATCCGAAAGGCGCAGCCGCCCTCGCTGTCGCAGGCCATTCTGGCGGAATCGGATCAGACGGAAGGATATGTGGTATTGCGGACGCTGGTGCCGCAGCCAAGCTTCGGGGAAGAAGCGGAACGTTTCTTGAACGAGGCGAAATGCCAGCCGACGCCGTGGAAATAACGCCGGTTCATCACGGGTAGTCAGGATTTCAGCGCGGTCTCCGGCGCGGGCTTGCCCTTGCGCGCCACCTTGCCGGACGGCTCCTGATCGCGCTTTTCATAACGCACGCCGGTAAACAGCACCACCTTTGCCGGGCCGATCACCGTGCCGGGCATTCCGGCGGGGCGCAGGCTTCGTCGGGCGTCGCCGATTGGAATAATGTCTGCCATGCTCGTCTCCTCTTCGGGAGTCAATGTTGCCCATGGGAACCGCGCAAGCCTCGTCTTGCGTCGGGAATTTCATCACCATCACATTGCGCACAACCCAGCCCACAGGCTGGTTCTCGCATGTCCTGGAAACCGCGAAGGGTTTAACGCGGGACTATGCGGACATTCAGGCATCTCGCCGCCAATTTGGCTTTTATTCCGAACGCCAGAATAACATGGAATCCTAATACTGCCCATGAAATTACAAACAGACAGAGGTTAATGATCCGTTAACCCTAATCACCGGACGCCGATTTCTCGCCGACAAGGCTGCACCCGTTGAAAACCAAGGCGATGCGGCAAAGTTCCATGGCATTTTTTCCGTCATGAAGGTTTTAAAATTTCCTTGTTGATAGATGCGGAATCTCTCTTGCCACCCCCCATAGTTAACAGGACGTCAACGGATTTGCTCTAATTTGATCCGATATTGTGTTTGCGTTTGTTGGGTAGTGCGTTGACCGACCGGTTTCGAGAACTTGAGAGGCCAAGAGCCGTGAGGAAGAAAGATGTGGTGCTGATGGCCACCGTGACGAATTTCGAGAATGTTTCCCATCCGTCAAAAACGGACCTCAGGCAGTTCGCCGAACTTTTCATGCCGCTTTTCAACGCCTCCACGGAGGAAGCCAAGCGGGAGGCGATTGCCGCGCTCTCCCAGCATCCGAGCGTGCCTTCGGCCGTCGCCTTCTTCATCGCCTGCCAGCCGATTTCGCTCGCCGCCCCCTTCCTCACGGCATCGAAGTGCCTTGATGACGATACGCTGATCACCGTTGCCCGCACGCAGGGTGCCGCACATGCGCGTGCGATCGTCCGGCGCGAGGACCTTTCTCCCACCGTCATCGATGCGCTCGTGGGGCTTCGCCATGCCGAAGACCTGAAGCGGCCGGGTGAAGAGACGAATGCAGCCGAACCGCAGGCGGCGGCGACAGCGACGGAAACACCCGAAGCAGCAGCCCCCCTTGCGACAACGGTAAAAATTGCCGCCGCATCGGCGCTGGAAGAGGAAATGCGCCAGCGCATCAAACAGATGGCGCACCATCTCAACCGCCCGGAAAGCGACGTGCTCGGCCTTCGCCGCCTGAGTGAAGTGCAGGAAGCGCTGCTCGTGCGTTTTGCCCGTGAGCGCAATGCCCGGCAATTCGCCATTGCGCTGGCGGATTCGCTCTCGTCCAGCTACTGGCTGTCGGAGCGCATCATGCTCGATATATCAGGCGCGCAGCTTGCAACGACCCTGAGCGGCCTTGGAATGGAGTTTTCCGAGGCGGCCTTCGTCCTGCAGTGTTTCTATCCGCATCTTTCCGCCGCCGAAGGCGACATGAGCCGTGCCGAAGCCCTGCTCGACCGTCTCGACATCGTCGAATGCGAAGAGCGGCTGGAAAGCTGGCGGCGGGCCGACAGCTATACACATGGCCGCGAACGGCCGGGCCGCAGCGCACCGGCTGCGCAGCGCACCGGGACGCAGGGTTAAGCGCGGCTGGCCTTGCGTCTTCGGTAGCGCGAGGCCATTCCCGGGCGGAGAACCGGAGCCCACTTTTCCCGATTCTAGGCCCTGGGCTGATCCACCAGTGTCAGCAATGTTCCGATCTCGTCGGTTTCGATCTCCACAACCCACAGATCGCTGTCGAAACGCCGCTCCCTTTCCAGAAGAGCTGTGCTTTCCTCGCCTTCCGCACCGGCAAGACGTGTTTCGAAACGGCGCTCCGCGCGGATTTCCTCGTCATCCGCGAAACTTTGCGGCGCGGGTCCATAGAGGTTTTCGCGGCCATCGCGCAGACGCTGACGGATGAAGATCGCACCCGCCTCTTCAGCGCCCTTCTTTTCGACGGCGGCAAATCCGCCGGCGGCGAAGACGCGGCGGATGAGAGCGGAGACGAACATTTCGGATTTGAGGCGCATGGATGTGCTTTCGATTTTACGCTGCCAAAGGTGCGCGGGGCTTTACCCCCCTCTGCCCTGCCGGGCATCTCCCCCTCAAGGGGGGAGATCGATCTGCGGCAAGGTCTCGCCTATCTCAACGTTTGCGCGTGAAGCGGTGTCAGTGCCTCTTGCCGATCTCCCCCCTTGAGGGGGAGATGCCCGGCAGGGCAGAGGGGGGTAAAGCCACACGCACCTCCGGTCCTCTGTCAATCAAACCTCAAATCGCCCCGATCGACTTCAGCTTCTTCAGCACGGCCTCGCTCGGCTCGCCGGTTTCCGGCAGGCGGTAGTGTTTTTCGAAAGCGCGGATGGCGTTGCGGGTCTGCTGGCCGGCCACACCGTCCACCTTCACATCGGCATAGGCGATATTGATCAGCCCCTGCTGGATCTTGGCGATCAGATCCCGGCTTGCGGGCTTGGCGGTGGTGGCCGCGCTGTTGAGTGAAACGGGTTCGGCCTTGGGACGCGGTGCTTCCGCCTTGCGGATGGCAGCCGCGACCGGGTCGATCTCGACGCCGCCGCTGGTGTCGGAAGGCCGGTCCCTGGGGATCGCGGCAACGGTGGCGCCGTCGATCCTGAGGGCCGCCAGCACCCGGGTCGTCGGCTCGCCGGTCTGCTCCATGCCGAGCGTCTCTTCGAAGAACATGATGGCGGCGGCCGTCTTCGGCCCCATGCGCCCATCCGCCTCGCCCTCGTAGAGCCCGCGCTTCTTCAGTTCGGCCTGAATATCGGCAACGATCTGCTGCGGTTTCTGGCTTTCGGCGGCCGGCAGCGCCGCGGTCTCGGCCGCCGGTGGCTGTGCCGTTTCCGTCTCTGCCGGTCGCTCTATGCGGAAGGTGGTGACATTGCCCTGGGTGCCGAGCGGTTCGGCCGGGCGATAACCGGCAATACCGTTCGGGTTTTCCGCATCACGCGTGCGCAGGAAAGGAGACGGATGAACGCCCGGCTGGTACCAGAGCGCATTGGCGGCGACAAACCCGAAGACAACCGCGAAGGCGCCGCAGCCGCCGACCAGTTTCGGATGGCGCAGGATTTCGCGCCCGATGGCCGCAACCACCAAGGAAACAAACCCGGCGCCAATCTGGGCCGTTGTTTTCTTAGGCGATTTTCGCTTTCGCGGGGCCATCGTCACCATCCTTCTTCATCATTGCGGCGATATCGCCGAGCTGCCGGATGCGCGGCGGAAACTCCACCATGCATTCGGTTTCAGCACCTTCGCCAGCCGCCATGCCGGAACCGTCGGCAGGCAGCATGATCGTTACGACTGTTCCCTCGCCGGGCTGGCTGGCGATGGCGAAAGTGCCGCCATGCAGTGCCACGAGACCCTTGACCAGGGACAGTCCAAGACCCGTGCCCTCATAGCAACGGGTATATTCATTCTGAACCTGCATGAAGGGCTGGCCCAGCAGGTCGATCTTGTCGGAAGCGATGCCGATGCCGGTATCGCTGACCGTCAGCTTCAGCAGCCTGCCTTCACGCGCGGCGTCAATCGACACTACACCACCCGCATCGGTAAATTTTATGGCATTGCCGGCCAGATTGATGAGAACCTGCCGGATGGCGCGCTGGTCGGCCGAGATTTCGCCGATACCGCGCTGGATGCGGCTGGTCAATGTCAGGCCTTTTTCCTTCGCCTGCAGGCCGAGCATGGCCTCGCAGGATTCGATGGTTTCGGCAATCGGGAAGCTTTCCATGATCAGCTCGTAACGGCCGGCTTCCAGCTTGCTCATATCCAGCATCGTGTTGACGACGGACAGCAGATGCGCGCCGGACTGGCGGATCAGGCCGACATATTCCCGCTGGCGGTCGTTTTCCAGCCGGCCGAAATATTCGCCCGCCAGAATATCGGAAAAACCGAGGACGGCGTTGAGCGGCGTGCGCAGCTCGTGGCTGACGGCGGCAAGGAAACGCGACTTGGCGTCATTGGCCGATTCCGCTTCCGCCGCCTTGCGGGCGACATCGCGGCGCAGACGCTCCATTTCCGTGACGTCGGAAAGCTGGGCGACGATACGGCGCAGGCGGCCGGTCGCGCCACGGATGGCGGTCATCTCCATGCGGGCGTGCATGAATTGTGCCTGGCGCGATTTTGCGCCGGTTTCGAAGCGAAGCTCGGCGCTGGCCATGTCCTCGCCCTGCCGCAGCAGATCAAAGGCCTGCATCAGTTCGATGCGGTCGGAGACATAGACAAATTCGGCAAAGACATGGCCCCTGCTCGCCTGAAGCTCGGTCGGGAATGTCTCGCGGTCACGACCGGAAACCCGTTCGACGATGCCGTTCTCATTGATGGTGAGAACGAGGCCCGGCACCTGCGAGGCCGCCACGAGATCATCGTCTCCGGCCCGCTCGGACAAGGATGCCGCACCGCGCGCGGGGTGGGAAAAGGCGATCGACAGGGCGGCGGCGGACAGAAACAGCGCCAGCACCAGGGCAGCGCCGATGGGCAACGCGATGGCCGGGCTGAAGACGAGGCTGAAAAGGGCGGGCACAACAACAAGGCCGACCGCGCTGAAGGCAATCAGGCGGCGCAGGCGCGCAACGGTTCCGGCGCGCCTTTCGGCGTCCTCCTCCATGCGCGCAAGCCATCTGCCCGCGGCATGGTCGACCAGTGCGACCGCTTTTTCTCTCATATTACGCAATACCAATACCGAATCCCTGAGACGGATTTAACGGCTCCGACAATAGAAGGCGGCGGCTTAAGGAATGGATAAAAAGAATGGCCTCAAACGGCCTTCAAACGCCCCGCAGTCCCAATACGGGGCATTTCCCCGAAGCTTTGCCAATCATGGTTAATGACGGGTAAGCGACGGATTTCGCTTCATTTTTGCCATCGCGTTAACTTTTGTGGCAAAGCATGCCGCCGCTTTCGCCCGGAACGCGCGGCCTCTGTCGCAATTATGCTTAACATGGACTGTTAAAATGCGAATGAATTGATGGCAGGCGTCCCGATACGAGGAGAATAGATACAATTTGAATTAAATTGCGCCGCTTTTTGCAATCGGCTGTTCGCCGGTCGCCTGTAGCTTCTTCACAAGCCCGAAAAACGGGACAAAGGCCGATGACCCGAAACCGGGCGGGGCTTTAAAACAAAGATCATCTGGCAGGGTGTCTGACAATGTGGTTTCTGATCAAAGGAACATTCTGGTTTTCGCTGGTACTGGTGGCGCTGTCCTATTTCGGCAGCAGCAACGATCCGGCCAAGGAACCTTCGGCCTTCGACATTCCCAGCGCCGTTTCGGCAGCGGGCGAGGCCTATCGTTATGTCAGCGCCATCTGCATCGAAAAGCCCGATGTCTGCGTCAAGGGCGCGGAAACCTTCCATGCGCTGGGTGAGCGGGCGAAGGAAGGCGCAAAGGTCGCCTATGAACTGCTCGACAGGCAGCTTGCCGCCGGCGACAAGACCGCCCCTGCCGCTGAAGTGGCCGCCGAGACGGAAAAAATGGCGGAAGCCCCGACCGTCAGCGTCGAATTTCCCGGGAATACCGACATGCTGAAGACCGGCACCGTCATTCCCCTGCCGCAGAAGCGCCCTGCCCCCTGACCGCCGCCGGCTGCGCGTCGTCGCGCGCCGCATCTTTCTCGCAGCCGGATCGTCCGGCTGCCGACTGCCTGCCTGACTTGCCCACGGAAACCTGTTTTCCGTGGGCTTTTTCGTTGCGGGCATGGTTCAAAAGCGCCTGCACTTGCCCTATATCGTAGCAAAGACATGCAATAATGGACGATACGGCGTACAAGATGGCCTCTCTCGACACGATCCTTGACGATTTCGCTTTCCTCGACGACTGGGAAGACCGCTACCGTTATGTCATCGAACTTGGCAAGGCGCTTCCCGATCTGCCGGAAGAGAAGCGCACCGCCGAGAACAAGGTGCAGGGCTGCGCGAGCCAGGTCTGGCTCGTCAGCCACAGCGACGGCGCCGAAGACCCTCTCCTGACCTTCGAGGGCGATTCGGACGCGCATATCGTGCGCGGGCTCGTTGCCATCGTTCTCGCCGTCTATTCCGGCAAAAGGGCCTCCGAGATCACAAATCTTGACGCCATCGAGGTATTCGACAAGATCGGGCTGGTGGAACATCTCTCGTCGCAGCGCGCTAACGGCCTGCGTTCCATGATCAAGCGGATTCGCGAGGAAGCACGGCTGCTGGCCGCCTGATCCGTCACCGCATCCCCATCGTCATGCTATCGAAGGACGATAATCTTCGTCGCCCCAATGGTGGCTCGTCCTTCTGGCGCCGCCGGGCGGCGGCGCGTAGTGCCGGGCAAGCGACAGAAGCGCCGCCCTGAGCAAGAGTTTCGCGGAGCGCGCCGGCCATTGCCGTTCCCGCTCCACCACCTCCAGCCCCTTTTCGAAACAGCAGACATCGATCGCGACGCCCGAGAGTTCAGGCCCCATGGCATCGACCGCGCGGGTAAACCGGGTCCGTGCCGCCATCGCCGCCTCGGTGAGATCGAGCGCGCCTCCCGCCTCTCCCTTCGTCCGGTTTGCTGTTCGTGGCTCCCATGTTGCCGTCACCCTGGGGTTGAGGTGGCCACGATGGAAATCAGTCGCGAGACGTTCGCCCGCCTGCAGGGCTTCCGCCGGAAAAAAGGCCGAGCCGTCCCGGTCCTTCAGGCGCGCGAGACCGGTCAGAGGCGAGGTATTGAGGTTACGCCGGGCCGATTGCCTGTCGCCTTCAACCTCAACGACCACGGTCTGCAAATCCCGGTGCTGTTCCTGAAAAACCTCGTCCCGGTCCTTCGCCATCGCCCGTCTCAGACAGGAGGCAAGCGGCGGCGCGGCACTGAGGATGTCGTCCCGTCTCTCGACCAGCCCCGAAGAGAGCGCGAGCTGCACCAGGGCCGCCGGAAACCGCAGCGCCGAATGCCCTGCCCGCGCCCGATGCAGGAGGATATCCCCGCCATCCTCACGAATGTCCGCCGGACCGGCTGCGACGCAGCGCAGGAGCCGTAGCAGCGCCGGATTGTGGAGAGCGGCAGGAGCGCTTTTTACCTCACTCATCCCGCACACCTTTCACCACGTTGAAAATGCTGCCGGCCAGCCGTTCCAGCACGGCGACGAACTCGTCAAAGGCGGGCTCGTCACGGCGGTCCTCGACCACCTGGCAGGCATGGCCGACCGTGGTTCTGTCCCTGCCGAAACAGGGGCCGATATCCGACATGGGAATGCCGAGCTGCACATGGCACACATACATGGCGATCTGGCGGATATGGCATTCGCTGCGCCGACGGTCGCGGCGCACCGCCGGGCGCTCGCCGGTCAGCAGCAGCATTTCAGCGGTCAGCTGCCGGACCAGCCTGCAGATGCGCGAAATCTCCTCCCGTCCCGCAGCCGGCGGAAAACGGCGAAAATGACGATCGGTGACCGGCACGCATGGCCGGGCGGTGACAGGCAGGGGCAATATATCCGACGGCATATGCAACTCCTTTACGAATAGGAATTAATTCATACACCCGGAAGCAAATATGGGGAAGCGCGAATTTGGCGGGAAAGAATATGCGCTTGATATGGTTTTATTTTTGCAGAGGCGATGCGCGCGATAAAGGATTTTTTTCCTCATTCTGGATTCGGCGCGGCAATAAAAAAGCCGGTCGACGGACCGGCGGGACATTCATGTGACGGTAAAGACAGTTTCAAAGGAAACATGTAAAGCAGGCGGGCTCCGCTTGCCGCCTTCTCCCCGCCGGGGAGAAGGTCGCGGCAGCGCGTTGAGGGGCCATGTCCGCGATATGCGGAGAGCTTGCCCCCCTCATCTGACCCTCCGGGCCATCTTCTCCCCGGCGGGGAGAAGAACAGGCAGATCCGATTAGCGGCTGGCCTTGCGGCGCTGGCCGAGACCCATTTCCTTGGCGAGCCGCGAACGGGCTTCGGCATAGGCGGGCGCAACCATCGGATAGTCGACCGGCAGGTCCCATTTTTCGCGATATTCTTCCGGCGTCATGCTGTGATGCGTCGTGAGATGGCGCTTCAGCGACTTGAACGAACCGCCGCATTCCAAACAGACGATATGATCGTCCTGAACCGACTTGCGAACCGAGACGGCAGGCTTCTGCTTTTCGACATTGACCGCCACCGATGCCGGTGCCGAGGTGCCGCTGAGTGCCGTGTGAACATCCGAAATAAGGCCGGGAAGGTCTGTTACCGGAACGACGTGGTTGCTAACATAGGCAGCCACAATATCCGCCGTCAGTTCGACCAGCAGATCCTGGGCGTTACCGTATGCAGTTTCCGTCATTTAAGTATCTCCTGTTTATTGATCCCCTGAAGCGGGCGAACGCCGCATCGAGCGATGTGAAGTTCCCCGGTGCCCCACCTTCGCCCTGTTGAAACCAACGTGAAATCTACCCCTAGATTTCAAGCGAAAACCGGAAACGTATTGGTCCGAGATTCAACTTACGGCCCGCAACATGGGCAGCAATGGCCTGACCGACCATAGATTAGACATTAATAAAATGCCTATGCCGACTATGAAGAGGCTAGATGCAAATCGCGAGTAGCAACTTTACACTTAATTTGGATAACAGCAAAACAGCAAAAGTCAAATTCCTAGTGTCGTTTTTTCAGTTCAAAACAGTCTAATCGGAATACAAAAAATCACGGGTAATAAAATACTATGCCAAGTAGTAATTGAAAATGCGTACCCCTTATTATTAGGGGGAATTCAACTTCAAATTTTCTTCAGGTCATCAACTACCGATTTATCGTCAAGCGGATAACCTGCCTTATGCGCGGCCATCGCCAGAAGATGTGCGGAGACCGGTGCCGTCAGAATGAAGAAGAAGAAACCGGCAAGCGCCCGCGCCAGTGTCGGCATGTCCATGGAATGAATGCCCACCGCCAGAAGCAGAAGCCCCGACCCCACCGTTCCCGCCTTGGAGGCGGCATGCATGCGGGTATAGAGATCAGGCAGGCGATTGAGCCCGATTGCGGCGATCAGTGAAAAGGCAGCCCCCGAGACCGTGAGTGCCGCAACGAGAATGGCAACGAACCAGCCGGTCATCGTCCGCCCTTTCCTTTTCCGCCACGATGCGGATTTTGTGATGTTTTCTCAATGGCTTCCGATGCACGACCGCCGTCCAGAACCGCCTTCGAACTCCGTCCGGCATCCGGGCCGCGCGACAGCACGAAACGGGCGAAGGCCACCGTCGCCAGAAAGCCGACAAGCCCGAGCGCAATCGCGATATCGACATAAAGATTGAAACCGGTGCGGATGGCGATGACCGCGATAAAGCCGATGGCGATGCCGACCAGCATGTCGAGAGCGACGATCCGGTCCGGCAGGGTCGGCCCGACGACGACGCGATATACTGTCAGCAGAAAGGCCACAGACAGAACAACCGACGCAAGTATAGTTGCAAATGAAACTATTTGTTCCGGAGTCATTTCTGAAACGCCTCCATGATCTTTCTTTCAAAGCCGTTGCGGATGTCGCTTCTGGCGGCATCGATATCGCTGCAGTCGATCGCATGGACATAGAGCGTCTTTCTGTCGGCGGAGACATCGACCGAAAGCGTGCCCGGGGTGAGGGTGATGAGATTGGCAAGCAGGGTGATCTCGAAATCCGTCGTCACCGTCAGCGGATAGGCGAAGATGCCGGGCTTCACGTCAAGCTTCGGCCGCGTCACCAGCATGGCCACTTTCCAGGCCGACAGCGCCAGTTCCTTGAAGAACAGCAGCACGAGCGACAGCACCCGCATCGGCCGCAGCCGGAGATTGTTGCCCCTGGGTATCTGATGACGGATAAGCCCGAGCGCCAGCGCCGAGATGATGAGGCCGAAGACGATATTCGCCGGCGTGACGCTGCCGGTTATGGCAAGCCAGATGGCGAGGAACATCGACAGCACGATATAGAGGCTCATGGTTTGCCCCCCTCGGAAAACACCGACTGGATATAGGTCTGGGGATCAGCGAGCCCCGCCGCCGCCTGCTGGCTGAGATTGAGCAGGCTTTCGGGAAACAGGCCGAAAATCACTACCAGCAGGGTCAGCCCGAGCAGCGGCGCGACGGACGGGATCGCCGGAGAGGACGATGCCTGTGATGGCGGCCGGCCCGCCGGTGCCGCCGGGCGCCAGAAACACAGCAGGAATATCCGCCCGAAGGCGATGGTGGCGATGAAGCCGGAGACGAGAATGGCGGCGGCAAGCCACCAGGCGCCGATGTCGATCGCCGACTTGACCAGCACCGCCTTCGGCCAGAAGCCGGAAAACGGCGGCAGCCCGGAGCCGGCGAAAAACAGCGCCAGTGCCAGTGCCGAAAACCATGGGGCCTGCCGGTAAAGACCGCTCAGCGCCGTCAGACTGAAGTCGCCGCCAAGGCGGGCGGCATGGCCGGCGGCAAGATAAAGCGCCGTCATCAGCACCATGGAATGCAGCGCGTAAAAGATCGCGCCTGACACACCCGACGGCGTGCCGATGGCGATGCCCGCCATCATGTAGCCGATGCCCGATATGACAATATAACCGAGCATGCGGCGGATGTCGTTCTGGGCGAGCGCGCCCATCGCGCCAAGCACCATGGTCAGCGCCGCGGAAACGGCGATGACCATGCTGAGTTCCTCTCTCTCGACCGGAAACAGCATGACCATGACGCGCAGCAACGAATAGATACCGACCTTGGTGAGCAACCCGCCGAACAGGGCCGACACGACGATGCGCGGCGTGTGATAGGAAGCGGGCAGCCAGAAATTCACCGGAAAGGCGGCGGCCTTCATGGCGAAGGCGAGCGCAAACAGGCTGGCAAGCGTCATCAGCGGCGCGGTTGCGCGCAGCCCGTTCGCCTTCAGGGCGATATCGGCCATGTTGAGCGTGCCGAAGATAGCATAGAGATAACCGACCGTGATCAGGAACAGCGTGGTGCCGATGAGGTTCAAGATGGCGTATTTCAGCGCCCCGTCGATCTGTTCGCGCGTCGAGCCGAGCACGATGAGGCCGAAGGACGAGATCAGCAGCACCTCGAACCAGACATAGAGGTTGAACAGATCACCCGTCAGGAAAGCGCCGCTAACGCCCGCCATCAGAAGCATCAGGAACGGATAAAAGCCGTAGCGCCTGCCGCTGGCGTCGATATCGCCAGCGGCATGGATGGCGCCGGCAAGCGCAACGATGGCAGCGGCAAGCGACAGCAGCGCGCCGGTCAGATCGGCGGTGAATGCGATACCGAAAGGCGGCAGCCAGCGGCCCATGACCATGGTGAACGGGCCCTGCGTCGCGACCTTCCACAAAAGTGCTGCATCGAGCAACACGAGCAGAAAGAGCGCCGCAATGGCGACGGCGGCATGGTGGCGGATGGCGTGACGCATCATCATCAGCACGGCGCCGGCACCGATGCAGAGCGCAACCGGCAGGATGATCAGCCAGTCGGACAGCGGCACAGGCGTCATGACGAGCGCTGCAGAAAGATCGGTAACCGCGGAAGGGGTGGATGAGGCCATGTCTGTCTATGCTCCGCCCGCTCAGTAACCGAGCGGCGGCATTGGCTCGCCGGCGGGTTCTGCGGTGCGCATTTCGTCCGTGTCGTCGGTCTGCAACTCCTGGAACGCACGCCAGGTCAGCACCAGAAGGAAACAGAAGAAGGAAAAGGAAATGACGATTGCCGTCAGGATCAGCGCCTGCGGCAGCGGGTTTGCGGTGCCGGCCGGCAGGGCGTCCATGCCGGCCGGGATGATCGGCGGCACTTCGCGCGTCAGCCTGCCCGCCGTAAACAGCAGGAGGTTTACGGCATTGCCGAGAATGGCGATGCCGAGCAGCATGCGGATGCTGTGGCGCGACAGCATGAGATAGATCGCCACCGAAAAGAAGATGCCGACGAGAATGGAGAAGACCGCTTCCATCAGTCGCTTTCCCTTTCTTCCAGCGCAAGCGCAATGGAGGTGATGGCGCCGACCACGACGAGGTAGACCCCGATATCGAAGGACATGACAGTGGAAAGCGGCACCTCGATGCCGAACAGGCTTGGATAGACCCAGAGCCCGGTCATGAACGGCACGCCGGCGGCAATCGAAACGAGGCCGGAGAGCATCGCCATCAGCAGCCCCGCGCCTGCGATCGACAGCGGGTGAAACACGATGGCCCGCCTGACCGCAGCGACACCATAAGCGATGCCATAGATCGCCAGCGCCGAAACCGCGATCAGCCCGCCGATAAAACCGCCACCCGGCTCGTTATGGCCGCGCAGCAGCACGAAGATCGAGAAGAGCACCATGAGGCTGGTGATGACGGGGGCGACGGTGCGCAGAATGAGCGTATTCATGCCCGCGCTCCCTTCTTCTTTACCGCCTTTGCCGGCCCCTTGACGGCGGCGGCCGGGCGGATGCGGATGAGCGCGAGGATGGCGAGACCGGTGATCATCACCACGGCGATTTCGCCCAGCGTATCCGTGCCGCGGAAATCGACGATGATGACGTTCACCACATTGGCGCCATGGGCGATGACCTTGGAATAGGTGTTGTAGAAGTCCGTCAGGCGGTTATCGAAGCTCGCTTGCGTCGCCCGCATCAGGAACAGGGCAAAGCCAGTGCCGCAGGCAATGGCGATGGTGCTGTCCAGCAGCTTCTGGCCAAACCCGCGATGGTCCGACGGCGACAGGCGAAGCCGCGTCATGACCAGCGTCAGAATGACCACCGACAGGGTCTCGACCATGAATTGCGTAAACGACAGATCAGGCGCGCCGAACAGCAGGAAAATCACCGCCACGGCAAAGCCCTGAATGCCGAGCGCGATGATGGCGGTCAACCGGCTCGACGCCGTCAGGACAGCGACAAGGCCTGCGACCGCGATGGCGATGAAGGTCAGCTCATGGATCTGCATATCGCGCGGCCACGAGGGCACCGCCGGAAGTTCACCATAGAGAAACAGCGGTGCAAGCAGCACGGCGGCGATGACGGCGAAGGTGGCGGTGACATAAAACTCCAGCCGGCCGGGCTGGATGATCCGTGTGACGTGGAAGGAGATTTTCACCAGCGTTTCGATGAAGACATCGAAACCCCTGTCCGGCCCTGCCCCCAACGCCTTGAACGTGCGGTCCATCAGGCTACGGAGGGGGGCAAGCTGCGTATAGAGGACAATGCCGAGCGCGACGGTGAGCAGCGACAGGCCGAGCGGCACGCCGATATGGGGAATGAGCGAGATTTCCACCGGGCGCGGCTCGCCGGCAATGGCGCTTGCCATGGGCGTGGAGATGTAGAAATGCGCGATGCCCGAAAAGAGGGCGATGGTGAGCCCCTTCAGCGCCAGCAGCGCCGGGCCGAGCCAGAGCAGCAGCGGGCCTTCATGCGCGTGTTTCGGGGTTTTCACCGGCTTGCCGAGGAAGGGTTTCAGCGCCACGGCGAAGGCGACGGCGAACATCAGCCCGTTGCCGAGAATGGCGATGCCGGTAAACAGCACGGCGCGCGGATTGCCATGCGCCAGCGCGTAATAAATCTCTTCCTTGGCGAGAAAGCCGAAAAACGGCGGCAGGCCGGCCATGGAAATCGCGGCGGCCAGCACCGCTGCAAAGGTGATGGGCATGGCCTTGCGC
The DNA here is from genome assembly GCF_002005205.3 of Rhizobium rhizogenes. The sequence continues at coordinate 581,513 of NZ_CP019701.2, read as the reverse complement.
AGGCCGCCGAGCTTCGTGACGTCACGCGTGCCGGTCTCGTGGTCGATGATGCCGGCGACCATGAACAGGGCACCCTTGAACAGCGAATGCGCCACCAGATAAAGCACCGCGGCCTCGATGGCGTGGTCCGAACCGAAGCCGGTCAGCATCACCAGAAGGCCGAGCGACGATACGGTGGTATAAGCGAGCATCAGCTTCAGGTCGGTCTGGCGCACGGCCAGCAGCGCGCCGGTGAGCATGGTCAGGCCGCCGAAGAAAGGCAGCAGGATCTGCCATGCGGCGGTATCGCCAAGCACCGGGTTGAGACGCATCAGCAGATAGACGCCGGCCTTCACCATGGTTGCCGAATGCAGATAGGCCGAAACCGGCGTCGGTGCTTCCATGGCGTTTGGCAGCCAGAAATGGAAGGGAAACTGCGCCGATTTGGTGAAGGCGCCGCCGAGGACCAGCAGCAGTGCCGCCAGGTAAAACGGGCTGTCGCGCAATATATCGCCGCCGCGCACCAGCATCGACAGTTGCGTCATGCCGCTCATGTCCCAGATGAAGATCAGCCCGGCAAGCAGCAGCAGGCCGCCGCCACCCGTCACCACCAGCGCCTGCAAGGCGGCGCGGCGCGAGGCGGCACGCTCGTGATCGAAGCCGATCAGCAGGAAGGAGGTGATGGAGGTCAGTTCCCAGAAAACGAACAGCATCAGCAGGCTGTCGGAGACCACGACGCCCAGCATCGCCCCCATGAACAGCAGCAGGAAGGACAGGAACCGGCCCTGCTGCGGATGTCCCTTCATATAACCGCCGGCATAAAGCACGATCAGCAGGCCGATGCCGGTGATCAGCAGCGCGAAGGTGAGCGACAGGCCATCGATGAACCAGGAAAAGCTGAGATTGAAGCTCGGCACCCAGGCATAACCGCCGGTCACGATCCCGCCCGCCGCGATGTCAGGCAGCATCAGCGCGAAATGGACAAAGGCAAGCCCCGGCGCAAGCGCCAGCAGCCAGGCGGCATTGTGCCCCAACCTCTTCACCAGCGCCGGCGCGGCGAGCGCCGCCATAAACGGCAAAAACAGCGACAGGAATGTCAGCTGCGTGACATCTGATGTCATTCACATCTCCCGGGGTGTCCCCCACACATCTGTCTGGGGTGTCCCCAACCCCGCGCGCCAATGACTGGCGTTCTCTTTTTCAAATCGAATTTTCAGTTAAGGCATAGGCAACGTCATCTCAACCCAAATCGACTCCCGATCCGCAGCATAACGGACTCGTTATTGAGATGTGTCCTCTTTCAATCCGTAACGGCGATGACTATTTCTGGCAGGAACAGAAAGGATCATTCCATGAGCGATCTGACACCCCCCAAAGTCAACAAGAGCGATGCCGACTGGCGTGAGCAGCTGACCCCGGAGCAATATCGCATCCTGCGCGAGCACGGCACCGAGCGCGCCTTTACCGGACCCTACTGGGACAGTTTCGAAAAGGGCCTCTATCGCTGCGCGGCCTGCGACGAGCCGCTGTTCCTCTCCGACACGAAATTCGATGCGGGCTGCGGCTGGCCGAGCTATTTCGAGCCGGTGAAGCCGGGTGCGGTGACGGAACATCGTGACGCGAGCTACGGCATGGTGCGCACCGAAATCCGCTGTGCCAATTGCGGCGGCCATCTCGGCCACGTCTTCCCCGACGGCCCGAAGCCGACCGGCCTGCGTTACTGCATCAACGGCCATTCAATGGTGTTCGAGCCGGTTTGAGGCGGGTTTAGAACCCTCTCAATTGGCCGCGTGTGGCAAAACGATGCCGCCTGTTTCTTCCCCCCGGCGGGGAGAAGAACTGTGCGGCACTCGCCCGATTCATGGGTGGCCTTCAGCGCCATGCACGTCAGGTCCAGCCACTGCTCGAACTTGGTGCCGAACCTCCGAAAATCTCCCGACGCCCCTGAAACCGAAGCTTTCTTGCGGGCGAATGGAAGCGATATTTTCCGCCTCGATGGCGACGACCGGCACATGCACCTCATTGCCGGCGGCATGGTCGACAAGCACCGGCATCGGCCGTCTGCCGGTGCCGTGGCATTGCCCGACGTCTGTGGCGAGCCCCGAAACCGGCTTCAGGATGTCAGCGGAACCAGGCTGAACGCGGTGACCACGGCGAAATAATGAACGGCAGCGGCGGCGACGACGAAAGCGTGCCAGATGGCGTTCTGGAAACGCAGCTTTTCCCAGACGTGGAAAATCACGCCAAGCGAATAGATGATGCCGCCGGCGACGATCAGCCAGAGCGTGAGGGGGGCGAGGTGAGACGACAAGGGCTCGACCACCATGATGCCGCTCCAGCCCATGGCGAGATAAAGGCCGATGGCCACCCGGTCGTAGCGGCCGGGAAACAGGCATTTGAGGAGGATGCCGCAGAGGGCGGCGAGCCAGATCAACCCCAGCATGGTGGCGATCAGCGGATCGTTTATGCCACGCATCAGAAAGGGGGTATAGGTGGCGGCGATGAGGATGAAGATCGCCGAATGATCCAGCCGGCGCAGGAACCATTTCACCTTGGAGTGCGGCCAGATGTTGTAGGTGAAGGACACGGAAAGACAGGCGACCAGACCGAGACCGTAGATCCATGCGGCCGCAATCGCGCTCAGCGTACCCCACGCGGTCGCGTAAAAAATCAGCGCCGTGGCGCCGACCAGCGCAAAAACGATGCCAACGCCATGGACGATGCCATCGGCGACGATCTCGTGAAAATCATACTGGCGCCCGAACCGCCATAAATCACTCATAGTCCAATCCCGTCTGCGTGCTTTCATCAAAGCATGGAGACAATATTAGACAGGAACAAGACAGCGGCCGGTTAACGGCGATCAAATTGCGTTCGATGCTGTTGCGAAAGGAGAGGTGGCGTTTTGTTTGAGCCAACGAACGCCTTTGGAGCGAGCGGTTGCCGTCTGCTTCTTCTCCCCGCCGGGGAGAAGTCCGCGGCAGCGGGATGAAGGGGCAGGCCCTCGTCCGACCCTTCGGGCCACCTTCTCCCCGGCGGGGAGAAGAAACTCGCGGCCCTTTTCAGTCGCGCATCACAAAGCCGCAGCGCATTCCTGACAGAACGGCGTATAGGGCACGGCCTTCAACCGATCGTCGGAAATCCTCTTGCCGCATTTGACACAGATGCCGAAGGTGCCCTCGGCGATGCGGTCGAGCGCGGCGTCGATGGCGCGCAGCTCGTCCTGCCCCACCTGCCCCATCTCGTCCAGCACCTCGTCATTGTTGCGCTCCGTGGCGCGGTCCTCGTCGTCGGGATTGCGCGGCTGCTCAAAATCGGCCTCGATCCGGTGCAGGCGGCGATAAAGCTCACGCTGGCGGTCGCGCAGGATTTTCTCATAGCTTTCGACATTCATGGTCTTTCCTCCAGCCGGTGCGGGCGGCCATTCGCCCGCAACCCTTTTTGTGACCGCCCTTTACCGGTCGATCAGCACCGAGCACTTGGCGTGGCGCACCACGCGGTCGGCGGTGGCGCCGATGAAATAATTGGTAAAGTCCGGCGTATGCGACGCGATGATGATTAGATCGGCCTTGTGTTCCTCCGCCGCGGCGATGATCTCGCGCGCCGGCGCGCCGCTTCTGATTTCCTGGCTGCCGTTAAAGCCGCTCTTTGCCTTCAATTCCGCAAGTTTCGCCTTGGCGTCCTTGATGGCGTTTTCGATGAGGTCGACGGGCAGGTCGATCGCCATGTAGCCGGGCAATTCCTCAACAACATTGATGAGGACGATCTCGCCGTTGGGGTCCAGCAGCGCCTTGGCCTTTTCAAGGATCTTTTCCCCCTTGTCGGTGGCGCTGAGGTCTACCGGTACGATGATCTTCTTGTACATGGCTGTCTCCTTTGGCGTTATCCGCCGTTCGCGTATCAGGCTAAACCCATATTTCCCCGCCGCGGCGGCCTTCGCCTTGATCGAAGTCAAGGCCGCGTCGGCCCCGCCGCAGGGCGTTGTCAACAAATAGTGGACGGTCAATCGCCAGACGACGATCTTTGCTGAACGACGAAATCCGCCCATATTCACGACAGACAAACGCCGCGAAGCGGCGTCGGCCAATGCCGGCGACCGCCGATCCGCTTTCCGGCGCGTAATATTCAATATGGAGATTATGATGAGTGAAATCAAACAATTCGCCCTGACGCGACCGGCCTATGTCGGCCAGGCGCATCTCATCGTTCACGATCTGCCGCGCGTTTCGGATTTCTACCAGAAGATCATCGGCCTTTCGGTCCTTGAAAAGAGCCAGAGCGGCGAGGTTCTGGGCGTGAATGGCCAGCCGCTCCTGACGCTTTCCACCTCCAACACGGCGGAACGCGCGCCGCGCAATGCCGCCGGCCTGTTCCACACCGCCTTCCTGCTGCCGAGCCGTGATGATCTGGCGCAATGGCTGGCCCATGCCGCCCATAACAACGTGCAGTTTCAGGGCGCATCCGATCATCTGGTCAGCGAGGCGATCTACCTTGCCGACCCCGAAGGCAACGGCATCGAGGTCTATCGCGACCGGCAGCCATCGGAATGGACCTACCAGCCGGATGGCACGGTGGAGATGGCCACACTCGGCCTCAACCTTCAGGCGCTTTACGACAGCGCGCCGAAGACGGCCTTTACCGGTGCGGCGGAAGGAACGGCCATCGGCCATATCCATCTGCAGGTCGGCAATATTCCGCAGGCGGATGAATTTTATCAGGATGTGCTGGGCCTGAAGATCATGGCGCGTTATCCGGGCGCGAGCTTCTTCGGCTCCGGCGCCTATCATCACCATGTGGCCGCCAATATCTGGAACAGCCGGGGTGCCGCCGCCCGCAAGGACAATATGACCGGCCTTTCCGGTTATTCGCTGAAATTCAATGAGCCCGAAGCGCTAGACAGGGCGGTTGCCGCACTCGACCGGCTGGAAATCGCCACCGAACGGCAGGCTGACGGCATTGTCCTGAAAGATCCGTGGGGCATCGGGCTAAAGCTTTCCGCATAAACGCAAAAAGGGGCGGCAGAAATTTGTGCCGCCCCGGAACCGCCATATTTTTCGAACGTTTGTCACCTTATTGGGGGACCGCTCGATGAATGAAAATGCCAGACCGGACAAGACCGGCACTTTGAACCACAATGGCGCCGGCACCGCAGCCGCTCCGGCATCAAAAGGCGATCCGCTGGAGCCGCCTGCGTCCGGTTCCCACCGCGACGATGCCCGCAGCCAGCAGCCGCTTGGCCGCGAAGCCCTGGATGTGGTTGTCGCCTGGTCGGTGATCGGCATCTTCCTCATCATGCTGATGGCCGTCATCCACGAATTGTCGCTCATCCTCATCCCGGTGGTGATGGCGATCGTTGTGGGCATGATCCTCGGCATCGCCGCCGAAAAACTCGGCTCCTACGGCATTCCCGGTTTCGGCGTCGCGCTCATTCTTTCAAGCCTCGTGGCGGCGGTGATGTTTTTCGTCATCAATTCGCTCACCGAGCCGCTCTCGCTCCTCGCTTCGGAAGGCCCGGCGCTGGTGGAGCGCAGCATCGACCGCTTCCTGCCCTATCTGCAAAGTCTCAGATGGCTGAATATCTCGGCGGCCAGTTTCAGCATGGGGTCGATGTCGATGGAATCGCTGATTTCCCGCAGCGGCGAGATCATCTCGCTGCTCGGCTCCAACGTCACCCCTGCGGTCATTCAGGGCCTGATCTTCCTCGCAGCCCTGCTGATGTTTCTCTATAGCCGGCTGCGGCTGCGCAAGGCGATCATCATGGCCTTCCCGGCCCGCCACCAGCGGCTCAGAACCATCCGCATCATCGGTTCGGTGGAAGAGGTGCTCGGGACCTATTTCGCCACGGCGGCGCTGATCTATGCCGGGCTCGGCGTGACGATGGTGGTGATCGCCTATTTCGGCGGGCTGGCCATGCCGCTCCTGTGGGGGCTCTTCGCCTTCCTCTCCAGCTTCGTGCCGTTTCTCGGCATCACCGCCATGACGATAGCGCTGACGGTGGCGGGCATCATCACCCATGACAACATCATTCTGGCCCTTCTGCCGGCGGCGATCTTCTTCACCATTCACCTGCTGATGGAAAACCTCGCCTTCCCGGCTGTTGTCGGCCGCAACATGGAAATCAACCCGTTCCTCGTCTTCGTGATGATCATCTTCTGGACGTGGATGTGGGGAGCGGCCGGCGCCATGCTGGCCCTGCCGCTGTCGCTCATCGCCATGACGGCGACACGGGAACTGTTTCCGTCGCGCCGGGTCACGCCCAAACTGCCGGATTAAACACCGGCTTTCCGGCAGGAAATGCGACAAACAGGGGATTGGAGTGTTTTCGTGACTTGAAGGAAAGTGAAACCGCTCCGGGGGGTGGGCTTTCGGGAGGTTGTCCGTTGACGGCAGCGCGTGGAGCTTACCCCCCTCTGCCCTGCCGGGCATCTCCCCCTCAAGGGGGGAGATCGACAAGCGGTTAGGTTTCGCCCATCACGACAGTTGCGAATGGAGCAATGGTAGGGCCTCCTGCCGATCTTCCCCCTTGAGGGGGAGATGCCCGGCAGGGCAGAGGGGGGTAAGCCCCACGCGCCACCATCAACGGACAACCTCCCGAAAGCCAGCCCCGGCTGCTCAGGAAGCGAGCGGCAGTCCCTGCACCTTCCCCTGCGCGCTCGCCATGCGGCGCTCGTGCTCGATCAGCCATTTCTTCCGCCACAGGCCTCCACCATAGCCGGTGAGGCTGCCATCCGCACCCAGCACCCGATGGCAGGGAACGACGATGGCGATCTGGTTGGCGCCATTGGCGCGGGCGACCGCGCGCACGGCCGACGGTCGTTCCATGGTGGTTGCGAGGGAGGAGTAGCTGACGATCTCTCCCGCCGGGATTTCCCGCAGGTTGCGCCAGACACCGCGTTCGAAAGGCGTGCCGTGACCGGCAAGCCGGGTTTCGAATATGGCCGAACTGCCGGCGAAATAGGCGGCAAGTTCCGCCGCGATCTGGCCGGTCACCGCCGTCCTGCCCAGCACCATGTCGGCGCCCGTGCGGGCCTTCAGCCGCTTCAGCTCGGCCGGGAGCGCCGGCCGGTCGGCAAATTCGAGGAGATGCAGGGCATGGTCATCGGCAACGGCCAGCATCGGGCCGATCGGCGTGTCGATCCAGTCGCCCCTCAGGAAGCCCCTGCCCTTCATGGCGGCGGGCGAGGCTCCGAAGAACTGGTTGATGGCGGCGCGGAAGCCGCTGCCGGATTCGTAACCGGCATCGATCTGCGCACCGATCACCGCTTCACCGGAGGCAAGGCCCGTGACCGCATCACCCAGCCGCCGCAGCCGGGCGATTTCCAGAAAGCTCATGCCAAAACGACGCTTGAAGCTGCGACGCACGGTGGAGGGATCATGGCCGAGCGCCACCACATCCTCCTCTCGCCAGCGGCGCGCCGGCTCGTTTTCCAGCGCCGTCAGAAGCGAAGAGACGGTCTCGTCGGCGGTGCCGTAGGACAACATCGGCTTGCAGCGCTTGCAGGGACGGAAACCGGCCTCCAGGCATTCGGCAATGGTCTCGCGGAACCGGCAGTTTTCGATCTTCGGTTTTCTGGCCGTGCAGGTGAAGCGGCAGAAAATCTTGGTCGAGGTCACGCAGACATAGGCCACGCCTTCATAGGCGGGGTCCTTGTTCACAAGGGCGGAATATAGCGTTTCGGTGTCGGGGCGTTTGAATAGCATCATGGGAGGATGCTAGCGCAATTTTCGGGTCTGCGCCGCCGAAAAACGGGCGTGGATGTGGGGATGCCGTCGGTTCTTTTCGCCCGCGTCGCTTCAGGACCGAGCGAGTACGGCATATCTCTTCTCCCCGAGGGGGGAGAAGAAATGGGCGGCAACCTTGCGGATCAATTCCCCGGCGGCGCGAAGGATGGGTCGTCCAGCCGGGCGAAGATGACGCCGCGCGCCTTCAGCGCCAGAAGGCCTTTCACCACGCCTTCGCCCGCCTCATGGGTGGGCTGGTTGATGTGGGAGATGATGACGTCGCCGTCTTTTGCCGAGGCGATGTGTTTTGCCGTCATCGCCGCACCCAGCAGCGAGCCGCCATCGCCATTGACGGAATAACCGGCCACCCGCATGCCGAGCCGGTTGATGGTGGCCATGGAGGACCTGGTGTATTTGGCCGTCGCACCACGGAACCATTGCGGCTGGAGACCGGTGGCGGCGACGATCGCCCGGCGGCCACCCTCCACTTCCTGCTCGACCGCCGCTTCCGAACCGGCGGCGGCGATGCCGTAGATGGAAACCGGCCTGTCCACCGCCGGCACATGGTTTTCGCCGTGGTTTTCGATCTCGAACAAATCCGGATGCGCCATGAGGACGGCGAGCGCCTCGCCATTGTGTTTCAGCCAGCGGGCGGTGACGAAGATCGTTGCCGGAATGCGCTCCTTCACCAGCGTATCGAGAATGCGGTGATCGGTCTTGCCCATGCAGGCATCCAGCGTCATCGCCACCCGCACCTTGCCGTCATGCTGCGGCGTCATCTTCAGCGTCGGCTCGACAAGGCCGGTGCCCGCGAACGCGGCGGATGAGGCAGAGACTAACAGGGCGGCAATGAAGAGGCGACGCAGCATTTTTGGTTTTCCGAAGTGTAAGGACGTGGCAATCCGCCCGCAAAGCGCCCGAATTATGGCGCGCTTTCCAGCGCGGACAGGGCGTCCAGCGCCTCTTCCACCCGCTGGCGTTCCGCGCTGGTGAGCGGCAGGATCGGCCGGGGCGGTTCGCACGCCGTCAGTTGCAGGCTGTTGGCGGCGGCGTAAACCACACGGATGCTGCCGAATTCCTTGAACAGTGCCCAGAGCGGCTGGAAGGCCGCATCGATCCTCTGTGCCTCTTCCGCATTCTTGGCCTGAGCCGCCCGCATCAATTGCAGGGCCGGAACCGGCAGCAGGCCGGCAACCACGCTGTACCAGGTGTCGCCGCCGGCAAGCGTGGCCTCGGCGCAGCCCCAGTCGCCGCTGTAACCAATGGCGAAATCATCCGACAGCTTCGGTCTCAGCCGCGCAAGCTCACCCGCATAATCGGAATCGGCAGGCAGCGGCATCTTGATGGCGCAGATATTGGGGATATAGGCAAGCCGCACCAGAAGCTCGTCGCTGAAGGTAAAGCGGGTTGTCGTCGGGTTGTTGTAGATGGCAAGCGGCAGGGCCGTCGCGCCGGCCACGGCGGCGAAATGGTGATAGGCCTCTTCCTGCGTCAGCGGCGTGTAGGAGACGGGTGCGAGCAGCAGCGCATCGGCGCCGGCGGCTTCCGCATCCTTCGCCAGCGCCACCGCCTCATCTGTGCGCAATGCGCCGACGCCGGCCATCAATATGCGCTTGCCCCTGAGGATCGCCGCTGCCGTCTCGATGGCGCGGCGTCTCTCTTCCCGCGTGAGATACATATAGATGCCGGTGCTGCCGAGAATGCCGACGGAATCGACCGCCGCCACATCCAGCCGCTCGATCAGCGCGGAGAAAGCCTGTGTGTCCACCCGCCCGGCCTCATCGGCCGGTGTGATCGGAAAAGCCGAAAGTCCCTTGAATCGTGTCGCCATGCCCGTCTCCCTCGCTTTGATCGGCAGGCAGGGTTACAGAGCCGGTGGCGGAGCGGCAAGAAAAGCGGCGGCTAAACCCCTGCCCGCAACCGAAAAAATCCTTGCTTAGTCATAAAGATACAACTTCTTCCACTGCTCCTCGGGAATCCGGTCGCCAACGCGGTAATCGAAGGACTGGATGCTGAGGCTGTCGCTCTTCAGCTGGCACTTGTATTTGAGCTTGTACCATTCGCCGGAACTTCTGAAGACCGCGCCCGGCGCCTTGATGGAGTTCTTGCCAACTTCCGGATCGCCGAAGGTATAGGCGATGACCTTGTCCGGCCGCATGCCCTTCTGCTCCGTCGCTATCCTCTCCATCGCCTCGATATCGCAACGCTGTTCCAGACGCTCTTCGGGGGCGAGCGCATTCAGCTGCCGCATGACGCTGGCGTCGATCGCGAAAGCGGGGGTAAAGGCCTGCAAGCCGAGGAAAAAGGCAGAAAGGGCAGCGGGAAGAAGCTTTCGCATGGGATCCTGTCAGTTTTTTCGTTTGTTCTTGGTGATTGCGGCAGGCCGGGCGACCTGAGCGCATCATCGCTGATTTGCCGGATATTGCCAAAATGTGATCGAAAGCTGACCAAATTGTGCCCGAGCTGCATTCCGCCTGTGGAGATTTGAAACTTGATCGGCCGCAAGGCCCGCTCTACATCTTGGTGCCGCCCAAGAATTTTTACAGGAAAGCGAGTTTCCCTTGCCGATTTTCAAGAACCTGCCCGCCGCCCCGACCGCCGAAAAACGGCCTGTTCAGGACACGCATCACGGCATTACCCGCACCGACGATTATGCATGGTTCCGGGCCGATAACTGGCAGGCCATGTTCAAGGACACATCCATTCTCGACCCCGCGATCCGCGCCCATCTGGAGGCGGAAAACGCCTATATGGAAGCGGCGATGGGCGACACCGGGGCACTTCAGGAAAAGCTGTTTACGGAGATGAAGGGCCGCATCAAGCAGGATGATTCCTCCGTTCCAGTAAGGGACGGCCCCTATGCCTATGGCACATTGTTCGTGACCGGCGGCGAGCAGCCGCATTATTTCCGCACACCGCGCGATGGCGGCGAAAAACACGTGCTTCTGAACGGCGACAAGGAGGCCGAAGGCAAGGATTATTTCCGTCTGTCCGGCCTCGACCAATCTTCCGATCACAGCTACGGCATCTGGGGTTACGACGACAAGGGCTCGGAATATTTTACCCTGCGCATCCGCAACCTCGAAACCGGCGAAGATCTTGCCGACGTCGTGGAAAACACCGGCGGCGGCGGGGCCTGGGCGCCTGACGGCAAGAGCTTCTTTTATACGCTGCAGGACGAGAACCACCGTCCCTCCAAGGTTTTCCACCACATCATCGGCGAGCCGCAATCGGCCGACCGGCTGGTCTATGAGGAAAAGGACCCCGGCTTCTTCATGGGCGTCGGCGCGTCGGTTCTCGACGATTTCATCTTCATCGACATTCACGACCATGAGACCAGCGAATATCGTCTTCTCTCCACCAGCGACCTGACCGCCGAACCTGCCGTGGTGGCGGAGCGCGAGGAAGGCATCGAATATTCGATGTGCGAAGGCGGCGATGTGTTCTTCATTCTCACCAATGACGGCGATGCCAAGGATTTCCGTATCGTGGAAGCGCCGGTGACGGCGCCCGGCAAGGAAAACTGGAAAGAGATCGTCCCGCATGAGCCGGGCCGTCTCATTCTCTCCGTCGATGCCTATGCCCGCCACCTGGTCTGGCTTGAGCGCCGCGACGGCCTGCCGCGCATCGTCATCCGCGACCGCCGCACGGGCGAGGAACATTCCATCGCCTTTGCCGAGGAAGCCTATTCGCTGGGCCTGCATGGCGCGGCGGAATATGACACCGACGTCATCCGCTTCTCCTATTCCTCGATGACGACGCCGAGCCAGCTGTTCGATTACGACATGGTGACGCGGGAGCGGACGCTGCTGAAGACGCAGGAAGTGCCCTCCGGCCACAATCCTGATGATTACATCACGCGCCGCATCATGGCGCCCGCCCATGATGGCGAACTGGTGCCGGTCTCGCTGCTTTACCGCAAGGATGTGGCGCTTGACGGTTCCGCCCCCTGCCTGCTTTATGGTTATGGCGCTTACGGCATCACCATTCCCGCCTCCTTCTCCACCACCACGCTGTCGCTCGCCGACCGTGGTTTCATCTATGCCATCGCCCATATTCGCGGCGGCAAGGACAAGGGTTTCGAATGGTACGAAACCGGCAAGATGGAAGACAAACAGAACACCTTCAAGGACTTCATCGCCGCTGCCGATCATCTGGTTCAGGAGGGTTTCACCTCCTATGACCGCATCATCGCAGAAGGCGGCTCGGCCGGCGGCATGCTGATGGGGGCTGTCGCCAATATGGCGCCGGAAAAATTCGCCGGCATCATCGCTGCCGTTCCCTTCGTGGATGTGCTGACCACCATGCTCGATGACACTTTGCCGCTGACCCCGCCGGAATGGCCCGAATGGGGCAATCCGCTGGAATCGGCGGAGGAATATGGCTGGATCGCTGCCTATAGTCCCTATGACAATGTCGGTGCGAAGCCTTACCCGCCGATCCTGGCGCTATCCGGCCTGACCGACCCGCGGGTGACCTATTGGGAACCGACCAAATGGGTGGCGAAGCTGCGCGAAAAGACGACGGGAGAAGCGCCGATCCTGCTCAAGACCAACATGGCGGCAGGCCATGGCGGCAAGTCCGGCCGTTTCCAGCGGCTGGAAGAAATCGCCTTCGAATATGCCTTCGCGCTGAAGGTGGCCGGCAAGGACGCTGTTTGACAGCCTGACCGTGGAACGGGCGGCGACAGAGCCGCCGCCCGCACCGAAAAAGCATAAAAATACCTTCGCAAAACCTCTTTTCGAATATTTTTTCCACAAAATCGCGACTTTATTTTTTCCTTGAATCCCAACTTGACTGCGTCAGGATTTTTATTTCACCTTACTGAAATTTATAATATATTTCTATAAAATCAGAATATATTTCATGTATTATATCAAATGAGAAAACGTTCCAAAAATCGAACGCATGGCTGCGATGCGCCATTTCGCGTTGCAATATCACTTTTTGGCCGTATTATGCCGGTCATTGACATATTCATGCGCCTTTTCGCCGCTCTTCTTGCGGCAATTCCGCAGCGTGTTCTGCGGATATTCTTCTTGCCGGGATTTTTCGGCTTTTCCATGCGCCATGTCAGTTCGCCCTTGGCAATCCGGGCTTTGCAGTGCTCCCGCTTTGCCAACTGAAAACACTGCATCAGACTTGGGGGTCTTACACCATGAAGAAACTCCTGGCCTCGACCATTCTCGTAACGGGCTTTACCATCGCTGCCGGTGCAGCACATTCCGCCAATGCCGCCGAAGCGTGCGGCAGCATCTCCATCGCCGAAATGAACTGGGCATCCGCCGGTGTCGCGGCTTACGTCGACAAGTTCATCATGGAAAACGGCTATGACTGCACGGTCAACGTCGTCAGCGGCGATACCATGCCGACCTTCGCCTCCATGAACGAAAAGGGCCAGCCGGACATGGCGCCCGAATTGTGGGTGAATGCCGTGCGCGAGCCGCTCGATGCCGCCGTCAAGGACGGCCGTATGATCGAAGCATCGAAAATTCTTTCCGAAGGCGGTATCGAAGGCTGGTGGATCCCGAAATTCATCGCCGATGAGCACCCCGACATCAAGACCGTCGAGGATGCGCTGAAGCATCCCGAGCTCTTCCCCGCCCCGGAAGACGCCAGCAAGGGCGCCGTGCACAATTGCCCCTCCGGCTGGAACTGCCAGGTGACCACCACCAATCTCTACAAGGCACGCGAAGGCGACAAAAAGGGCTTCACGCTGGTCGATACCGGCTCCGCCGCCGGCCTTGACGGCTCCATCGCCAATGCATTCGAAAAGAAGCAGGGCTGGCTCGGCTATTACTGGTCGCCCACCGCCATTCTCGGCAAATACGAGATGGTGAAGCTGGACGACGGCGTCGAACTCGACCGCGCCCATTTCGACGAGTGCACGGCCAAGGTCGATTGCGCCGACCCCAGGGTCAACGCCTATCCGGTGGCCGATGTCTTTACCGTCATCACCAAGGATTTCGAAGGCAAGGCCGGCGTGACGCTGGACTACATCAAGGCCCGCAACTGGGACAACAAGGTGGTCGCCGAAATCCTTGCCTGGATGGATGAGAACCAGGGCACCAACGAGGATGGCGCGGAATATTTCCTCGAAAACCACGAGGAAATCTGGACGAAGTGGGTTCCGGCCGAGGTGGCGGAGAAGATCAAGGCTTCGATGTGATTGCAGGCGGGGTTGGCGCAAGCCGCTTACCCCCCTCTGCCCTGCCGGGCATCTCCCCCTCAAGGGGGGAGATCGGCTGGGCGCGCTTTCACCGCTTCATCCTCAACCATCAAGATGGGTGAGACTTTGCCGCAGGTCGATCTCCCCCCTTGTGGGGGAGATGTCCGGCAGGACAGAGGGGGGTGCCCGCGCACTCCACCCTCCCCCCATCCCCAAAACCCAAAGGGAAAACAACAATAATGGCCCTCTGCAATTACCTGCCGGACCTGCTCTGCAAGTTCCCGGCCATCGACAACTCCACGATGCGTGTGGCACGCAAGACCATCGATGACGGTTTTCGCGACATCGTGCGCAACTATGGCGATGCGATCGACGTCGTCGTGCATCCGCTGCAGCTCTTCCTCAACTCCTCGGAGCGGCTGTTCATCCAGACCCCGTGGATCATCACGATGCTGGTCATTCTCGCCATCGTGCATCTGGCCGGGCGCAGCTTCAAGATCACCGGCGGCACCGCCATTTCCCTGCTGATGATCGGCGCGGTCGGCCTCTGGCGAGACGCCATGACGACACTGTCCATCGTCGCCATCGCCACCCTGATCGCCATCGTCATCGGCCTGCCGCTCGGCATCCTGATGGGTCGTTCCGAACGCCTGCAACGCCTCATCAATCCCGTGCTCGACGTGATGCAGACCCTGCCCAGCTTCGTTTATCTCATCCCCGTGGTGGTGATTTTCGGCATCGGCAAGGTTCCGGGCCTGATCGCAGTGGTGATCTATGCCATTCCGCCCGTCATTCGCCTCACCAGCCTCGGCATTCGCCTGGTGGACCGCGAAGTGCTGGAAGCGGCCGATGCTTTCGGCTCCTCCAATGGCCAGAAGCTGTTCAACGTGCAACTGCCGCTGGCGCTGCCCACCATCATGACCGGCATCAACCAGACCATCATGATGGCGCTCGCCATGGTCGTCGTCGCCTCCATGGTCGGTGTCGGCGGGCTCGGCAAGAACGTGCTGCAGGCCATCAACAACCAGTTCTTCACGGTGGGCTTCCTGAACGGTTTCGCTCTGGTCGCCATCGCCATCATGTTCGACCGGGCAAGCCAGGCTTTTGGCAAGCGCCTGCAGAAGTACCGCGAGGTCTCCCATGGCTAAAAGCATCGAAATCAAGAATCTTTACAAGATCTTCGGCAAGCATCCCGAGAAATATCTCGAAGCGGTGCGGTCGGGCATGGACAAGGCCGAGCTGAACGACAAGCACAACCACGTTCTCGGCCTCAACAACATCAACATCACCATGCCGGGCGGCAAGATCACTGTCGTCATGGGCCTTTCCGGCTCCGGCAAGTCGACGCTCATCCGCCACATCAACCGGCTGATCGACCCGACAGCGGGTGAGGTTCTTTATGACGGCGAGGATATCTGCGGCATGAGCACCTCGGCGCTCAGGCAATTCCGCCGCCACAAGACGGCGATGGTATTCCAGAAATTCGGCCTCTTGCCACACCGCACGGTGCTGGAAAACAGCGTCTACGGCCTCGACATCCAGGGCGTGCCGCGCAGCAAGAGCGAGGAAAAGGGCCGTTACTGGCTGGAGCGTGTCGGCCTTGCCGGTTACGAGGATTATTATCCGAACCAGCTTTCCGGCGGCATGCAGCAGCGTGTGGGCCTTGCCCGGGCGCTTGCCAATGACGCCGATATCCTCCTGATGGATGAAGCCTATTCGGCGCTCGATCCGCTGATCCGTGTCGATATGCAGACCATGCTGCTCGATCTGCAGCAGGAGCTGAAGAAGACCGTCGTGTTCATCACCCACGATCTGGACGAGGCTTTGCGGCTGGGCGACCACATCGCCATTCTGAAGGACGGCGAAGTGGTGCAGCAGGGCGACGGCCAGAGCATCATTCTCTCCCCTGCCGATGGCTACGTCACCGACTTCGTGCGCGACGTCAATCGCGGCCGCGTGCTTCAGGCCACCACCGTCATGGAGCCGTTGGACAGCAAGCCGGAAGGCATGCCGGTGCCAGAAAACGCGACGCTGGAAACCATTGCCCGCGACATGTCAGAGGCCAACGAGACGCAGGCGCATGTGGTTGATGAGGATGGCAAGGCTGTCGGCTCGATCGGCCTCGATACGCTGGTGGCGGCGATGGTGACGCCAGCGCCGCAGGAGGTTGAGGCGGAAGCGGCGGAGAAGCCGGAGAAGCTCCAGGAAACGGTTATGCCGGTGGAGAAGGAAACGGCGTAATCCGGCACCGGACGGATTGGCCGCGTCCGCGAGATTTCCTCTTTCCGTCATACCGGCCTTGAGCCGGTATCCAGCCAGCCCAAGTCCTTGGGCTGAAAGGACTCTCTCGCCGCGCAGACGCGCGTCGGCTGGATTCCGGCTCAAGGCCGGAATGACGGGAGTGAGGTATTCACGGCGCCAGAAATTTAAACCGGACTGCAATGCCGCGAGGGACAAAGCTGGCAATCACCTCCTGCCCCGTCTTCACTATGCAAAAACGAAGCACTACTTCGCCGGCTGTCAACCCTCGACAGTCGCTGCAACGCAGCAAGCGCAAGTTTCAGACAAGTCGCCGCCGTTAACCCTTCGTTAACTTTTGAACGCGGAATCACCGACATGCAGATCGAAAGCAATATCGGCGGATACAATTATCAGGGACGTATCCGCGAGATCGAAAAAGCCGGCAGCACGCAAAGCGCGCCGGAGGAGCAGGCCGTCAAACGCGGCCCCGGCAATCCCACCGTTTCCAGCACCATTCTTTCGCATTCGCTGGCCAACGTATTGTGGGCCGTGGGCAATGGCAGCGCGCCCGCCTATCAGGATACGCCCGCAGTGGCTTCCGCCGAGGACAAGGCGGAAGCACAGGCCGAGTGGGTGCGCAGCGCCTATTCCGAATACGAATAGGCGATTCTTCTCAGGCCCTTGCCGGGCTGACCTCCACCGTCACATGCGACAGTTCATGTATGGCCGCAAGTTTCCGCTTGTAGAAATCAGGTGCCTTCGGCGCCTGCGAGTGGATCGCCACGATGGCGGCGTGATGGCCCGGCCCCACCTGCCAGACATGCAGGTCGGTGATGCGATCTTCTTCCGTCTCGACGCTTTCACGGATTTCCTGCGGCAGATCTTCCGTCTGCGGCACGGCATCGAGCAGGGTTGCCGCCGTGGAGCGCACCAGCCCCCATGACCAGCGGGCGATGACCAGACCTCCGACAATGCCCATCAGCGGGTCGAGAAAGGACCAGCCGTTCCATTTGCCGAGCAACAGCGCGACGATGGCGAGAACCGAGGTCAACGCATCCGCCAGCACATGCAGATAGGCGGCGCGCAGATTATTGTCCCTGCCGCCCTTTGCCGCGCCATGGTCGCCATGATGCGCGTGGCTGCCGTGATCGTGATGGGCATGCGAGCCGTGTCCATGCCCATGGTCATGATGATGGTCATCCTTCAAAAGCAGGGCGCTGACGAGATTGACGGCAAGACCGATGACGGCGACGAGGATCGCCTGGTTGAAGTCGATCTCGACCGGGCTGACGAGGCGCATGGCGCTTTCGACGGCGATCAGCAGCGCCACCACCGCCAGCACGACGGCGCTGGCAAAACCCGCGAGATCGCCGAACTTGCCGGTGCCGAAGGTGAAGCGCGGGTTGCGCGCCTCACGCCGGGCATAAAGATAGGCCAGCGCCGAAATCAGCATCGCGCCCGCATGGGTGGACATGTGCCATCCGTCAGCCGTCAATGCCATGGAGCCGAACCAGTGGCCGGCGACAATCTCGGCCACCATCATCACGGTGGTCAGCGCAATCACCATCCACACGCGCTTTTCATTGCGCTCATGGTTCTGGCCGAGAAAAACATGGTCGTGGCCGGTCGCGGCGGGGAATTCGGATGTCGTCGTCATGTCGCTAATCCTGTTCGATCTTCAAGCTAGTCGTTCCAGGCATGGCCTTTCCCAAAGTCGCGGACACTTTTTTTGGGGGGGCGTGCTAGCGGATGTAGGTTTTCAGCACCTGGGCCAGCTCTTCCGCCGCCCGCGCCCGCTCGTCTTCATTTTCGGCATGCACCACATGTTCGTGCAGATGCTCCTGCATCACCTCCCCCGTCAGGCCGGAAAGCGCGCCGCGCACCGAAGCCAGCAATTGCAGCACCTCGCCGCAGGGCTTGGCATCATCAAGCGCACGCTCCACCGCCTCCATCTGCCCTTTCAGGCGGCGGATGCGGGCGAGCAGCTTTTCCTTGTTGCGGATCGTATGGGACATGAGTACCTCATATAGTATAGGGGGTATACTATATGAGGACGATTTTGCCTTCAAGCCCCGCAAGACGCAATCTTCGCGAATGTTTCGGTTCCTAAAACTACCCATCAGAACTCAGGGGGACTCAGTCATGACGACTATTGCAGCAACCACCGGCAGCTATTACGGCACTCCGGTCCGTGGCCTCGAACCGGCAAAGAGCAGGGAAATCCACTCCACCACAGAGACCCTGCTGGAGCTGACCCGGGCGGCGCACCGCGCCATTTCCAGCGCCGAGAGCGTCGCACCGGCCGTTGCGCCGGCCGCCGCCAGCATTTCCGCCGGTCTTGCCGCCGCGCTGTGGAATCTCGATAGCGGCGCCACCTCCACCAAGCCCGCCCTTGAAATGACTGCCTCCGCTCGGCCTGAAGCCACATCCACCATCGAGAATGAGGTTCTCAAGGCGCTGGCTGAGGCTCTGGGTGTGGAAGACGCCGCCTGAGGCCCATTGAACAGCGGGCGAAAACACCATATCTCTAGAGACTAGAGCATCGGATGATGAGCGGCGGGACCATCCCGCCCCTCTGCCGCGTGCGGGATATGGAGAAAGCCATGCTGTCCATCGGTGAACTGTCGAAACGCACCGGCGTGAAGGTGCCGACGATCCGTTATTACGAGCAGATGGGCCTCATCCGCGAAGCCGATCGTTCCGATGGCAACCAGCGCCGTTATGAAAAGTCCGACCTCGAAAGGCTGGCCTTCATCCGCCACGCGCGCGATCTCGGGCTGAATATCGAGGCCATCCGTGAGCTGATCGCGCTTAGCCAGCACCGGCAGATGCCGTGCGAGGGAGCGGATCGCATCGCCGCCGAACACCTGGCCGATGTGCGCGAAAAAATCGCCAAGCTCAGGAAACTGGAGCACGAGCTGGAACGCATCGTCGCCCATTGCGATGGCCATTCCATCGAGGATTGTTACGTCATCCGCGCGCTTTCCGACCATGGCATGTGCGGCGGCGAACACTAGGGCCAACCCGGAACAGGGCTGACATTCCACTGTCATCCGCGCCCTGTATGCGCTCTCTCCTGCTTGAAGAAGGGATGCCGGATGGCCGAAATATTTCCCGAAATCACCCCGTTCGAGACTGTTTTCCTCGAGATTTCCGAAGGTCACCGGCTGCATGTGACGATTACCGGCAATCCGGCGGGGCGGCCGGCGATCCTGCTGCATGGCGGCCCCGGTTCGGGGCTTTCGGCGACGGCCAGACGCTATTTCGATCCCGCCCGCTACCGCATCATCCAGTTCGACCAGCGTGGCTGCGGCAAAAGCACACCGAATGCTAGCGAGAGCCTGGCGCATAACACCACACATCACCTGATCGACGACATGGAGGCCATCCGCTGCGCACTTTCGGTGGATGACTGGCTGGTTTACGGCAGCTCCTGGGGCGCCACGCTCGCGCTGGCCTATGCCCAGCGCCACCCGGAGCGGGTGCGGGCTATGGTGCTGGCCGGCGTCACCACCACCCGGCAAAAGGAGATCGACTGGCTTTACAAGGGGCTGGCAATGTTTCTGCCGCAACAGTGGCGGCGTTTCATCGCGGCTATCCCGGATCATCTGCCGAAGGAAGATCCCGTCGGCGCGTATCTTCAGCTTTTGAACGATCCTGACCCGGCCGTCCGCCGGATGGCGGCGCTTGAATGGCATTTGTGGGAGGCGGGCTCGATCAGTGCGGAGGCCAGCTCGGCCTTTCCGGAAAAATGGCGCGACAGCGATTATATCCTGACCCGCGCCCGTCTCTGCGCCCATTATTTCCACCATGCGGCCTGGCTGGAAGACGGCGTGCTTCTGCGCAATGCCGGCCTTCTTGCCGGCATTCCCGGCGTGCTCATCCAGGGCATGCGCGACCTGCAGGGACCGCCCGTCACCGCCCATGACCTTGCCGCCGCATGGCCGGGAAGCGAGTTGATTGCCATAGGTGGAGCCGGGCATTCCACCGGTGATACCGGGATGGAAGATGCGATTGTTTCAGCAATCGCACGATTTGCAAATTGAAGCCGCTTGACAGATTAAGGATTCGGGCGCATTGCATTCGACATGATCAACGAACGCGCACCCATCTCCTGCTCGTACTTTTGGGCCTACCTTTAAGGGCGGCTCGACAGATCATATTGTCAACAAGCCGCCGTCAGGCGGCTTTGTTGTTTTCAAACGTCCTGACGGCACAGATAAGACCAAAGGACCGAAAAAATGACCGAAGATAGCTCCCTTACACTGGAAAGACCGCCCGTCGTCATCATTCGCGGCGCCCGCAAGACGGATTTGCCCGAGCTTAACGAGATGATCACGCTGCTTGCCTCCTACCATGGCGATGCGGCGGCGATCACGCCGGCCAAGCTTGAGCGTGACCTGTTCGGCCCCCTGCCCTGGGTGCATGGTCTTGTCGCCGAAGCCGATGGCGCGCTGATCGGCTACGCATTGCTTCTGCCGCTCTACAGGGCACAGGAAGGCCGGCGCGGGCTTGAGCTGCACCATCTCTTCGTGCGTGACGGCCATCGCGGCCACGGCACCGGCCAGCATCTGGTTTCCCGCGCCCGCGATATCGCCAAGCGGCTGGGTTGCGACTATCTTTCCGTCAGCGCCACCACCGGCAATGTGGCGGCACATCGTTTCTACGAAAACATGGATTTCGCGCCGCGCCCGGTTACCGGCATGCGCTACATGCAGTCCATCGCCTGATCAAAACCGACGGAGACGGCCATGACACGGATCGCCATTGCGCTGGCGCAGGATTTTGCGGACTGGGAACCGGCGCTGCTTGCGGCGGCGGCACGCAGCTATCTCGGCGTCGAGATCGTTCATGCCACCCCGGACGGGCGGCCGGTAACGTCGATGGGCGGGCTGAATGTAACACCCGAAACCTCATATGACGCGCTTGATCCTGATAACATCGATGCGCTCGTCATTCCCGGCGGCCTCAGCTGGGAAAAGGGCACGGCCGCCGATCTTGGCGGGCTGGTGCAGCGCTTTCGCGAAAAGGACCGGCTGGTTGCCGGTATCTGTGCGGCGGCAAGCGCGCTGGCGGGCACGGGTATCCTGAACCATGTCGCCCATACCGGCAATTCGCTCGCCTCGCACAAGGCCTATCCGGCCTATCGTGGCGACGGCCTTTATCGCGACCAGCCGAAGGCGGTCAGCGATGGCGGCATCATCACGGCCGCCGGCAGCGCACCGGTCAGCTTTGCGGTGGAAATTCTGAAAAACCTCGGCCTCTTTGGTCCGGAAGCCGAGGCGGAACTTGGAATTTTCGCGGCGGAGCACCGGTAAGGCGTAGCCATCTTGATGCCGTACAATCTCTCCACTTCCCCGTCATTCCGGCCTTGAGCCGGAATCCAGCCGACGCGCGTCTGCGCGGCGAGAAGAGTCTTTTCAGCCCAGGGACCTGGGCTGGCTGGATACCGGCTCAAGGCCGGTATGACGGAAGGGAGACCATCAGGCCAGTCAGTGCCGATCAAGCACCCGGCACACACGCGCCGCAAACTCCGGTCCCTCGCCGGCAATCGCGCGGCGGATATCGCGGCTGTTCAAATGCAGGCTGCGGCCGGCGGGCAAGTTTGAGCGTCTTATCTTGGCGAGTGCCGCAGCGGCAAAGGCAGCTTCGTGGTCGTAAAAATAGGCAAGCGCCGCATCACGATCGGGACTTTTGCCCAGAGCGGCCTTGAAGGCAAGGCGGTGCACGGCGCAGAACGCGCCGTGACCGGGAACGGCAAAACGCAGCGCATCGAGTTCGTCACTCCACTCCGCTGCGTCCTGCATGGTTTCAAGCCGACTGGAAGCGTTTCAGGAAAAACGCGCTCAATGTACCAAGCAGCGCCCAGAAAACGAAGCTGGTGATGGTGGCGGCAACGATGAACTGCCGTTCCAGCGGCAGCGGCGCCAGCGCATGTTCGCCTTCCGGCGGCAGCGGTGCGCCCACCACATGCGGCGCGACGATCAGCACGAGAGCCAGAACGATGGCCCAGGGCTCGCGGCGAAACGCGATCAGCGCAATGCCGCCCGCGGTTGCGGCAACCGTCGAGAGCCACCAGATCTGCCGTGCCTCAAGTGCTGCGGCCGGGCTTCCCGGCAATTCCGGCGGCAGGCCGATCATCGGCGCGAGCATGACGGCGGCAAAACCGGCAACGCCCCACAAAAGACCTTCGCGCCAGCCGGCATCGGTGCCACGCAGCGAGATGAGACCGGTCAGAACAAGCGCGTAACCGA
Organism: Rhizobium rhizogenes; assembly: GCF_002005205.3. Next base: position 559,148 of record NZ_CP019701.2, on the reverse strand, counting down.
TGGCCGTCAGCACATTGGCGGCAACGGTATAGGCGGTGCGCTCGAAGCCATCGGCCGGAGCCCAGGCCTCGTCATTATGCTCATGGGCGGGAACCGCAGCGCCGGGTGCTGCCGCATCATGGCTGTGAGCCGCTTCGCCGCCGGCGCTTTCAAAGGTTTCCGCCTGAAGGATGAGCGGCGTGGTGCCGAAAGCCTGCATGGCCGAGACGGCCAAACCGCCAACGATACCGACCAGAACGGCGGTAAAAACGATATTGCGAAAAAATGACATGCCGTTTCCCCTCAATGGCAGGGGAAGGCATTGGCATGACGCGTGTCATGCGCGGCATTGTGAACGGCTTCCACATGGGAAAAGCCGACAAAACCGACTACGAACAGGCCCAGCACGATCGCCGTCAGCGATTGCGCGAAGCTGCCCGTTTTTGCTGAAACGGCAGCATTGGCCGTATTCTGCTGGATGGACATGGTGACCCCTCTCCCGGCGCGACCCCGCGCCATAAGACGCGGCCGAACGGCAAAAAGCCGCGCAGCCGCATATGATACACTTCACCACGGGGATACGAGACTGACACAGGGGTATCGAACCGACGACCCTGACATTCCGCTCTTCCGGACACCCCGCCGGCATGGACATTTCCGTGATGGCAGGTCTCCTGGCTTACGGGTCAAAACCTGAAACACCTTCCCGGTATCGCCCTCGCCTTGAATGGGGGCGAGATGGCTTGCCAGTGGCATTTCGTTTCAGGCTCTCCGCTCACAGTTGCGGGGGCAGCCACGAATGAGGATTGCTCCCTATCGTGTTCCCTTTTCACCTTCCGGAACGCCCGGAAGGAACCATCACGCAGATGTTATCCGCCGGGCGGGTGCGGGAGTCAATGGCGGCGAAATGTTGGCACTGCCGGCAACGCACCTCAGTCAACGTCCTCGCGTGAGAAACTGGAACGAAAAAACACTCTCCCGTCATTCCAGCCTTGAGCCGGAATCCAGCCGACCTGCGTCCGTAGGACGAAAAAGCTCTCTCAGCCCAAGGACTTGGGCTGGCTGGATACCGGCTCAAGGCCGGTATGACGGAGGGTAGCTTCAAACTCTCTACCGAGACGGGATCGCCTTCAGATAAGCGGCGATCGCATTGCGGTCTTCGGCGGTCAGATGCGCCATGTTCTGCTGCACCTTGACCATGGAGCCGCCGACGCTGTCGAACTCGGGCGTGAAGCCAGTCTCCAGATAACCGGCAATATCGGCCGTCGTCCAGGCACCGATGCTTTCGGAACCGGGCGTGATATCGGGGATACGGCCCTCGCCTTCCGGGTTGGGGCCGCCGGCCAGCCACTTGTCGTTCAGGAAACCGCCAAGCGCGTCACGCGGCGTATGACACTCGCCGCAATGGCCCGGCCCTTCCACCAGATATTGGCCACGCAGCAATTCGGCATTGGCATTGGCAAGCTCGACGCGCGGCCTCGCTGCGGTTTCGAAATAGAGGAACTTCCAGCCGCCAAGCGCCATGCGCAGGTTGAAGGGAAACGGCAGGTCGTGATCCGGCGCGTCATTCTGGCTGGCCGGCAGGGTTTTCAGATAACCGAAGAGGTCGTTGACATCCTTCTGCGTCATGCGCGCATAGGAGGCGTAGGGGAAGGACGGATAAAGGTGTTCGCCGTTCTTTCCCACCCCGCGCGTCATGGCATCGCCGAATTCCGCCAGCGTCCAGCCGCCGATACCGTGCTGCGGATCGGAGGAAATATTGGGCACATGGAAGGTGCCGAAGGGACTTTTCAACGCCTGTCCACCGGCGAGCGTCAACAGCGCATCGCCGCTGGCGTCCGGTGCGGCGTGACAGCTTGCGCAACCACCCGCCCAGAACAACGTTTCGCCATTGGCCAGATCCGGTTCGCCGAGGCTGACCCAATGGCTGGGCGCCTGACGTTCCGGCGCGGTGACCCAGGCGAAAATGCCGTAGCCGGCAATGGCTGCGATCACGGCCCCGCCCACAAGCTTCGTCCAAATGGAAGACATACCCCTCTCCCCATTCTCACCCGAGCTGGTCAGGTGTCTTTCAAAGTGAAAAAACGCCGCCGGGAAGCGGCGTTTTGAAATTCGAGACTTACTTCTTCAGACGATAGGTCTGGTGGCAGGTGCCGCAATCGGCGCCAAGCGTCTGCATGGCGGTGGTGACGCCGGCCTGATCGGTGGGGAGATTGGCAAGAACCGTGTCCGCATCCGCGCCGAGCTTGGCCGCCTTGGCCTTGAAGTCTTCGAAATTTTCCCAGATGGCGGGGGCCGCCGCGCTGCCGGTCTCGGTGCCGGCGGGAAACTGGTCGGGGAAAGCCTTGGCATTGGTGCTGATGGTCGTCACGGCAGCCTTGACGGCTTCGGCATCGAACGGCTTCTGGCCCTTGGAGATGGCGGCAAGCGCCCCCATGGAACCACCGATCTGCTTCATCATGCCTTCACGTTTTTCGACTTCGCCGGCAGCATAGACCGCTCCGGCGCAAAGACAGCCGAAAAGCATGGCCGCCGCGATGGTTTTCAGTTTCATACACTCTCTCCTTGATTCCGGCCGGGTGCCGGACGCTTGATGGAACGGCGGGAGGATGCCCTTTCCGGATGGCGAAAAGAAGTCACATTGCGGTGAATTTTATCGTGAAAACAGAAGTCTAGGACAGGGCTTCCCAAAGTGTCAGCAGGGCTGCGGCAATCAGCATGAAACCGGCGGCGCGGCCGATGAAGATCGTGGCGCCGGGCGAGGACACCAGCCATTGCCGGCTTTTATCCGCCGTCAGCGCCAGCGCGCCATAGACGGTAAACTGCGTTGCCGCCACCATCGCGCCCATGACCATCCCCTGCATCCAGATCGGGCCATAGGCCGGTTTTAGGAATTGCGGATAGATGGCCATCATGAACAGATAGGCCTTCGGGTTGGAAAGGCAGGTCAGCACCGCCCGCCAGAACGCCTTTCTCACCGAGGCGCTCGCCTGCGCTTCCTCGCCATTCACCACGATGGCGCTGCGCATCAGGCCGATGCCGATCCAGACCATATAGGCAGCGCCGACAATGAGAAGCGGCAGGAAGAGCGATGGCATCCAGGCGGCGAGCAGGCCAACGCCGGCCGCGCCATAAAGCGAATGCACGATGCCACCGGCGCTCATGCCGCTTGCGGCGGAAAGGCCGGTTCTCTTGCCGCCCGTCAGCGCGCTTGCCAGCACAAACAGCATGTCCATGCCCGGCAGGATGATGATGCCGAACAGGACGAGAAAGAAAAGCCAGAGATTTTCGGCGTAACTCATGTCAGTATCTCCCAGGACGGTTCATGGCACATTCGGGAAAGTGCATATTTCTCAATGTGTTTTGTCCTTTATAGGAAAAGCCAACTGACAGCGTTGTGTCAGTTGCGTGGGGAGCCACAGGGAAAAGCGGCAATGCGCAAGGCTTCGAGACTGTTCGAGATCATCCAGATCCTGCGACTGGCACGCCGGCCCGTTACCGCCCAGACGATTGCCGAAAAGCTGGAGGTGACGGCCCGTTCGGTCTATCGCGATATAGCCGCCCTCCAGACCATGCGCGTGCCCGTCGAAGGCGAGCGCGGCGTCGGTTATATCCTGCGTCCCGGCTTCAGCCTGCCGCCGCTGATGTTTTCCATCGAGGAGACGGAGGCGATCGTGCTCGCGCTCGCCATGGTCGGCCGCTCCAGTGATACCGAATTGCGGCAGGCAGCGAAAAAGGCGAGCGACAAGATCGCCGCTTCCCTGCCCGAACCCCTGTCCAAAACCCTGTCGGCCAATGCCCTACATGCCTGGGGCAGCATCGCGCCAGCACCTGTCGGCATCGACCTTGCCACAGTCAGGCGCGCGGTGCGCGACGAGGAAAGACTGGAAATCCGCTATCGGGATGAAAGCGGCGCGCAGACGGAACGGCGGATTCGGCCGATTGCCGTGATCTATTATTCGGAAACGGTGAATATCGTCGGCTGGTGCGAATTACGGCAGGCGATCCGCAACTTCCGCTCGGACCGGGTGCTGAGCTGCGAAAACACCGGCAGCTTTTTCAAGCTGGAAGGGGAAAAGTTGAGGCAATTGTGGATGAGCGGCTGGCAGAGCAACCAGCCGGGCAATCCATCCTCACAGCTGTAAGAGGCGATCTTCCTCGCGGCCGAAACCGCGAATGACGATCCGGTCTTCGAAAACATCGGCGATGGCAAAGGTGTTCTGGTCGGGCGTATCCACCATGCCCTTGAAATTGACGAAGTGGGTGTTGCCCAGCACGCCGTAATTGCCTTCATGATTATGGCCATTGAACCATGCGACGGCCGACGCATGGGCGCCGAGAAGGTCGAGAATGCGCGGCGCATCCCACATGTTGTGAGCGTTCTGCGGATAAAGCGGATAGTGGCACAGCACGATCACTTTTTCGCCCGCCGCATCCGCCGTTTGCAGGACGTTTCGCAGCCATTCGAATTGCTCGTCGCTCAGCGATGCATTCCAGTCCTGTGCATTGATCGCGCCCGCTTCCTGCAGGTGCTTCAGCCGCTCCTGCGCAAGTGCACGACGCGGATCGCCGGGCGGCGGAGCGAAGAGACTGACCTCGTTGCCATCGAGCACGGCGAAGCGGACATTGCCGATGGCGAAGTCATGCCAGGGGGCGGGCATGCCAAGGCGGGCATGGATGGCGGTCAGATGTTCAGGCGCAACTGAAAAATCATGATTACCCGGCAACAGAACTGAGGGATGGCGAAGCCCGTCATAAACGCTGAGGATGGCATCGAAATTGTCGAAGCCGCGGTCGATGATGTCGCCAAGCGTCACCACAAAGGCGAGGTCCTCTTCGTTGAAGGCGGCCACCGCTTCGGAGAGCTTTTTGACGCTTTCGGCATAATAACGGCCCATGTCCGGGCGGGGATCGGCATCGGCATATTGGGGATCGGCGACGATGCCGAAGGAGAAGAGAGGCTTGCTTTTTTCAGTCATGATGCGCCGCGATAAACCCGGCTGATGACAGGCTTGTGACAAGCGGCCGGAACGGCATGCCCCAAAAGCAGAACACCCGGCACAAAGGCCGGGTGTTCAAAAAATTCCGTTCGCCAAGCTTACTTGGCAGCGGCTTCGTAACGCTCCAGGACGTAGTCCCAGTTGATGAGGTTATCAACGAAGGCTTCGAGGTACTTCGGACGCAGGTTGCGGTAGTCGATGTAGTAGGAGTGCTCCCAGACGTCGACGCCGAGGATCGGCTCTGCACCGTGAACCAGCGGGTTTTCGCCGTTTGCGGTCTTGGAGATTTCGAGCTTGCCGTTCTTGACGGAAACCCATGCCCAGCCGGAGCCGAACTGGGTGGTGCCGGCGGCGATGAAATCAGCCTTGAACTTGTCGTAGCCACCGAGATCGGAAGCAATCGCCTGCTCGAGCTTGCCCGGCAGCTTGTTGCCGCCGCCGCCCTTCTTCATCCACTTCCAGAAATGAACGTGGTTGTAGTGCTGGGCAGCGTTGTTGAAGAGACCGGCATTGGTGCCAAAGGACTTCTTCACGACTTCTTCGAGCGACAGGTCGGAAAGACCGGCTTCGGCAGCCAGCTTGTTGCCGTTGTCGACATATGCCTTGTGGTGCTTGTCGTGATGGAACTCGAGCGTCTCGCGCGACATGTAAGGTGCAAGCGCGTCGTAGTCGTAGGGGAGTTCGGGAAGTTCGAAGGCCATGGTTTTTACTCCTTTTTGCAGCGGGTTACCGCTCCTAGAAACCGTGTGAGCGGACCATAGGAGCGAAGCTGTGTTTGGGCAACCTGCGAAATATCAAAATGTTCCGACAAAAGAGAAAATTCGTCTCTGGCCAGCCGCCACCATATTTGTTTCACAACCCTGGCGTACCGTTTTCCACCCTATCGGTTCGCTCTTGAGCGAGATTGCAGGAAGGAAATTCCATGACCCGCCGCTTCCCACGTCCCATGATCCGCTCCGTCCTTCTCGTCAGCGCCTTTTCATCGCTTGCGCTCCCCGCCGCCGCATCCTCCGATGAGGCGTGGAAGGAATTCGTGGCCGATGTGCAGACCGCCTGCCTTGCGGGCGCCAGGGACATGATCGAGGATGCCAAGGCGGTGGTCGATCCTGTCGGCAGCGAGAATTACGGTCTTGCCATCCTCACCGGCAAGGCGAAGGGCGCGGATGCAACGGTCAGCCATATCTGCGTCTATGACAAGAAGACCAAGGCCGTGGAGCTGGGCAGCGAACTTGCCGGCGATACGCTGAAGGTGGAAATTCCCGGCTCCACCAAACCCTGATCGGTCAGAAGCGGGGCGTGGTGTCACCCTCGCCCAGTGATCGTTGCATCAGCACCGTATCGAGCCATTGGCCATGTTTCCAGCCGATGGATTTGAAAGTGCCGACATGCTCGAAACCGGCGGCGCGGTGCACGCCGATCGAGGCGGCATTGGCGCTGTCACCGATGACGGCGATCATCTGGCGGAAGCCGCGCGCGGTCGCGTCCTCAATCAGCGCATCGAGAAGCTTGCGGCCGATACCCATGCCTTTCATGGCCGGATCGATATAGACGGAATTCTCAACCGCCGCGCCATAGGCCGGGCGCGCACGGTATGCGCCGGCATAGGCATATCCGGCTACCTTTCCGCCGACTTCGGCGACGAGATAGGGATAATTGCCTTCCACCAGAAGGCGGCGGCGCTCGGTCATCGTCTCGGCGGTCGGCGGATCGATCTCGAAGCTGGCGCGGCCATGGAGCACGGCATCCCGGTAAATTTCGGTAATGGCTGGAATATCCGCCTCTTCACAGGGGCGGATCGAAAGGCTGGAAACGGTGGAAGGGGTCATTCTTGCTGTCCTGCGGATCATTCACGCCGTCATTGTGCATTGCGACGCAATCAAAATAAAGATTATCTGTCTTATACAAACGATAAGGTTTTCTTTGATGATGGACCTCGATCTGCGGCAGGTGCGCAGCTTCATGGATGTGGCCGATCTCGGCAGCTTTTCCGCCGCCGCCGACAAGGCGGGGCTGACGCAGCCGGCCATCAGCCTGCATATCAGGTTGCTGGAAAAGCAGCTCGGCGTGCGGCTGATCGAAAGGGTCGGCAGGCGGGCGCAGCCGACGGCGGCGGGCCGGGATTTTCTCATCCATGCAAGGCGGATCGCGGAAGAGGTGGCGCATGCCATCGAGACGGTTGCGCCACATCGCAGCGGGGTGACGGGGCGGCTGCGTATCGGCACGGGCGCCACCGCCTGCATCTACCTGCTGCCGCCGGTGCTGGGCAAAATCCGCCAGGCCATGCCGGGTATCGACATCGTCGTACAGACCGGCAATACCCACGATATTTTGCGGCTTCTGGAGGCCAATACCATCGATGCCGCCGTGGTGGCCCTGCCCGCCAGCGGCCGTAGCCTTGATATCAGCGACATCCATCTCGACGAACTGGTCGCGGTTTTTCCACGGGGCACCGGCGAAAAGACACTGAATGCCGAAACATTATCGAGGCAGCCGTTGCTGCTTTATGAGGGCGGTAATACGCGCAGGCTGGTGGATCAATGGTTTGCAGCGAGCGGGCGCACCGTGCAGCCGGCCATGGAACTGGGCAGTGTCGAGGCCATCAAGAAACTGGCGGGTGCAGGACTTGGCCTTGCCATCGTGCCACGCATGGCCATGGAGCATGAAGCTGCGGCATCCGGGCTTGAGTGGCGCTCACTCGACCCGCCGCTGGAGCGGCGGATCGCGCTGGCGCTCAGGCGCGACAAACATATGACCGCGCCGTTACGGGCGCTTGCCGCTGCCTTGCCGGATGTGCGGAAACGGTGATGCCGGTCAGGGCTCGCAGTTCAAAATAAAAGCCGCGACAGGTACGGACCCACCGCGGCTTCTGAAAAGGGGGGCTAACGGCTCAGACGTCCGCGCCGAGACGCGCCCAGTCCATGTAGAGATCCAGCGCCTTACGCGCCACGGGTCCGGCCTGCAGCTCGCGATCATCGAGCTTCACGACCGGCGACACCTTCGAATAATTGCCCGAGCAGAAGATTTCATCGGCCTCACGGAAATCCTCGACCGACAAGGTCGCCTCGCGAACGTCGAAGCCGGCCTGGCGCAGCAGGCCGATCACCCGCGAACGGGTGATGCCGGCAAGGAAGGTGCGGTTCGGCACCGGCGTGAGGACAACGCCGTCCTTGACCATGAAGATGTTGGCGGAGGCCGATTCGGCGACATTGCCGTTCATGTCGCGCATCAGGGCATTGTCGAAACCGCGCGAACGGGCTTCCAGAATGGCGCGGCCGCTATTGGGGTAAAGGCTGCCGGCCTTGGCGTCGGTCATCGCGGTTTCCGGCGAAGGACGGCGCAGCGGCGAGACGGTGAGTGTCAGCGGCTTGCCGGCATCCATCGGCGCTTCGAACAGGCAGAGCGCAAAACGGGTGGAGCTGGCATCCGGCGCCACGACGCTGCCGGGCATGCCGTGTTCGGCCCAGTACATCGGCTTGATATAGATCGCCATCTTGCCGTCGAATTTCTTGACGCCTTCCAGCGCCAGGGTCTCGATCTCTTCCGCCGTCATGGTCGGTTTCATGCCCATATTAACGGCCGAGCGGTTGACGCGCTGGCAATGCAGATCGAGATCGGGCGCCACGCCATCGAACCAGCGCGCGCCGTCAAACACCGTCGAGGCCAGCCACATGGCATGCGAGGTCGGGCCGATGAGCGGCGGGTTGCCGGGCAGCCATTGACCGTCAACATAGGTCCAGGTGGTTGATCGGGGTGCTGTATCGACGCTCATGGTAGGCTCCTGTTTCAAGCGCTTTCGTTCGGTAAAAACGCTCCGTCTTTTTTGTTCTGATGCATTCCCGGATGAAGAGCGCTGCAAGCTCTCAGTCGGGCATGTGCTGGAAATCGGCCGGAGTGAATGCCTCTCGCCTGATGAGGTCAAGTTTTAATTGCCGCGATTTCAGATTTTGATGGAAAATAACAAAGCGACGCCCCGATAAAGATGTTTTATGAGGCGAAACAAAAGGTTGATGAATAGGTTCATCACAATAATTCATGCATCGGATGATGGCGGGGGCATTTCGCCCGTGCGATGCTCCCGGTCTTACAGCTCTCTGGCAGGAGGAAATCATGGCATGGTCCGCCCAGCAATATCTGAAATTCGAAGATGAGCGGACACGTCCCGCCCGGGACCTTCTGGCGCAGGTGCCGCTGGAACGGGTGCTGAACGGCTATGATCTCGGCTGCGGGCCGGGCAATTCCACCGAGCTTCTGACCGACCGCTACGGCGTCAATGTCATCACCGGCATCGACAGCGATGACGACATGCTGGCCAAGGCGGCGGACCGGCTGCCGAATACCAATTTCGGCAAGGCCGATCTTTCGCAGTGGCGGCCGGCCCAGAAGGCCGACCTGCTTTATGCGAACGCGGTTTTCCAGTGGGTGCCCGATCATCTTGCCGTTCTTTCGCAATTGATGGATCAGCTGGAAAGCGGCGGGGTTCTGGCGGTGCAGATGCCTGACAATCTGCAGGAACCGACACATCGCGCCATGGAAGACACCGGCGCCAACGGCTCCTGGAAGGACATCTTTGCCGATGGCAGGCTGCGGCGCAAACCCCTGCCCGCGCCATCCGACTATTTCAACGCGCTGGCGCCGAAATCCGCCCGTGTGGATGTGTGGCACACCATCTACAATCACCCGATGAAGGATGCGGAAAGCATCGTCGAATGGGTGAAGGGCACGGGGTTGCGCCCCTATCTCGCCGCTGCCGGTGAGGAAAACCGCGAAGCCTTCCTCAGCGATTATACGCAGCGCATCAGGGCGGCCTATCCGCCGATGGCGGACGGCCGCCTGCTGCTGCGCTTTCCACGCCTGTTTGTGGTGGCGGTGAAGAAGTAGCGTCAGCCCGCGAAGGCATAGACCCTGAGGCGGTGGTTGTCGGGGTCTGTGGCCGTGAAAGTGTAGCCGAATTCCATTTTCGCGGGCTGCTGCAGCATGGGGACACCTTTTGCCTGCCATCCGGCGAAAGTCTCATCCACCTGCGCATCGTTTTCGACACGGAAGGCAAGCTCGCCGCCGCCGCCCGTCACCGATGCCTTCGGCTCCACCGTGTGGCGCGACCAGAGGCCGAGCTTCATGCCGTTCTGAAGAGCGAAGAGGGAGAATGTCGGCGAGGATTCGACCGGGTCCGTGCCCAGCAGAGCCTTGTAAAACTCCGTGCTTGCTGGCGGATTGTCGACGTAAAGGATGGTGAAATCGGGGTGGGTCATGGTCGTTCTCCTGTGTTGCGGATGAACGATATCTAGACCCGCCTGCTGTCAGTTTTTGTCAGCATGATCCTGCCGCCGCCGCAGTTTTTCGCGCTCGCGCCATTCTTTCAGCAAGGCCTGCCGGCGGCGGGGATAACGGCTGTCCATCGGGCGGAAAGTTTCGATGCGATCGGCGCGGAAACTACGGTAGTCCTGCCGCGTTTCGCACCATGCCAGCACTACCCGCACCAGATCGAAAAAAGCGAGCGCGAAGGGCCAGATCACCCGCTCCGTCAACTCTCCCTTTTCGTCACGATAGGTCATCACGACCTTGCTCTCCTTGCGGATCGTATCGCGAATTTCGGCGAGATCGATGCGGATGGTTGCCATGGCTTGCCCGGGGCCGATGAGAAGCGTGGAATTGTCGAGTTCTTCGCGCAGGGCATCGGGAAGCACGGCGGCGATCTTGACGAGCGCGGCGCGGGCGGCCTCGGCCAGCCCCGCATCGGCACGGCCCGCCACCCAGCGCGAACCCAGCACCAGCGCCTCGATTTCCTGCCCGGAAAACATCAGCGGCGGCAAAAGAAAGCCGGGGCGTAGCACATAACCCACGCCCGCCTCGCCCTCGATATCCGCGCCCTGCGCCTGAAGCGTCGCTATATCGCGGTAGAGCGTACGCAGGCTGACGCCGGTCTGGGCGGCAAGGGCCGCACCGCTGACCGGCATGCGGTGGGAGCGAAGGATCTGCAACAGATCAAGCAACCGCTGTGAGCGTGACATGCGACATTTCCTTCCATCCGCCCATTTTGATCGTTTCGCCGACATTTCGCCGGCGCGACCCGAGGGGTAACTCCGCCTGCTGCCGGGCGCAACCGCGCAAAAAGGAGTGGACAAGCCCGATGTGCCATCATGTAAATATGCGCGGGGATTTTCGCGTCCCCGCCACCATCACAGGCATCTTGAGTCTCCACCATGATCGTTCGTCCAAAACCGAACCTGCTGCAACTTTTCACCATCCTGCGCGGCTCCATCATCGCCCGCATCTTTCCGCAGGTGCTTGCCGTTTTCCTGCTGTCGACGGTGGTGGTCTGGGCGCACAAGGACCGGCCGGATCTGGTGCCGGCGCTGAATGGCGCGCCATTTTCGCTGCTCGGTATCGCGCTTTCGGTGTTCCTCGGCTTTCGCGCCAATGCCTGTTACGACCGCTGGTGGGAAGCCCGCAAGCAATGGGGCGCGCTGATGACCGTGGCGCGCACGCTGGCACGCCAGAGCACCATGCTGGAGAGCCGGCAGGATGTGGCCAACCCCGTTGCCCGCCGGCGGATCATCGATCTTGCAATCGCCTTCTGCCACGCGCTGGTCTCGCATCTGCGCCCCGGTGAAGCGACCGCCACCGCCACCCGCCTCATTCCCGAGGACATTTCGGAAGCCTATGCCCGCAGCCGCAACAAGCCGGACATGCTACTGCGCGAAATATCCGGTGCTTTGGTTTCCGCCAATGCGAAGGGGCAGATCAGCGATATCCAGCTGCAGATGCTGGATGCCACCGTGCAGCAGATGACGGCCGCGCAGGCATCGTGCGAGCGCATTCGCCATACGCCGGTTCCCTTCGGTTATTCGCTGCTGCTTCACCGCACTGCGCATCTCTTCTGCCTGCTGCTGCCGTTCGGTTTCACGGATCTGCTCGGCTGGGCCACGCCTTTCACCAGCACGCTCATCGCCTATACGTTTTTCGGTCTCGATGCGCTGTCCGACGAGCTGGAAGACCCCTTCGGCACCGGCTTCAACGCACTGCCGATCAATGCGCTTGCCACCACCATCGAGATCAATCTGCGCGAGGCGATGGGCGAGACCGATCTGCCGGCCGATCCGCGCCCGGTGGATTATGTGCTGATGTGATATCGTCCCGCCGGGTTGAAACCGATCGCGCGGACACCAGTTAATGAAAGACGGCTTCCCGCCCGGCGTCCGCCGCCGGCCATGTTTTCAGCAAACAGGAGAGACATCCCATGTATGACGTCAGCGCGAATGGCGCGAATATTCCCGCCCTCGGTTTCGGCACCTTCCGCATTCCGGAAGACGATGTCAGGCGCATTCTGCCGGAGGCGCTGAAACTCGGCTTCCGCCATGTCGATACCGCCCAGATATACAAGAACGAAGGCGCGGTCGGGGAGGTCATCGCTCAGTCAGGCATTTCCCGGCACGATATTTTCCTGACCACCAAGGTCTGGGTGGACCGCTACCGTCACGACGATTTTCTTGCCTCGGTTGATGAAAGCCTAGCGAAACTGAAGACCGACTATGTCGATCTGCTGCTGCTGCACTGGCCGAAAAGCGACGTGCCGCTTGCCGAGCGCATGGGCGCGCTGAATGCGGTGCGCAAGGCCGGCAAGGCGCGCAATATCGGCATTTCCAACTTCAACGTGGCGCTGACTGACGAGGCAGTGAAACTGTCCGATACGCCGCTTGCCACCAACCAGATCGAATATCACCCCTATCTCGACCAGACGAAGGTGATTTCGGCCGCACGCAAGCACGGAATGTCGGTGACGGCCTATTATCTGATGGCCGACGGCAAGGTGCCGAACGATCCCGTTCTGAAGGATATCGGCGCAAAACACGGCAAGACCGCCGCGCAGGTGACCCTGCGCTGGGCGGTGCAGCAGCCGGATATCGTGGCGCTTTCCAAAACGGCGACGGAAAGCCGCCTGAAAGAGAATTTCGATATTTTCGATTTCGCGCTGTCGGAAGAGGAAATGCGGGCGATCCACGCGCTTGCAAAGCCGAATGGCCGCATCGTCAATCCCGGCCACCTCGCGCCCGACTGGGACGACTGAGGCGACGGGGCCATTCGGTCCCGTTTATCGCTCGGTCAGGGCCAGCTTCGCACCCAGCGCCACGAAAGCGGCTGCGAAGCTGCGCCTCAGCCAGGCGAGGACCGCCGGGCGTGATATCACCTGACGCCGGACCGAGGCGGCAAAGCAGCCATAAAGCGCAAAGACCAGAAACGTCATGGCCATGAAGATCAGCCCGAGATCGACCATGCGCCATGTCGGCAAAGCCTCGTCCGGCGCGATGAACTGCGGCAGGAAGGCAAAAAAGAAGATCGACAGTTTCGGGTTCAGCAGATTGATGAGGATCGCCTCGCCGATGACGCGGGCCGCCTTCTGGGGCTCCTTTGTATCGTCGATCTTCAGCGCACCGTCTTCCCGCAGCGTGTTCCACGCCATGTAGAGGAGATAGGCGACCCCCAGATATTTGACGATGCCGAAGGCCAGCGCACTGGTGTGCAGAATGGCGGCAAGCCCGGTGATGGCGGCGAGCAGATGCGGCACGATGCCGAGCGTGCAGCCGAAAGCCGCAATGACGCTCGCCCTCGCCCCCTGCGAAAGACCGGCGGCCAGCGTGTAGACCACGCCGGTTCCGGGAGAGGCTGCGACGATGAAGGATGTGATGAGGAATTCGGGTGTCATGATGCGGGTGTGTCCTGTGGGTGGAGGACGGGAGCATGATGGTGCGTGGGGTGGGTGTCTTGGATGAAATTGCAGGGTTGATGTCCGGAGGCTCCCTCCCCCTCATTCCTGTGCTTGTCACAGGAATCCAGTCGACGCGCGTCTGCGCGGCGGAGGAGTCCTTTCAGCCCAAAGACTTGGGCTGGCTGGATTCCTGTGACAAGCACAGGAATGAGGGAAAAGGGGTACGTCCTGCGCTCCCCCGAAACGCAAGACTGCCGCACAGACCTTTCCCCTTTTGGAGTAACCTGCCCTACGAAAGCGCCGCCCGATAAACCGCCGGCGTCACCCCGAATTGCCGCACGAAGAACCGGTTCAGATGACTCTGGTCGGCAAAACCGGCGATGAAGGCCACCTCGGCGGGCGGTGTGCCTCTGGCCAGTGCATGGCGAGCCACATGCACGCGCCGCTGGAGAAGATAGCTGTGCGGTGTCAGGCCGGTTGCTCTGGCGAAGGCCCGCAGGAAGCGGAACTGGCTCATGCCGCCCTCCCCGGCCAGATCGGCAAGGCGGAACGGGTGGGCAGGGTCGTCATCGATGCGGCTTTTCGCCCGCTTTATATTCTCGGGTGCGGCGATTTCGCCCGGCTTCGCCGCCGTCTCCATTGCTGCCGCCAGAAGCATCAGCAAGGTCTCATCGCCATGCAGGGTTTCGCCCGGCCGTTCCTTCGCAGTGGCGGCGGAAAAGACAGCGTTGAACCGCTGCGCCAAAGGCCTTGCATCAACGGGATAGGCAAATTCGAAAGAGCCGTGATCCTTCTCGCAGACATCGGCAATGGCGTCGCGAACGATATCGATGTCGAGATAGAGCATCCGCCACGCGCGGCCACCCTCCCCGAGCGGAATGCCGTCATGCACCTCGCCCGGATTGACGGTGATGACATGGCCGGCGCCCGCCTCCACCATGCCACGACCAGAGAGCGACTTCTGCGCGCCGCGCTCGATGAGGCCGATGCCGAACTGATCATGCATATGGCGCGGAAAGGAACGATCGCTATCCGCCACCACGGCGGCGACACCGGGCATGCTGGTTTTCGGCATCAGGAACCGGCCTTGGGCCATGAAAACGCGCGCTCCACGGGAAAGAGCGCGACGCTATCACAGGATGTCCTTGTGCGACAGACACCTGCACTCAAGGATGCATATGGTTGATCATGGCGAAGACCTGATCGAAATTCCCGTTCTGCGCGGCAAAACGCAAAGGCTTGCAGCGTTCCACCACGACTTCCTTCTCATCCGGGCGGTTCTTGAGAATGTCCATGACTTCGGAAATGAACGCCTCAAGCGGCATGGCCCTTTCGTCATTGGCCTGCCCCTCGCCCATCAGCGTCGTCTGCACATAGGGCGGCACGATTTCGATGACCTCCACCGGCGTCTCCTTCAGCTGCTCGCGCAGCGCGACCGAATAGGCGTGGATGGCCGATTTGGTGGCGCTGTAGGTGGGGGTCAGCACCATGGGCACGAAGGCCAAGCCGGAGGACACCGTGAGCACGGTGGCGGCGGGTTGCTTGAGGAAATGCGGCAAAAGCGCCGCCGTCAGGCGGATCGGCGCGAGAAGATTGGTGGCGATGGTTTCTTCGGCCGTATCCAGATAATCCGGCGCAGCGGCGATCTCTTCCGGCCGCATGATCCCGGCATTGTTGATGACGGCGTTGAGGCTTGGATGGGCCTTCACCAGCGCCTCGGCGAAAGCGCGGATGCCTGCGGCGTCCGTCGCATCCATGACCATCGAGGCCATGCCGGGATTGGCAGCCGTCACCTCGTCGAGCATGGCCTTGCGGCGGCCGGAAATGATGACCCTGTTGCCAGCCTGATGAAACGCTTCCGCCAGCGCCCGGCCGATGCCGGAACCGCCGCCGGTGATGAGAATGGTGTTGCCGGTGATTTTCATTGCAGCATCCTTTGCTTGTTGGCTGAAAGGAAGTTAGCTATGATACTCTCCAATCGAAAGTAGGCACCCAAAAGATTTATACTTACCCAATGGAGAGTGTAAGATGAAACGGCACGCCGCCGACCCGGCCATCGAGAGCCGGCGCAAGGTTCCGCCGCCCACGGATACCGATCCGGTCATCGAGGCGCTGGTTCAGGACATCATCGCCAAGGTGGCCGACAAATGGACGATGCTCATTCTGGAAGTGCTGGAGGAGCACGGCACGCTGCGCTTCACGCAGATCGGCAAACATGTGGGCAGCATCAGCCAGAAGATGCTGACAAAAACGCTGAGACAGATGGAAAGCGATGGGTTGGTGCGCCGCACCGTGCATCCCGTCATTCCGCCGCATGTGGATTATGATCTCACCCATCTCGGCCGCACGCTGGGCAGCGCCTTTTGCGGCGTGTGGATCTGGGCGGAAACGCACCATGCGGACATAGAAGAGGCGCGGCGGCGGTTCAAAGAACAGCCACCGCGCCCAGCAATGGATTAATGTCGCTTTATGCGAACTGGCTAAGGCCCGGAACCGAGGCGATCACCTGGTCAACGGTCTCGTCACCGGCGTGCTGGCGGGCAACGGCGATGGTTTCCTTGGCGAGCGTGGAAATCTCGCTCATGCCGATGCCCTGGCTCATCAACTGCTGGCCGAGACCCATGATGCCGCCGCCGCCGATCGCGCTCATCAGTCCGCCCAGCAGACCGCCGCCGCCATTACCGGTGCCCTCGCCGTTATATTGCGCCACGAGATCACTGGCGCCCGGGATGGCTTCGATCATCTTGGCGATCGGGCCGTCGGCCGCTTCGCGCTGGAGAAAACCGAGAATCATGCCAACGGCCTTTTCGGCCAGCTGAGGGTCGATACCTGCCTTCGCGGCGATCTGATCAATGATTTCGTTCATTCTTGCCTCCTGTTGAAAAACGACGCCAACATCGAATAACTGACGTTAACGTCAACGTAAAACAATCTCATGCCGCATTCAAGCGGCCACGGATAGGTGCGGCAACTTTCATCAAGCGCTTTTTATTCATCGCCATCAAGCAGTTGTTGCGCCTCGAAACTGTCCTTATAAGATCATCACAACCAAACTATGAAAAGGCCGCTTCCGCGAGGAAAGGCCACGGAATGCCAGTTACGCTTTTAATTCGGACATGACTTTTGCAAAATCCACTGCGATTTAAGGGTCATGCATCAGCCGCAGGAGAAAATGGTCGATGTTGCAGGACGGACAGCTCTATATCGGCACCAGCCGCAATCCGGACGACAGCCTGAACAAGGGCGAATATCTGGAACTGAAATTCGGCAACCGCCATGGCCTCATCACCGGCGCGACGGGAACGGGCAAGACCGTGACCCTGCAGGTTCTCGCCGAAGGTTTTTCCAAGGCCGGCGTTCCGGTCTTCTGCGCCGATATCAAGGGGGACCTTTCCGGCATCGCGGCCGAGGGCGAAGCGAAAGACTGGGTGCAGAAACGCGCCGAACAGATCGGCTTCACCGATTTTTCTTACGGCAAGTCGCCCGTCATCTTCTGGGATCTCTACGGTGAAAAAGGCCATCGCGTGCGCGCCACCATCGCCGAAATGGGGCCGCTGCTGCTCGCCCGGCTGATGGATGCCTCGGAAGCGCAGGAGGGCGTGCTCAACATCGCCTTCAAGATCGCCGATCAGGGCGGGCTGCCGCTGCTCGATCTCAAAGACCTGCAATCGCTCCTGAATTATATGGGCGAAAATGCAACTGAGCTCTCCAACCAGTTCGGCCTGATTTCCAAGTCCTCGGTCGGCTCGCTGCAGCGCGGGCTGCTGGTTCTCGAACAGCAGGGTGCCGCCAATTTCTTCGGCGAACCGGCGCTGAAGATCGCCGACATCATGCGTGTGGGCACCGATGGTCGCGGCACCATTTCGGTTCTCGCCGCCGACCGGCTGATGATGAACCCGCGCCTTTACGCCACCTTCCTGCTCTGGATGCTCTCGGAACTGTTCGAGGAACTGCCTGAAGTCGGCGATCCGGAAAAGCCGCGCCTGGTGTTCTTCTTCGACGAGGCGCATCTGCTGTTCAACGATGCGCCAAAGGTGCTGGTGGAACGCGTGGAACAGGTTGTGCGGCTTATCCGCTCCAAGGGCGTGGGCGTTTATTTCGTGACGCAGAACCCGCTCGACGTGCCGGAAACGGTTCTTGCCCAGCTCGGCAACCGCGTGCAGCACGCGCTGCGCGCCTATACGCCGCGCGAGCAGAAGGCCGTGCGCACCGCCGCCGACACCTTCCGCCAGAACCCGGCCTTCAACACCGCCGACACCATCACCACGCTCGGCACGGGCGAGGCGCTGATTTCCACCCTGCATGACAAGGGCGCGCCTTCCATCGTGGAACGCACCCTCGTGCGCCCGCCATCGGGCCGCGTCGGGCCACTCACCGATGCGGAGCGCAAGTCTCTGATCGATGTGAGCCCCGTCGCCGGCCAATATGACAAGGATATCGACCGGGAATCCGCCTTCGAAATCCTCGCCGCCCGCGCCCAGAAGGTGGCGGAAGCCGAGGCCGCCAAGCGCGCGGAAGAGGAAAATGCCGCCAACCAGTCCGACAACGCCTCCGGACGCTGGCGCCTGCCCGGCTTCGGCGACGAGGAGCCCGCACCGACCTCCACCGGCTCGCGCAATGGCGGTACACGCAAGACCGGCTACCAGCGCGAAACGGTGATCGAGGCGGCGATGAAAAGTGCCGCCCGCTCGGTCGCGACCTCAGTGGGACGCGCGATCGTGCGCGGGATTTTGGGTAGTTTGAAGCGGTAACGGCTAAAGCGGCTAGGCGTCGACAAGCTCGATCCTCAGCTTTTTACCCACTGAACGGGCCGCTCGCTCGAGCGTATCGAGCGAGACGGCGACATTGTGAGGATCGAGTATTCTTTCGACCTGGGTACGGCTGGTACCCATTCTCGCAGCCATTTCGGACTTGGTGAGCGATTGCTTCTTTCTGGCCTCTTCGATCTGCCATGCCAAAACTCGCTTGATCGCCTCACCATAGATTTCTTCTTTTTCGCCAAGCCCATCAAGGAAATCTTCAAGGGTACCTCCGACAGAAGGTTTCGCATTGCTCATTTCTTTTTCCCTTTATCGATCTTTTTCAATCGCCTGGATCGCTCCTGATGCTCTTTCCAACGCTTGATCGCCAGTTTGATCGCATCCTGTTGGCCATCCTTGCCTTCTTCCCCGTGAAGCAGGAGCATTATCCCGCCATCAACTCCAAAATAGGTTCTGGCTTCAACCTTTCCATTTTTGACGCTGGAACGGACTTCACGAACACCATCCCTAATGGGCCTGCAAATAGGCATTCCAATTGGCCAACCGAACTCAACGGTCGCAATGTCAGACCCGATCATGCGGCGGTCGTCCTTATCGAGTGACATAAGCCAGTCTTTAACAGGCTCCGCTCCCTCGTCCGTCGCGAAGAATGTCGCCACGATGCGCTTCATTTGAAATCCTTGTACCGTATAAGGTTCAATTTGACAAAGCAATTATTTAGAAAACATGTAGTCGCGGCTTCACCCGCGTCCCTCTTATGGGCTGTCAATTTATCTGCCAACGGCGACAATCTGACCAGTTGAATATCTTTTTGGGTGGCCAGCGGATTGTTCCGAGGATTTCTCTGCCGCCCCGCCCCATCATTGCGGCCGACGGCAAAACCCATTGCCTCCCATCGCCGCCGCTGCTAATCATCAAACAGTTCAACCCGTATCGGAAAGGAGGCTTCGCATGGATATTTCCTGCTTTTGGCGCTATCGCCAGATTCGCCACCTTTCTGCCCTGCAGATGCGTTTGCAGGGCTGACCGGACGGACGACATCTCTGGTTTGCCCTAAAGGCCGCGCGGAACGCAGTTAGTCTGCCATCGCGCATATTTCATTACGGATCATCGCGAACCGGTCGCCTTGCCCGCATGGCGCAGGCGAGCCTTCGTCGATGGCCCGTGCCGCCAGAGATAAATCATGACCCTTGTCACACTTCGAAACCTCGGAATCATTCTGGGCAAACCGCTTTTTTCCGGTCTCAGCCTCACCATCCATGCGGGAGACCGCATCGGCATCGTGGCCGCGAATGGCTGCGGCAAATCCACCCTGCTCAATTGCCTTGCTGGCGAACTGGATGCCACCAGCGGTGATATCACCCGGCAGCGCGGATTGACGCAGTCCATCGTCCACCAGCATCTGCCCCCGGCCCTTCTGGAAAAGACCATGCGCGACGCGGTGCTATCCGCCCTGCCGGCGGATGTGATCGACAGCGACAGCTGGCGCGCCGACATCATCCTCGACGACATGGCCGTGCCGGAAAGCTATCGCCATCGCCCGCTGCAGGCGCTGAGCGGCGGCTGGCAGCGGCTCGCCATGCTGGCGCGGGCATGGATCACCGAGCCGGATATTCTCCTGCTCGACGAACCGACCAACCATCTCGACCTCGAAAAAATCAGGGTGCTGGAAGGGTTTCTCCAACAATTGCCGCGCGATACGGCGGTGGTCATCGTCAGCCATGACCGCGCCTTTCTCGACAACGTCACCAGATTCACGCTGTTCCTGCGGCCGGACAATTCCTCATTCTTCCGGCTGCCCTATGGCCATGCGCGGGCGGCGCTCGAGGAAGAGGACACGGCCGATGAGCGACGCTTCGAGCGCGACATGAAGACGGTGCAGCAATTGCGCCGGCAGGCGGCGAAGCTCAACAATATCGGCATCAATTCGGGCAGCGATCTTCTGACCGTCAAGACCAGGCAGTTGCGCGAGCGCGCCGAGAAGCTGGAGGAAAAAGCGCGTCCCGCCCATCAGGAACGATCCGCCGGAAAGATCCAGCTCGCCAATCGCGGCACACATGCCAAGGTTCTGGTGACGCTGGAGGACATTCCCGTTTCGACGCCTGATGGCACACTGCTGTTGCGCACCGGCCGGCAGTTCATCCGCCAGGGCGACCGCATCGTCATTCTTGGTCGTAACGGCGTCGGCAAGACGCGGCTGATCTCGCTCCTGAAGGCGGCGGTGGCGGCCGACGGCGAGGTGGTGGAGGGCATCAGGGCCACGCCCTCGCTGGTGGCCGGATACATCGACCAGTCGCTTGCCGAAATCGACGACAGGCGCACGCCGCTTGCGCTCATCACACACCGTTTCGACATTGGCGACCAGCGCGCGCATGGTTTGCTGGCGGGTGCGGGCATCGATATGGAAATGCAGAAACGACGCATCGCATCGCTCTCCGGCGGGCAGAAAGCGCGGCTTGCCATGCTGGTGTTGCGCCTGACCGAGCCGAACTTCTATCTGCTGGACGAGCCGACCAACCATCTCGACATCGAGGGGCAGGAAGCGCTGGAGGCGGAAATCACCGGCAGGCAGGCGAGCTGCGTGCTCGTCTCCCACGACCGGAGCTTCGTGCGGGCGGTCGGAGCCCGTTTCTGGCTGATCGACAAACGCCGGCTGGTGGAGGTGGATGATCCGGAAGCGTTTTTCGCCTCGGCCTGACGTTTTGCGAAACGATTGCCCCTCCCGCCGGCTGAATGGCGGGAGGGGCCAATATTCTTATTTCTTCTGCGACACCAGCGAGAAATAAGCACCCTGCGGATCCATACAGTTGACGATCCAGCTTTCGCCGGGAACCTCCATCGGGCCGTTGACGATCTTGCCGCCCCCGGTGCTGACACGCGTGACGGCATCCTCGATGCCATCGACGTTGAAATAATAGCCCCAGTGGCAGACCGGGACTTCCGGCATGCGTTTCATCATGCCGCCAACGCCCTTGCCGTTATGGGCGAAGATGCGATACGGGCCCATCTCGCCCATGTCGAAATCATGGTCCCTGGTCCAGCCGAACACGTCGGCGTAAAAGGCCATGGCTTCATCGACGTTGTCGGTGAAGAGTTCGTACCAGCCCACATGGCCCTGTTTGGCCTGCATATCCTCGGGGAAACCGCCGGTTTCCATCGGCAGCGGCGTCATGATGCACAGGACCGCGCCGAAGGGATCGGCCACCACGGCAAAACGGCCGATTTCGGGAATATCCTCTGGCGGGCGCCTGATCGCGCCGCCCTTTGCCGCAAATTGTTCCGCCGTCGCATCCACATCATCGACGTCGACATAGGCGGTCCAGTTCGGCGGAATGCCCGCGCCCTTGTGCTCCTCGGTCAGCTCCATGACGCCGCCCATGCCTTTGCCGTCAGCCTCCAGCACGAGATAGGGCATTTCCGGCGAACCGAAATCCTTGGTCTGCCAGCCGATGACATGGCCATAAAAGCGGGCGGCCGCTTCCATGTCAGGCGTCATCAGTTCGACCCAGATGAATTTTCCATGTGTATCCGACATTGTCTTCTCCTTGGGAGATGGGGCGTCTGTGTTTGCGGGATCGCCCGCCGCGGGGTGCGGCGGCGCTTTTTGCTTCCGGCAACTTCCGGCAGGCTTTATGCCTTGCGCCGGAATTCCGATGTCATGAAGGTCTTGAATGTGCCGTCCGGCTGGCGGACGCTGCCGGAAAAGCTGCGGTGATTGTCGTCATGCAGCACCAGAACGTCGTGATAGGTGTCGATGCGGCCGGAACCGTCGAAGGCCGGGCCTTCGGCTTCCAGTGTCAGGGTCTTGCCGTCCTCTTCCAGCCAGCCCCGATAGACCCAGAGATTGGTCATCATCGACCCTATCCAGGTTCCGACGAAATTACCCTTGGCCGGATCGAAACCGACCGTGATCACGGCCGTCATCTGGTCGCCATCGGGCATCCTGCCGGTGCCCTCACCGACGATCCACAGCCCGCCGATGGAACGGACCGTCTCGGTGAATCGCTGCGAGGGATCGTTGGCGTCATAACAATCATGGCCCGAACTGGCGGTCATGACCCAGTCGCCGACGATCCTCGACAGGAACTCGTGTTCCTTCTGCGGCTTGGCGCTTTCCATTTCCATTGTCGTCTCCTCCTCGTCTGTCTGTTTTCAGTGGCAGCAGGATGCGGCTTTCGGCGCGTCCTCATATTGGTCGTGCCGTCGCACCCAATCCATTACACCGTCTTCATTACGGCCTTTTGGCACCAGATCGAGCAGCATCAACGTGCCGAGCGCCTGTTCCATGCCGCGGGCATAGGCCGAGTAGGTGTGATAAATCTTGCCATCTTCGCCCTTGGCGAAAATGCTGACGCCGTGCAGATCCTTCAGATCGCCCATCGGTTCGATTTCACGGTAATTATAGGTGATGGCCCCGCCCTTGATATCCTCATCACGGAAGGAAGCCTGATAATCATAATTGAAATCGCTGTCCGCTGCGGAAACCCATGGGAACTTCCAGCCCATGCGGTTTCTATAGGCTTCGATCTTTTCAAGCGGCGCGCGGGAAACCGCGACGAAACCCGCATCGCCATGTTTCAGATGGATCATCGCGCCATCGACATGGTCGGCGAAAAAGGAACAGCCGGTGCAGCCCTCCTCCCAGTCAGGCGCCAGCATGAAGTGATAAACGATGAGCTGGCTGCAATCACCGAACAGTTCCTTCAGCGATTTCGGGCCGGAAGGCGCGTCGAAAATATAGTCCTTCGTCACCTCTTCCCAGGGCAATCCACGCCGGGCTTCGTTCAGCCTGTCGCGGGCGCGGGTCAGTTCCTTTTCCTTCACCAGCAGATCGCGGCGGGCCGCAAGCCACTCCTCTTTCGAAACGACGGGATGAGACATGATCTTTCCTCCTTGGATCCGTCTTTCACCACGGCACCACCCCGCTCCACCGGAGGGCGCCGCCTATTTCTGCATTGAAAGTCAGTTAAACCATCAGCGGTGCATCAAGTTCCGCTTGACTAATTAGGTTGATATCAACATATTTATCCCATGTCAAACGCCAGCGTGATTCCTTTTTCGACAACTCTTTTCGTGCGGGACGCCTGTCTCTGCCTGCATGCGCAGCGTGCGGCGCGGGCTCTGGCGCGGCTGTTCGACAATGCGCTGAAGCCTGTTGGCATCAATAACGGCCAGTTTTCCCTGCTGATGTCGCTCAATCGGCCGGAGCCGCCGCCGATGGGGCCAGTGGCCCATCTTCTCGCCATGGACCGCACGACGCTGACGGCGGCGTTGAAGCCGCTGGAACGGCGCGGGCTGGTCAGTATCGAACAGGACCCGAAGGACAGGCGCGGCAAGCGGCTGCGGCTAACGGCGGATGGCATGGCCGTGCTTGCGGCGGCCTTTCCCATCTGGGAACAGACCCATGCCGAAATCGAAGCGAAAATCGGCAGTGGCGACCCCGACCGGCTGCGCCGCGATCTTATCGATCTCGGCTGACAGCATGACGGCATGACGCCACGTTTATCGGCCAGAATGTCATCGGGCCGTCGTGCTGGAAAACGAAACTACGAATGAAACGACCCGGAAAACGCAATCTAGGAGGAAAGACCATGCGTGCAATCGTTTTTGTAAAAGCCACCAAGAGCAGCGAAGATGGCGTGATGCCCACGACTGAACTCATGGAGGCAATGGGAAAATTCAACGAGGAACTGGTCAATGCCGGCATCATGCAATCCGGCGACGGCCTGCACCCCTCCTCCAAGGGCAAGAGGGTTGTTTTTGATGGCGACAGCCGCACTGTCGTCGACGGCCCCTTCCCGCATACCAACGAGCTGGTCGCCGGCTTCTGGCTGTGGAATGTCAAGGACATGGATGAGGCGGTGGCGTGGGTGAAACGCTGCCCCAACCCGATGCTGGAGCGCAGCGAAATCGAAATCCGCCCGTTGTTCGAAATGGAAGATTTTGGCGATGCCGTAACGCCGGAAATCGCAGCGCATGTGGAAGAACTGCGCGCCCGTGTGGGCAAGCAGTAGCGGGACTCAGGCTTGCGGCTGGGCCTGAACAGGCGGAGGGGATGCCGCTTGTTTCTTCTCCCCGCCGGGGAGAAGTCCGCGGCAGCGGGATGAGCGGGCAAGGCTAGAGATATTCGGCAACGTTGCCCCCTCACCCGACCCTTCGGGCCGCCTTCTCCCCGGTGGGGAGAAGAAACAGGCGGCAGCGTCCGCTCAACCAGCGGCCGTCACCCCAAGAGGCCGGCCAGACGCGGATCACCGGCAAAATCCGAGACAGAAAAACCGGCCCGCCGCATCGGAAATTCGCACAGGGCCTGCACCCCGGTTTTCGACAGGTGAATGCGCCAGCTCATTCGATCTACAGGCGTTTTGGCAGCAAAGGCCTTTGGCGACAGAATTGCGATGTTAAGGCCGCCTGCCGGATCGCGCACCGAGCGATAAAGGATGGCCTCGACCTTCGCCTCCCGCGCCTTGTCGGCAAGCGCCTGGCAGGGCTCGTAATTCGTGAGATCGGTCCACAGCCGCTCGTCACGGTTCAGTTCCGGTTTCGTCAGGTCAAGTGCGGCACCGGTGGCGACACGGGCGGCGAAGGCGGAATATTCGGCGGGATTGGCGGGCAGCGGCGTACCCGGCGATTCGGCATAAAACAGCAGCCGGTAAAAGGCCATTTCGGCCAGCGCCGTCTCCACCTTCGCCGCAGCGTAATAAACCCCTTCGGTGAAACCCGCACGGCGGAAACGCGAACCGTGCGGATAGGCGGCACCATAACGGAAAGGCGTGGCGAGAAGATAATCGAGACCGGCGCATTCGGGCGGAAACGGCCGCTTGCTCGTCTCGAGAATATCTTCCAGCAGCGATTGCTCATCCACCGTATCCACCAGCTTCATGGTGGATACTTGATGCTGCGCCTCGACCAGCCGCCAGTATTTTCCCGATACGGCGCGTTTTTCAGACAGGAGCGCGTCGGGCGTCCAGATAGGAGAGGACATCGATCAATCCGGTAATGGTGGTCAGCTTGTCGGCAGGCACGGCGTTCAGCGCAACATTGTGGTTGCGCAGCCAGTTCTTCGCCACCACCTCGTCACCGCCGGCGATTGCGTCCAGCGAGCGGAAAACCCGGATCAGCAACACCGCCAGTTCGAAAGACTTGGCGCCCGGCTCCAGCAGGAAATCGAGCCGCTTCATGCGCGACACCGTAGGGGCTGAAACGCCGAGAATATCCGCCGTGCGGGCGGCATTCAGGCCCAGCCGCTCGGCGGCGGCGATGACGGCCTTAGTGACGACCCTGCCCTGTGCGGGAGAATCCATGGCAGTCTTGGCGTGAACATTCATGGCGCATATCCTTTCTTCAGAAAGAATATAGCATTTTTATTTCTGAAAACAAGAAGGCCGGGACAAGCCCGGCCTCGCTTTTCATCTCTGCAATATCAGGCAACCGAGACCGGCACTTCCGTGGAGGTGCGCATGGCGTGGCTGTAAGGGCAGACAATATGGGCGGCGGCAACGAGCTTTTCGGCGACTTCGCGCTCGACACCCGGAATATTCGCCTTCAGCGATACTTCGATGCCGAAACCGCCACCATCCTCACGCGGGCCGATGCCCACTGTCGCCGTCACAGTCGTGTCTTCAGGAATCTTTACCTTTTCCTTGCCGGCAACAAATTTCAGTGCGCCCAGGAAGCAGGCGGAATAACCGGCGGCGAACAGCTGCTCCGGATTGGTGCCACGGGCACCATCGCCACCGAGTTCCTTCGGAACGGTCAGCGTAACGTCGAGAACGCCGTCTTCCGACTTGGCGTTGCCAGCGCGGCCACCGGTGGCGGATGCTTTGGTCGTATAGAGAATAGGCATGGCATTTACTCCCTTCGGGTTGGTGTTGAATGTTTTATAGCGAACAATTAAATTGTGCGCAATATGATTTTGCGCGTTGAATGAAAATTTGTTTTTTGCGATAGTTTTCACGAAATTTCGCCGCGCATCCATGCGGCAGGAACCGAAAGCGGGGGCCGATTGTTCCCTCCCCGGTTTTATTTTGGAGCAGGACTATGGGCGCAGAGGGCAACGACACGAAGATGGAAAGCCTGTTGAGGCTGGACCAGCAGATATGCTTTGCCCTTTATGGCGCAGCGCACGCCTTCACACGTGCCTACAAGCCGCTGCTCGATCCGATCGGACTGACCTATCCGCAATATCTGGTCATGATGGCCCTGTGGGAAAAGCAGACCTCCACCGTCAAGGCGCTTGGCGAAATGCTGGGGCTCGATTCCGGCACGCTGTCGCCACTGCTGAAAAGGCTCGAACAGGCGGGCCTGATCACCCGCAAGCGCGGTACCGTGGACGAGCGACAGGTTCTGGTGGCCATGACACCAAAGGGCGCCGACCTCAAAAAAGAGGGCGTGAAGATCATGGCCGCAATCGGCGCCTCCACCGGCTGCGGGCTGGAGGAACTGGCGCAGCTGCGGGACCGGGTGAATGCGTTGAAGGATGGCCTCGCCCGCACGCAACCCTGAAAAACCAAAGGCGGCACGAGGCCGCCTTTTTTATGCGAATATGCTTCGGCTTACTGCCATACCACCACACGTGCCTTCTGCGGCACGCGGTCGTAGAGGTCTATGACGTCCTGGTTCATCAGTCGCACACAGCCGGAAGAGACGGCCTTGCCGATGGAGTTCCATTCCGGCGAGCCGTGCAGG
The DNA here is from genome assembly GCF_002005205.3 of Rhizobium rhizogenes. The sequence continues at coordinate 532,020 of NZ_CP019701.2, read as the reverse complement.
CGGTAAAGCGTGTCCTTGCCGTTCTGGAAGATATAGAGCGCGCGCGCACCCAGCGGATTCTTCAGGCCCGGCGGCATGCCGCCATTCTTGGACGAATATTTGGTGAGTTCCGGCTGGCGGGCGACCATTTCGTCCGGCGGGGTCCATTTCGGCCATTTCTGACGCCACTGGATGACGCCTTCGCCCGACCAGGCGAAACCATCGCGGCCGATGCCGACGCCGTAACGCATGGCGCTGCCGCCCTGCTCCACGACATAAAGGAAGCGCGAGCGCGTATCGACGACGACGGTGCCGGGGCGCTCGCCGGTCGGGTCGACGACCCGCTGGCGATAATAACGCCGGTCGATTTTCTGATAGGGTACGGCGGGAATGACGTAACCGCCGTCCTCAACCGAGCCGTACATGACGGCCAGTTCCGCATCGCTGACGCCGGGCGAGAACATCTGGCGGAAATCGCTGCCGATGGCGCTCGCCTGCTGGCGGATTGCATCCCCCGTACCGGACGAGGCACAGCCCGCGAGAAGCGAAGCGGAGGAGATGCCCAGAAGGGAAAGGAAAGTACGTCTGGAAAGATCTGTGTCGGTGCTCGTCATAAGTCCGGATTGTCCCACATTTCGAACGGCCTGGATCGCCGTTGTACGTCGTTTGTTCCACGTTTCAGGCGTATTGCGAAAATAGTTAACCAACCGCTAAAAGCCAGCGACAAGCCGCTGGAGGAGCCACCCATCCCCGCGCTTTCTTTTAGAACGTGGTCAGATAACCACAATCTGCGCCCCTTGCGGCACGCGCTCGTAAAGGTCAATGACATCCTGGTTGAGCATGCGCACGCAGCCGGACGAGGTGGCCTTGCCGACGGACTGCCAGTCCGGCGTGCCGTGCACCCGGTAAAGCGTGTCCTTGCCATCCTTGAAGATATAAAGAGCGCGCGCGCCGAGCGGATTGTTGAGACCCGGCGTCATGCCGCCATTGGCGGCGGAAATGGAAGCGAGCTCCGGCTGGCGTTTGACCATTTCATCGGGCGGCGTCCAGCGCGGCCATTTCGCCTTCCACTGGATCTTGCCGCGACCCGACCAGGCATAACCGTCACGACCGAGGCCGACGCCGTAACGGATCGCCTTGCCGCCCGGCTGCACCAGATAGAGGAAGTGCTGCCTGGTATCGACGACGATGGTGCCGGGTGCTTCCGCCGTCTGATAGCTGACTTCCTGCCGCAGATAACGCGGATCGATGCGACCATAGGGAATAGCCGGAAGCGAGCGGTCATCATCGCGGATCGGGCCATACATGACGCGATGCAGCGGATTGGAGACCGGCAGGCCGTAGGTCGCCATGCGATCCGGGACGAGCGGTGCCGCCTGCCCCTGAACCTGCGGCGCGTTCAGCCCCTGCCCGCGTACCGGCGGGCCATATTCCTGATGGAAACGGGTGCGGAACAGGTCCGGCGGGCGCGTCGAAAGCTGGCCAGGCTGCGGCGGCAGTTCCGGCTGGCGATTGGAGCTTACGGAATTGAAGTTGAAGACCGGCGCTGTCTCCCGCACGAAGACATCCGGGTCCATGCGGGTCGTATCCGTCACGAAAAGGCAGCCGCTCAGGAGCGACAGAGCCGCAAGGCCCGCCAGAGAGGCCGCCCGGCGGCAGGTTTTCAAAAGGAGTGCTGTCATCTGAACCGCTTCATGGAATCCAATATGCCTGCATGATGAACCGTGCGGCTGGCGCGAAGCTGGCGTCGCCTTTTTCAAATAAAATCGGAAAATCGCATTTTTGCCCTTGAACCTCTAGTTGCTAGAGGTGCCAGATTGACTGTCGACTGGAATTCAGGAGCGAAAACCATGAATATTTCGACACGCGGCAATCTGAACGGCGACGACGGGGAACTGACCTTCACGGTCGGCGGCATGGATTGCGCCAGCTGCGCGGCCAAAATCGAGACGGCGCTGACCCGGCTGCCGGGTGTGGGTGACATCAAGGTCTCGGTGGCGCGCGAACGGCTGAAGCTTTCACTCGACGAGAGCAAGACTTCGGTTGAAAAGATCGAGGAAACCGTCCGCAAGCTCGGTTACAAAACCGCCCTGCTGCCGCGGGAAAAGGCTCCGCAGGCAAAAATCGAGGCCGATCATCACGACCATTCCACCTGCGGCGGCCATCATGCCGACACCGGGCCAGGCGACACTGGGCCAAGCGACACTGGGCCAAGCAACAAGGGGCTAAGCGGTGAGAAGAGCAATGCCCTGACCTTTTCGGTCGGCGGCATGGATTGCGGCAGCTGTGCAGCGAAGATCGAGACGGCACTCTCCCGTCTGCCCGGTGTTGCCGACGTCAAGGTCTCTGTCGCGCGCGAGAGGCTGAACCTCTCGCTCACGGAGGGGAAAACCGCAGTCGACAAGGTCGAGGACACGCTGCGCAAGCTCGGCTTCAAACCCGCCCTGCTGCCGCAGGAAAAGGCCGCACGCGAAAAGACGGATGACCAGACGCACGACCATGGATCCTGCGGCGGCCATAACCACGATCACGATCATGATCATGACCACGATCATTCCGGCCATGATCATTCAGATCACGATCACGCGGATCATGACCACGACCACGCCAATTGCGGCGGCCACGACCATGATCACGCCAAGCATTCGCACGAGAAGGCGCAGCCGGCGGCAGTGGCCTCTGGCAGTGAGGCCGGACACACCCATGGCGCGGATGAAAAAGGAGCATGGTGGCGCACGGCAAAGGCCCGCAACACCTTCACTGGCACCATTCTGGTCGCGGTTGCCTATGCGGCGGAACTGACCTTCCCGGCCTGGGGCGGCTATGCCTTCATCATCGCCACGCTGGTGACGCTGTTTCCGATTGCACGCAATGCCTTCAACGCCGCCCGCTTCGGTGCGATCTTCACCATCGAGATGCTGATGACCATTGCCGCCATCGGCGCGATCTTCATCGGCGAGGCGGAGGAAGCCGCCATCGTCGTGCTGCTCTTTTCGATCGGCGAACTGCTTGAGGGCTTTGCAGCCGCGCGGGCACGTTCCGGCATCAAGGCGCTTGGCTCGCTGCTGCCGAAGACAGCGCTGGTGGAAGAAAACGGCACGTTGCGGCAGGTGCCGGCCGATCAGGTCCGCATCGGCCAGGTGGTCGTGGCGCGGCCCGGTGACCGCATCTCCGCCGATGGCGTGGTGATGGAGGGCGAATCGAGCGTCGACGAATCGCCGATGACCGGCGAAAGCATCCCGGTCGCCAAGGAAAAAGGCGCCCGCGTCTTTGCCGGTTCGATCAACCATGACGGTTCGCTGCGCATCCGCGTCGACCGCGCGCCGGAAGACAACACCATCGCCCGCATCATCACGCTGGTCGAGGAAGCGCAGGATGCGCGCGCGCCGACCGAACGCTTCATCCAGAATTTCTCGCGTTATTACATGCCGCTGATCGTGGCGATCTCCGTGCTCACCATCATCGTGCCACCGCTTGCCGGCCTCGGTGACTGGGATACGTGGATTTACCGCGGCCTCGCTTTGCTGCTGATCGGTTGCCCCTGCGCGCTGGTCATCTCCGTTCCCGCGGCAATAGCCTCCAGCCTTTCGGCTGCGGCCCGGCACGGCATGCTGGTGAAGGGCGGCGCCGTCATCGAGATGCTGGCGCGCACCGAAACCGTCGCCTTCGACAAAACAGGCACGCTGACGCTTGGCGAACCTGTGGTGACCGACGTGGTGGCACTTGACGGCAACGAGACCGGGCTGATCGCCGAAGCCGCCACCATCGAGCATGAATCGAGCCATCCGCTTGCCAGAGCCATCGTCAACCATGCCGAAAAGGCCGGCGTGAAGCCCCTGCCCGGTTCGGATATCAAGGCGATTTCCGGTCGCGGCATGCAGGGCACCGTTGGCGGAAAGAAGCTGTTCATCGGCGCGCCGCGCTTTGCGACCGAGGTGGGCACCGTCTCGAAGAACCTTGCCGACCGCATCACTGCGCTTGAGAGCGAAGGCAAGACGGTGGCCGTCGTCATGGCCGGCGGTGCGGCAAGCGGCCTCTTCGCCATGCGCGACGAACCGCGCAAGGATGCGGCTGACGGCGTCAGGGCGCTGAAGGAAATGGGCATTTCCTCGCTGATGCTGTCGGGCGACAATGCCCGCACGGCGCGTGCCATCGGCAACACGCTGGGCCTTGAAGCACGCGGCGAACTCCTGCCGCAGAACAAGGTCGAGGAAATCCGCAAGCTTGCGGCAAAGAAGACCGTGGTGATGGTGGGTGACGGCATCAACGATGCGCCCGCCCTTGCCGCCGCCAGCGTCGGTGTCGCCATCGGCTCGGGCACCGATGTGGCTATGGAAGCCGCCGATGCGGCGCTGATGCGCAACAATGTCGGCGATGCCGCCCGCCTCATCGGCCTGTCGCGCGCCACCATGAGCAACATCCGCCAGAATGTGACCATCGCGCTCGGCCTGAAGGCGGTGTTTCTGGTCACGACCGTCACCGGCCTTTCCGGCCTGTGGCTCGCCGTCTTCGCCGATACCGGCGCGACGGTTCTGGTGACCGCCAATGCCATGCGGCTGCTCGGTTATTTCAAGAAGAGCGCCTGATTTCACGGAAGGGCTGAAAACCGCAGCGGCGGTTTTCAGCCCTTTTCAGGCGAATTGATTGAAGAAGCGGATGCTTTCCACCACCGCGCCCGGCACCACACCAATATGCGTGCCGGGCAAAAGCTTTTTGTCGACCTTGAACCCGGATGTCAGGGCACGATCCACGAAAAGCTGATGATCGGCGTCGAAAGGCCGCTCCTCATCGCCGCGCAGCAACAGCGCCGGACATTTGAGGCTGGGGCCGAAACAGACGGAGGAACGCATGATGAATTCGCGCTCGTCGGTCTCGTCGAAACAGATCTCGTCGGTATAGCGGTTGAAATAACGCCAGGAATTGACGCCTGCCGAGATGGGGGCTGCGGCACGGAACCTGCGGCTCATGGCGGCCAGAAGCGTCAGTGTGCCGCCATTGGAATGACCGGCAATGAAGAAGCGCCTGCTGTCTATGCCAGGCAGGTTTTCCAGATAGGTTGCCGCCGCCAGCGCATCCGCCGTTTCGTCATAAAAGCCGGAGTAATTGCCGCTCTGGCCATTTTCTCCACGGAAGGACGGCAGAAGCACGACGAAACCCGCTTCCCAATAGGGCTTCATCAGCGCCCAGTGGCCATCACCGGTGGCGTTGCCGCCATGGAGAAACAGGACCGCGGGTTTCAGCGTTTTTGATGGCTGGTAATGGGAGAGCCAGGCGACCAGCTCGATGGAACCATCCGGCCCGCCCGGATAGGTGACGCGCTGCGCCCCGGGCGGCGTGCCGAGGGCCGCGGATTTCTCCGGCGCCGCCATTTTTCGCAACAGACGGGTGTGGAAGTGCTGACGCGCCACCGCATAATCCTGCCGTTCCAGTGGCAGAACCTGAGGCGTGGCAATGCCCGCTTTTGCGCCGTGCGGCAGAAGCGCCGCCGCCGACAGGCCCATGGCACCCGCAAGCAGGCCACGCCGCGTCAGGCCCGGGCATATAGTGCCGCTTTCTTCCTGTCCGAAGGCTGAGGAAAGAAGGCGCTTATCTGCCATGAATACACCTGAAGACGGGGATGGTAATATTAGCAGTTCAGCACTGCGGCGGGAGACTGTCCAATCACGGATTCGCGAATGACAACAATGTATTCGCAGCATTCATGGCAATTTCTGGACGGCCACCTTACCCTTCCGCACCATCGATCATCGCAACCAGCGTCGAAAGCCGGTCCGCTTCGGCCGGCAGCTTGTCGGCTCTCAGCCGCGCAATGCGCGGAAACCGCATGGCGACGCCGGATTTGTGGCGGGTGGAGCGATTGATGCCCTCAAAGGCCACTTCCAGCACAAAACCGAAATCCGGCGTGGCCCGCACCGCCCGCACCGGGCCGAAACGCTCGACGGTGTTGTCGCGCACGAACTTGTCCAGCACTTCGAGTTCCGCGTCGGTGAAACCGAAATAGGCCTTGCCCACGGGAACGAGCTGTTCGCCATCCTCTCCTTCCGCCCAGACACCGAAGGTGAAATCGGAATAATAGCTCGACCTTTTGCCGTGGCCGCGCTGCGCATACATCATGACGGCATCGATATTGTAGGGATCGCGCTTCCACTTGAACCACGGCCCCTTGGCGCGACCGGCCTGATAGGCGCTGTCGCGGCGCTTGATCATCACGCCTTCGATCACCGGATCGGGCGGCGCGGCGCGCAGGGCGTCCAGTTCCTGCCAGCTGGAAAAGCCGATCAGCGGCGAGAGGTCGAAACGGTCATGCGGTGCGTGATCGATGATATCCGACAGCCTGCCACGGCGCTCCAGATAGGTCTGCGCGCGAATATCGCTCTCCCCCTCGAACAGCAGATCGTAAGCGCGGATGAAGGCGGGATAATCATCCAGCATCTTCGTTGTCACCGTCTTGCGGTTCAGCCGCTGCTGTAGATCCGAGAAGGTGCGGGTGAGATTGTTGGAGCGCGCTGTCCCGCCAATCAGCAATTCGCCATCCATCACGCCTTCGAAATCGATCGCCTCCAGAACGTCAGGGAAAGCGCCGGAAATATCGTCGCCGGAGCGGGAATAGAGTTTTCGCGTGGCGCCTGCGCGGGACAATTGCACGCGAATGCCGTCCCATTTCCATTCGGCGGCGTAGTCGGCCGGGTCCAGCGCATCGAGGTCGCCATCGGAAACCGGTGTGGCCAGCATCACCGAATGGAAGATGGCGGGCGTCGCCAGCACCGGCCGCCCGGACTTCCCCTCAAGCCATGCGAAAAGCGGCGTATAGGGCGGTGTCAGCCCGTGCCAGAGGGTCTCGATTTCGGTGATGTCTTTATCCGCGAAATCCGCCAGCGCCTGTCGCGCCAGCCGCGCCGAAACGCCGATGCGCAGGCTGCCGGTTGCGAGTTTGAGGAAAGCGAAACGCGAGGAGGTATCGAGCCGGTCGAGCAGATCGCGCACCGCGCCGCGCACCTCGGTACGCCCCAGAGAATTCATCAATGTGACGACTTCGCCGAGGCGCGGGTCCTGCGCTTCGGAATCGTCAGCACCGCCGATATTGCCCCAGACCAGCGAAATGGTTTCGGCCAGATCGCCGACATAGTCGTAGGAATAACGGAACAGCACCTCGTCCATGCGCTCCAGCACCAGATCGCGCAGCAGGGCAGGCTTGACACTTTTCAGGTCCAGCGTGCCGGCAATCGCCGCCAGTCCGTAACCCCGGTCTGGATCGGGCGTATCGCGGAAATAATCGGTGAGAAGCTTCAGCTTGCCGTTGCGCGAGGGGGTGAGGACAAGGCGGTCGAGAAGGGTGGCGAAGGCTTTCATCTCAATCCCCCTCGTCTTCATAGCCGACAAGATGCAGCGGCTTGGCCGCAATGCCCTGCAATTCGCACCAGCGGACCAGCGCCTCCTCACGGCCATGGGTAACCCAGACGGCCTGCGGACCGATTTCCCCGATGGTTTCCAGGAGTTCCGGCCAGTCGCAATGGTCTGATATGACCAGCGGCAGTTCCACGCCACCCTGCTTCGCCCGCTGCCGCACCATCATCCAGCCGGAGGCGAAGGCGATGAGCGGCTCGTTGAAGCGCCGCGCCCAGCGCTCCTGAAAGGCCGAGGGCGGGCCGACGACGATGGCGCCCTTGAAGGCGGAAGGATCGCTTTTTTCGAGCGTTGCGGGGCGTAGATCACCGAGATCGATGCCCTGCGAGACGTAATAATCGCAAAGCCGCGCCAATGCGCCGTGAATGTAGATCGGATCGGCATAACCGTTGTCGCGAAGCAGCCTGATAACGCGCTGCGCCTTGCCGAGCGAATAGGCCCCGACGAGATGGGTGCGTTCCGGAAACTGCCGGATGGAGGTCAGCAGCTTGCCGATTTCCACGCGCGGCAGCGGATGGTGAAACACCGGCAGACCGAAGGTGGCCTCGGTGATGAAGACATCGCAGGGTACCGTCTCGAAGGGCGCGCAGGTGGGGTCGACACCCCGCTTGTAATCGCCGGACGCAACGATGCGCAGGCCATTCATTTCCACGGAGATTTGCGCCGAACCCAGCACATGGCCGGCGGGATGGAAACCGACGGTGACGCCGTTCACCTCCACCCTCTCATCGAATGCGACCGCCTGCTCGCTGCCGCAGAAATCCTCCCCATAGCGGATACGCATGATATCCAGCGTCTGGCGCGTGGCCAGCACCGCGCCATGGCCGGCACGGGCGTGATCGGAATGGCCATGGGTGATGAGCGCCCGCGCCACCGGGCGCACGGGGTCGATATAAAAATCGCCCGCCGGGCAATAGAGGCCTTTGGGCGTGGAATTCAGCAGCTGTTCCGGCTTCATATTCATTGAGATAGGGCCGCCCGCGCGAATGTAAAGTGCTGCGAGCATAACGCGGAACGGGCGTTAAATTTCCAGTGGGGGCGATTTTGTTTGGCCCCCGCCTCCCTGTCATTTCGATTTTGGGCCGGGCCTGTATCAGCGTTGCATTACAAAGTTCGCAGGCGCAACGCCCGCGTGCGACCGGCTGGAGGGTAGCCATGGGATTGGTGCTTGCGGAAATGTATCCAATCGGATACAATTCATGACGAACAGTTTCGAGAAATCAGCAGAGTTCGACGAGTGGCTAAAGGCTTTGAAAGATCGCACCGGAAAGGTACGGATTCTTCATCGCCTCACGGCAGCCGAGCATGGGAATTTCGGCGATTGCGCGCCGGTGGGTGGAGGCGTTTCAGAGATGCGCATCCACTGTGGTCCGGGTTATCGGGTCTATTTCACGCGTGTCGGAAAGAGGATTTACTTCCTTCTGATCGGCGGGAATAAGTCGTCGCAGAAGTGGGACATAAAGCGCGCAATCGCGATGGCGCAAACAATAGGAGGGGATGGTCATGACGGAATTTAGCAAATTCGATGTGTCGGACTATCTTGATAGCGACGAAGCCATGATCGAATATCTGGCAGTGGCGATGGAAAACGAAAACCCCGATGTGTTCATCGCCGCCCTTGGCGCAGTTGCCAGGGCTCGCGGAATGTCGCATGTCGCGGATGCCTCTGGTCTCGGCCGGGAGAGCCTATATAAAGCGCTTAAACCTGGTTCGAAGCTCCGCTACGAGACCGTGCAGAGAGTCCTGCATGCGCTGGGCTTCCGGCTGGCTGTCGAAAAATCACTGAACGCCGCGTGAGGCTGGCATTCGCGCCAGCCTGCAGACTGCACTTCCCTACTCCCCCGCCCCTTCGGCCGGCTTTGCCTGCACCGCCGCCGGCAGTCGCACCGGTTTCAGCATCAGCGCCGCCGCAAGGCCGATGGCGGCGGTTGCGGCCGCGGCGAAGAAGAGCGGCGTAAACGCATCCGAATAAAGCGAGGCAACGGCGGCCTGTGAGGCGGCGGGCAGTTCGGAGAGCATTTTCGGCGTCAGTTCCTCTATTCTGCCGACACCGGGAATATCGACCGCCACGCCCTTGAGGCTCGATGACACGATGGCGCCATAGACCGAAATGGCAATGGCGGCGCCCCCCATGCGGGTCAGGGTCACCGCGCCGCTCGCGGCACCGATATCCGCCTTGGGCGCGGAATTCTGCACACCGATGATTGGCGCCTGCTGGCCGAGGCCAACGGCGAAGCCCTGCGCCAGCATCAGCGCGGCGATCAGGGGAAGCGGCGTTCCGGCATGCATCTGCGTGAACAGCAGCATGGCGATGAGGTTGATCGAAAGACCCGCCACCGAGAAGGGCTTGTAGACACCGGTGATCGAAATCAGCCGTCCCGCCGATAGCGAGCCCATGACGATGCCGCCGGTGACGGCGATGAAGAACAGGCCGGCATGGGAAGGCGAAAGCCCGGTCGTGGTCTGCAGGAACAGGGCATAATAATTGACCATGCCGATACCGATACCGCCGCTGGTCAGCGAGACGATCATCAATAACGGAAAGGTCGAATCCTTGAACAGCCTGAGCGGTACGACGGGTTCCGGCGCACGCCGCTCCACCTGCACCCAGAGGAAAGCGGCAATGACGGCGAAGGCGATGATACCGAGGCTTGGGGCCGCGATCAGCGAACCGAACAATTCGCTGCTGTCGGCCCAGAAGACCACGCTGGCAATGGTGGCCGCCAGGAGGACCGCGCCGAGATAATCGATCTTCGGCTGGCGGGCCGGGCGGCGATAGGGCAGCATCAGCGCCAGGCCCGCAATGACGATGATGCCAAGCGGCAGGTTGATGAGGAAGATTGATCGCCAGCCGAACAGGTCGCTCATCGTGCCGCCGAGGATCGGACCGACGCTGCCCGACGCCATGATGGTGAGGCTGGAATAGCTCTGGTAGCGGGCGCGTTCACGCGGCTCGAACAGATCCGCATTGACGGAGAAGATCGACACCATGATGCCGCCGCCGCCAAGCCCCTGCAGGACCCGCGCCGCAATCAGCGAATCCATCGACCAGGCCAGACCGCAGGCAAGCGAGCCGAGCGTGAAGATGATGACCGCCGCGATCATCACATATTTGCGCCCGAACAGATCGCCGAGCTTGCCATAAACAGGCATGACCGCGCTGGTCGCCAGAAGATAGGCCGAGCCGATCCAGCCGAAGCGCTCCAGCGCGCCGAACTCGCCGACGATGGTGGGAAGTGCTGTCGATACGATCTGGTTGTCGAGGGTCGCCATGAACATGGCCAGCATCAGAAACAGAAAGACGATGAGCCTGCGCCGATGATCCGACACAAGCGGCGCCACGGGGGCTGCGGACATATCCATGAAAATCTCGTTGAGTTCCGGCGGTTTTGCTGCGACAATTTGTGTGCTATCAGCACATATATGTCAATGGCAAGTTTTTGACATCCATGCTACTGGACGAGCGCGTCCGGTTAAATCGAAGCGTCGGGCGCGCTCCATGTTTTTGTTTTTGCGCATTGTCCTGATGTAAAACCGCTACGCACTTTTACTGGAAATGCTCTAAATGTGATCGCGAACTGGCAATGAAAGGAACGGCAAAGCGTGGTGAGTGAGGAAAACTGGAACGAGGATCTGCCCGAGGACATCAAGCGGATCGGCAATACGATGACGCGCATGCGCATCATGATCGGCCGCCGCATCATCGGCCGCATGGCACTTGCCAAGCTCGCTCCGGGTCTCGAACTCTCGCATATTGACGTTCTCGATATTCTGCGGCGTGCCGAAGGCGATGTCACCGTCGGTGCGATTGCCGAGGGCATGCGCATCGATCCTTCCCGTGGCAGCCGTGTCGTCGCGGATATGGTCGGGCGCGGCCTGCTGAAGCGCGGTGTCTCGCAGGAGGATGGCCGTCGCAGCATCGTCGAGATCACGCCGCTCGGCACCAGCCTGCTGCAGGAAATGCGCCGCACCAAGATGAGCGTCATCGAGGATGTGATGGAGGGATGGCCGGCCGACGATGTGGAGACTTTCGCACGCCTGTTCGAGCGGTTCATCGACCGTTTCGAATACCGGCTCTCCCCGGATACGGACTTCTTCACGGATCAGAAAAAATCATAGCTGCCCCGGCGATCTGCAACTTCACTTTAAAACAACGAAACCGTAACGTGCCGCGCATCGAACTGGTCAAGGGGTAATTTCGATGTTGACGATTTACGGTGTCTACCGCTCCCGCGCCACGCGCACACTGTGGCTGGCAGGGGAACTGGGCATAGAATTCAGGCATGTGCCGGTCATACAGGCCCGCCGCCTTGCCGATCCGCTGGCAGCGGACGCGCCGCTCAACACGCTGTCGCCAGCGTTCCTCGCCGTCAACCCGATGGGCACCATTCCCTGCATCGAGGATGACGGCATGGTGCTTTACGAATCCATGGCCATCAATCTCTACCTGGCGCGCAAATATGGCGGGCCGCTCGCCCCGGTCGATCTGAAGGAAGATGCGGCGATGCTGCAATGGTCTTTCTTTGCCGCGACCGAAATCGAGACCAATTCGCTGAAAATTTCCTCCGCCATCGCCGAAGGCCTGTCGGAAAGCGACAGCGGCAAAGCGGTGATCGATGTCGCCGCCCGTCTGCTGAAGCGCCCCTTCCGGGTGCTGGAGCAACATCTTTCCAGCCACGACTATCTGGTGGGCGACCGTTTCACCGTGGCCGATCTCAACGCGGCGGAAATCGTCCGTTACGCGCAGGGCCACAAGCCACTGTTCGATGCCCATCCGGCGCTGAAAGCCTGGCTGGATCGTTGCCAGGCCCGCACGGCGTTCAAGACCATGTGGGATACGCGCGCGGCCGAAGCGGCTTGACACGAGCTTTGGGCGCGGACTGGAGACGTCCCTCCGTACTCAACGTCATCCTCGGGCTTGTTCCGAGGATGACGGCAGTAACTTATTAACCCCTCTCGCTCGCCAAGGCCCGCTGCACCGCCGGGCGGTCGTTCATGCGGCGGAAGTGGTCATGCACCTTCGGGAAGCGGGCAATGTCCACACCGTCGCTTTCCAGCCAGCCGGACATGACGAAAAGATAGGGATCGGCCACCGAATAGGCCGTGCCCAGAACCCACGGGCCGTGCAGGAGGCCGTGCTCGATCAGTTCGAAACACTCGCCCATGGTCTGCGGCACCTTTGCCTTCATATCCGCAAACGAACTCTCCTCGTTCGCCCAGCGGCTGCCGCGCCGGCCATGGGCGTGGGCGACATGCACGGTGGAAGAAATATAGGCGTTGAAGGACTGCATGACGGCGAATTCGAAGGGATCGTCAAGCGGTGCGAGCTTCTTCTCCGGGGCCATCTGGGCGATGAAGGCGAGGATGGCCGGGGTCTCGGTCAGCACACCGCTCGCGGTGGCGAGCGCCGGTACGCGGCCTTTCGGATTGATCTTCAGAAATGTCTCGGAGCGCTGTTCGCCCTCGGCGAAATTGACGCGGTGGGCCGTGTAGGGCAGGCCCGATTCCTCAAGCACGATATGGCTGGCGCGCGAGCAGGAACCGGGGGAGAAAAACAGTGTGAACATGGATATGCGACCTCCAGGACAATGAAGGCGTCCACCTCTTCCTGTCGCGGACGCCGGGCCCTGCCGGCGGCCGGGAGTCGGCCATCACGCACAGGGCGAACCATCATCGTGCCGGCAACCGGCCGCGTCAAAGGTTTTATCGTGTTTTTGATGCCGGATTTTACAACCCGACGACTCTGACATCGCCGACATGGATGCCGTTCCAGTTGCGCATCTGCCGGTTGGCCATGCCTGTCAGAGCCTGCTTTTCGGCGCTGCCCTCATCGAAATAGCGGGCGAGCAGTGCCGAGACCATGGCTTCGGCCGCGCGCGTGGTGCCATCCTCGCATTTCACCGCCATGGCAATGCCCTTTTCCGGCAGGGCGGCGACAAAAACGCCTTCAGCGCCGGTCTTTGCGAAGATTTTCCCCGGCGCGATCTGCATCAGTTTCGTGCAGGCGCGGCCGGTGCCCGCCACGTAAAAGGGCTCCGCCATGCAGGCCTCGACGAGACGGCGCGAGGCTTTCGCACGGCCCGCTTCCAGCCCCCTGCCCGTCGTCATTTTCGCGAAACCATGCGCCAGCCCTTTGAGCGGCACGGCATAGGTGGGGATGGAGCAGCCATCGACGCCGCAATTGTCCTGACCGAGAGCAGCACCCGTCAGGCTTGCCATCGTGGCGCGGATTTCCCGCTGCAGCGGATGATCGTAGCCGACATAACCTCTGGGATCCGTGCCGGTGTGGCAGCAGGCGCAGATGAAGCCGGAATGTTTGCCGGAGCAATTATTGTGAAGCGCCGTCGGCTTTTCCTGCGTGCGGGCCTGATGGATGATGGTTTTCTGGTCAGACGACCAGTGCGCGCCGCATTCCAGCGTATCGGCATCCCTGCCCGCTTTCGCCAGCATCGAAGCGGCGAGTTCCACATGCGCGTCCTCGCCGGAATGGGAGGAGCAGGCAAGCGCCAGTTCGCGGTTCCCGAAGCCATAGGCATCCGCGGCACCGCTTTCCACCAGCGGCAGCGCCTGCATGGCCTTGCAGGCGGAACGCGGGAAGATGCCGCGCTCGATATCGCCAGCCGAAAACAGCACGCCGCCATCACCATCCACCACCACGGCAAGGCCCTGATGGCGGCTTTCGACAAGGTTGCCCCTGACGACTTCGACGGTAACGGAATTGTTCATGTTCGCAGCCTCAAAAAATTCTGATTTCATGTGGTTGATACCGCAATTGATTTTTCGATGCACGGGGCTATCAGTGAAATTTGCAAAACGTCTGCTGCTGGCGATTGCCGTTATCTACCTGCTGCCCGCACTGACGTCGGCCGGTTTATGGGCCATGAAGGACCACCCGCAGGGCTGGAGCGCCGCGAAATGGTCTTCCTCCGGCATGCTGCCGGCCGCGACCAATGACGGGCAAGCCGCCGTCTACGTCTTTTCCGCCATGACCGGCGGTTTCAAGGGCTCTGTCGCCAGCCATGCGTGGGTCGTGCTGAAAAAGCCGGGTGCCGCGACCTATGGCCGTTATGACAAAGTGGGCTGGGGCACGCCGATCCGCCACAATGGGTATGCGGCGGATGCCTTCTGGTATTCCAACACGCCGCGCCAGGTCGTGGCCATTCACGGCGCGGAAGCGGAAAAACTTATTCCGAGGATCGAAAAGGCGATTGCCGATTACCCCTATGGCCGACCGGGCGGATACCGCATCTATCCCGGCCCCAACTCCAACACCTTCGTTGCCCATGTGCTGCGCAGCGTGCCGGAACTGGGCGTGGTATTGCCGCCCGACGCGGTGGGCCGCGACTATCTGCCGAACGGGGCGTTCTATCACATTGCCGACGACTGGAAGGATGCGAGCGTGTCGCTCGGTGGGTTGTTCGGCGTTTCGGCGGGTGCGCGCAGCGGTTTCGAGATCAATTTTCTCGGCCTCGTCGCCGGCTTCGATTTTGGCCGGCCCGGCGTGAAGATACCGGGACTGGGTTACTTCGGGGTGGCGGGAATCCGCGCTTAAAACGTTACGTTTCGCTGGCCTGAGCTGCGCGCCGGGCGCGGATGCTCTGGGCGATGAAGACCCGCGACAGGCCGTGATAAAGCGGCTCGCGGGAGAAAAGTCGTGAGGTCAGATACCCCAGCATCGACGCGGCCATGATGGGAATGACGCCTTCATGATTACCGGTCATTTCGAGAATGATGACGAAAGCCGTCATCGGCGCCTGCACCACGCCCGCGAAATATCCCGCCATGCCGACGATTGCGCCGAGGCCGATGCTGGTGCCGAGCAGGCTTGCCATGGTGCTGCCGAAACCTGCGCCCACCGACAAGGACGGCGCGAAGATGCCGCCCGGGATGCCCGACATCATGGCAAGGAACGTCGCCGCCAGCTTTTCGAGGAAAAAGAAGGCCGGAGCGGCTTCTCCCTCGATCGCGGCGCGTGCCTGTTCGTAACCCGTTCCGAAGGTCGCGCCGCCCGTTGCAATACCGATGACAGCGGAGGCAAGGCCGCAGACGGCCGCCACCGCCAGCATCCGCTTCAACGGCATGGTCTGGGCGAAACGCCGGATACGCGCGGACAATCTCAGGGCGCCGGCGCTGAACAGCGCGCCAAATGCGCCGCCGCCAACGCCGCAGATCAGCACCAGCAGCCAGTCCATCGTGGTTTTCGCCATGACCGAACTTGTGCCGAAATAGGTATAGCTGCCAACCAGGGCGAGCGACGCAAGACCGGAGAGGATGACGGCCGTGAGGACAAGGCCGTTGGCACGGGATTCGTAGGTCTTGCTCATTTCCTCGATGGCGAAGACAATGCCCGCGAGCGGCGTGTTGAAGGCCGCCGCAATGCCTGCCGCCGAGCCGGCAAGAATGAGACCCCTGGCCTGCGCGATGCCACCCCAGCGGGCGGCCTGCAGCATGATGGAGGCCCCGACCTGAACGGTTGGCCCTTCACGGCCGATGGAAGCGCCGGAGAGAAGGCCGGCGACCGTCAGCACCACCTTGCCGAAAGCGAGTTTCAGCGACAGAAGCCGTGAACGGTCCACATCATCACGCAGGTGCCGCGCCGCAATCGCCTGCGGAATGCCACTGCCGCCGGCATTGGGGAAAACCGTGATCGCCAGCCATGCGCAGAGCGTGAAGCCGAGCGGCGTGACGATGAGCGGCAGCAGGAAGGCCCATTCGCCCGATGAGGTTGCCGTAAAGAAAAGGTGCTGGGCTCGATCCGCCGCCCAAGCGAAACCGACGCTGATAAGGCCGACCGCAATCGCGCCAATCCAGAAAACCGCCCTCGGCCTCCACACCCGCCACGAACCCCACACGACACGGGAACGGCGGAGCATCTTCAGCTTTTTGTAGTCGACGGGCATGGCGGTCCAGATCGGTGATTTCGGTACAGGCGGGTAGGACGGCCTTTTATCTGCCTGGATACCCAGCTTGGCAAGTTTTGCATTTGACTCTTTTCAAGAGGTGGGAGATGATGCGCATCGCAAATGCGACGCATGGAGCGACGAGATGAAAACTTCGACATTACCGTCACTGCGTGTGACGGCCGATTTCCGTGAAGCAGCAGAAAGCGTACTGAAGGATGGTGAGACGCTATCATCCTTCGTTGAGAATTCTGTAAGGCGGGAAGTTGAAATCCGTAAATCGCAGGCGGATTTCATCGCACGCGGCTTGGCGGCACGTGAAGAGTCGAAGAAAACCGGCATTTACCACAGGGCGGAAGATGTTCTTGCAGAACTGAAAGCCATGCTCGACGCAAAGCTCGCCGAAGACGACGACAAGTGACATATCAGGTTTTTCTGGCCGACAGAGCGCGCGACAATATAATGCGCCTTTATTCGCATCTCCTGCGCCAAGACAAACACGCGGCGGCGCGAGCTTACAGGGCAATAGAAAAAGGAATCTCTGCACTTGCGGATTTTCCCTTGAGCTGCAGAAAAGTTGACGCGCAAAATTCGTTTCTGCGGGAATTTCTCGTTCCGTTTGGATCGTCAGGCTATGTCATTCTTTTTGAGATAGAGAATGCCGAGAAAGTAACAATCCTCGCGATCCGCCACCAGCGCGAGGACGATTATCATTGATCCTCACCGATCGCTGACGGCCGCGCGCGGGTTTACCCATGGTTCCTGATTGGAGCGTGGCAACGGGGTTTTGCCGAGAATATGATCCGCCGCCTTTTCGCCGGTCATGATCGACGGGCCGTTGAGGTTGCCATAGGTCACATGCGGGAAGATCGAGCTGTCCGCCACCCTTAAGCCCTCCACTCCGATCACCCGGCATTCGGGATCGACGACAGCCATCGGATCGTCCCTGTCGCCCATCCGGCAGGTGCCGCAGGGGTGATAGGCGCTTTCCAGATGTTCCCGCAAAAAGGCGTCGATCTCATCGTCGCTCGCCACTTTTTCACCCGGCTGGATTTCCGGCCCGCGAAAATCGTCGAAGGCTTTCTGGCTGAAGATTTCGCGCGTCAGACGCACGCAATGGCGGAATTTTTCCCAGTCTTCCGGGTGGCTCATATAGTTGAAACGAATGACAGGATCGTCTTTCGGATCAGCCGAGCGCAGCGTGACGTTGCCGCGTGACTTCGACAGGTTGTAGCCGACATGCACCTGAAAACCATGGCTTTTCGCCGCCGCCTTGCCATCATAGGAAATGGCGACCGGCAGGAAATGATACTGGATATCAGGCTGTTTCAGTCCGGGTGCGGAGCGCAGGAATGCACAGGCCTCGAACTGGTTGGAGGCGCCAAGCCCGCCTTTCGACAGCAGCCATTGCGCGCCCGCCACGCCCTGCCAGAACCATGGCAGCCAGGAGTATAGCGAGACGGGCTTGGTGGAGACCTGCTGGAAATAAAACTCCATATGGTCCTGAAGATTTGCACCCACGCCCGGACGATCCGCCTTTACCTCGATGCCCATGTCTTTGAGATGCGCGGCGGGGCCGATGCCCGAGAGCATCAGCAGTTTCGGCGAATTGAACGAGGATGCCGAGACGATGACCTCGCGACTGGCCTTGACGGTTTCGACTACGCCCTTGCGCTCGATCTCGACACCGACCGTACGGCCGTTCTCGATGACGACTTTGCGGGCGAAACCGTTGACCAGCGTGACGTTGCCGCGCTTCAGCGCCGGTTTCAGATAGGCATTGGCGGCGGACCAGCGGCGGCCATGATGGATCGTCTGCTCCATCAGCCCGAAACCCTCCTGCTTGGAGCCGTTATAATCGTCGGTCAGCTCGAAACCGGCCTGCGCGCCGGCCTGAATGAAGGCGTGAAACAGCGGATTGTTGACCGGGCCGCGCTGCACGTGCAGCGGCCCACCCGTGCCGCGCCAGCCCTCCTCGCCGCCATGGCTGTGTTCCATGCGCTTGAAGTAAGGCAGCACATCCGCATAGGCCCAGCCATGCGCGCCAAGCTCCTCCCAGCGGTTGAAATCCTCGGCATGGCCACGCACGTAAACGAGGCCGTTGATAGAGGAGGAGCCGCCGATGACCTTGCCGCGCGGTGCGGTGATGCGGCGGTTGTCGAGGTTCGGTTCGGGCTCGGAGAGATAGCCCCAATTATAGCGCTTCATGCTCATCGGCCATGCGAGTGCGGCCGGCATCTGGATGAAGGGGCCGAAATCCGACCCGCCGGCCTCGATGACGATGACGGAATAACGACCGTCTTCCGACAGGCGATAGGCGATGGCGGAACCTGCGGAGCCGGAGCCGACGATGACGTAATCTGCTTGCATGATCTGCTCTCTCCGATGGGCGTTGGTTCCGATTGATTGACTGTCAGTGGGTGGGGCTTTACCCCCTCTGCCCTGCCGGGCATCTCCCCCTCAAGGGGGGAGATCGGCAAGCGGCGCTACCACCGCTTCATTCGCTGACGTCGAGATGGGCAGGGCCTCGCCGCATATCGATCTCCCCCCTTGAGGGGGAGATGCCCGGCAGGGCAGAGGGGGGTAAAGCCCCACCCACCAACCGTCAATAAGGCGCCTCCACCTTCCCCGTGCTCACATAAACCGTCTTCAACTCGCTATAATGCTCCAGCGCCGCCGCCGAATTCTCGCGGCCAAAACCGGACTGCTTGGAGCCGCCGAAGGGAATTTCCACCGGGCAGAGATTATAGGTATTGATCCACAGCGTGCCCGCCTCCAGCTGATCGACCACGCGATGGGCGCGGGCGAGGTCGGCAGTGAAGACGCCGCCGGCGAGGCCAAATTCGGTGGCGTTGGCGCGGGCGAGAACCTCGTCCTCATCCTCGAAATCCAGCACACACATGACGGGCCCGAAGATTTCCTCGCGGGCGATGGTCATGGCATCCGTCACATCGGCAAACACGGTCGGCTGAACGTAAGCCCCCTCACCCGACACATTGTTGGGAATGCCGCCGCCGGTGATAAGCGTCGCGCCCTCCGCCTTGCCCTTTTCGATATAGGCGAGAACCTTCTCCTGCTGGGCCTTGGAGACCAGCGGGCCGAGATGGGTGGCATAGTCGAGCGGATCGCCGAGGATCATCGCCTCGGTGCGGCGCTTCAGGTTTTCGAGGAAACGCTCCTTCGCCTTTTTCTGTACGAAGACGCGGGTGCCGTTGGAGCAGACCTGACCGGAGGAATAAAAATTGCCGAGCATGGCCCCGCCGACAGCGCTTTCGATATCGGCGTCGTCGAAGACGATCAGCGGCGACTTGCCGCCGAGTTCCATGGTCACGTGCTTCAGATGCCCGGCAGCGGCAGCGGCCACCTTGCGGCCGGTCGGCACCGAGCCGGTGAGCGAGACCTTGGCCACATCGGGGTGGTTGACGAGCAGCGGCCCGGTATCGCGATCACCCTGAATGACGTTGAACAGGCCCTTGGGCAGACCGGCCTCGATCAGGATTTCGGCGATCTTCAAGGCGCCGAGCGGGGTATTTTCCGAGGGCTTGAAGACCATGGCGTTGCCGGCGACCAGCGCGGGTGCCGCCTTCCAGCAGGCGATCTGCTGCGGATAGTTCCAGGCGCCGATGCCGACGCAGACGCCGAGCGGCACGCGCTTGGTATAGGCGAAATCGCCGCCGAGCGGGATGTAGTCGCCGTTCAGCGCGGAAGGCGCGATACCGCCGAAAAATTCGAAGGCATCCGCGCCGGACGTCGGATCGGCGACGATGGTTTCCTGAATGGGCTTGCCAGTATCCAGCGTCTCCAGCGTCGAGAGCGCATCGTTGCGTTCACGCATGATATCGGCGGCGCGTTTGAGTATCCGGCCGCGCGCCATGGGACTCATCGCCGCCCATTCCTTCTGCGCACGTTTGGCCGAAGCGATGGCGCGCTCGACGATGGCAGGCGTTGCCGCGTGCAGCCGCGCGATCACCTCACTGGTGGCTGGGAAGATACTTTCGATGACAGTGCCGGCAGTATCTTCAACATAATCCCCGTCGATGAAGTGCGAGGCTTTCGGCTGCGCCTTGAGCGTGGTCATGTCGAAGTCTCCTTAAAGAACGCGGATGGACGGCTTTTGGCGCTGTCCATCGGGAAAAGATTTGAGCTGCATGTCGAAATAATCCTCGACGAGTGCCGGTGCGGAGGCGATGCCGAGCGGGGCCGAACGCAGGCTGTGCCTGATATAAAGCCCGTCGATCAGGGCCGCTGCCCCTTCCGCGATCCGTGCCGCATCGTCGGGCGGGCAAAGCCGGTTGAGGCTGGCCATGAGATTGGAGCGCAGGCGGCGCGAATAAAGCACGAGCAGGCGCCGGGTTTCTTCCGAACGCTGCGCCTCGACATAAAAGGCAAGCCATGCCGCCACCGTTTCCGGCGTGAACTGGTCGCTCTGGAAGGAGACATGCACGATGGCGCTCAACCTTTCGCGCGGGCCGGAAGCGCGGGTCAAAGCCGCCACGGCATCGCGCCTGAGGTCACGCAGCAGGCTGCGGATGGTTTCCAGCAGAAGCTGCTGCTTGCTGCCGAAATAATGATGCGCGAGGGCGGCCGACACACCCGCTTCCCGGGCGATATCCGACATCGTCACATTCAGCGAACCATGGTGGCCTATGGTGCGAAGCGCCGCATCCACCAGCGCCTTGCGGCGTAGAGGCTCCATTCCGATCTTGGGCATAAGGGTCTCCTTGACGGATGGCAAATTATTCTTGATTGACTGATCAATCAATAAAAAACGCGCCATTTTATGTCGCGTATCCGCTTGTTGGCCAGCATGCGGCAGCGAGTGGAGGTTTTGCCGGCCAATGCCGCCGTGATTTGAATCAAATCTTCGGCATATACGTTGCGTTAGGATGCAATCGTGATAGCGTTGATCGCGACCGTTCATGGAGACAGCGAGATGACCCAAAGTCTCAATGCGCCTGGATTTTCACCACTGAGAGCAAAGTGGGGCTGGTTCCTCGCCCTGGGCCTCGTTCTTCTGGCCTTCGGTGTCATTGCGCTCGGCAATCTTCTCGTCGCCACCGTCGCATCCGTCTTTTATGTCGGCATCATGATGCTGATGGGCGGCATTCTGCAGCTTCTTCACGCCTTTCAGGTGAAGGGATGGGAAAGCGTTCTGTTCTGGACGCTGAGCGGCCTGCTTTACGCCATTGCCGGCGTCATCGCCTTCCAGAACCCCGATCTGACGGCGGCCGTGCTGACATTGCTGATGGCGATTTCTCTGGTTGTCGCCGGCGTCTTCCGTCTCGTTGTCGGTTTCCGGCTGAAACCTTCGACGGGTTGGGGCTGGGTTGCCGCAGCGGGTGCGGTGACCGCCCTCGCCGGTCTGGTGATCGCCGCCGGCTGGCCCGTCAACAGCCTTTGGGTGCTGGGTCTGTTTCTGGCGATAGACCTGATCATGCAGGGCTTTGCAATGATTGCCGTCGCCATGGCCATGCGTTCATAAGGGTCAATACGGCACGGCATGCCAAGCCATACCGGATCCATGCCGGGCGGGGAAAAACTAAACCCCCATATACTGCAAATTGGGTATGGAACGCGTTTTGTGGTAAGATGAACGATGATACCAATTTCGCTGGAAGCGGCGCCCAGACGAAACGTCAAAAATGACCGTCCGCAAAAGACCGCCATCGCCCCGTCCGCCGTGCGGACATCCATCGGGTCGCTTATCGCGGTCATTGAAGAAGGGAGTGATATCATGCCAATGGTAACAGTATCGATTTCCCCGGAACAGGCAGCAAGAATGCGCGAGGCCGTGAATTGCGGCGCTTATGCATCCGGCAGCGAGGTCGTCAGGGCAGCGCTGAGACTATGGGCGGCCTCCGCCCAGCAAGGCACTGAAACGAAGCCTTCCGCGCCTGTCGAAGCGGACCGGGAACGCATGAATGTTGCGGAACTCTATGCCGCTCACACCGGGCATGCACGCCGGGCCTGATGCCCTCGCCTGCGACCCCCTATATTGAGGGGTCTGTGACAAAACGTTCATCAAAGCTTCACAGTCGTGAAAGCTTTTGTTGACCTGTCATCTGCAATTGTTCGCCGTAAAACAAACGGCTCCCCCGTATGGCGGATTTTTCACGCCATGCAATCAAGGGAGCGGTCAATAGCGGAGAACGAGATGCAGGCCGTCACGATGGAGAACGATGTCATAAGGCGCTTTGCCTCCGGGCACATGTTTCCCATGGCGAAGCTTGTGCTTGAAACCGCGTTCCAGCCGATTGTGGAGGCGACGACAGGCACGATCTTCGGTTATGAATCGCTGATGCGCGGCCATGACCGGCTCGGGTTTTCCAATCCGCTGGCGCTTCTCGATCAGGCGGCGCAGGGCGGCGAACTCAAGGCTTTCGAACAGATGCTGGCCAGCCGTGCGCTGGCGAAATTTTCAACCCTGCCCGATTTTTCCTCCGCCACGCTTTTCCTCAATCTCGATGTGCGGCTGATTTCCCAGGGCGACGCCATTCTCGACAAGCTTGTCGGCCATCTGGCGCGGGCGGGCATTCCCGCCTCATCCATCTGCTTCGAGCTTTCCGAACGTTTCGACAATACCAGCGTGCCGGAATTCACGGCGCTGATTGCCCGGATGCGCAAGGAAGGCTTCAAGCTCGCCATCGACGATTTCGGCGCCGGCCACGGCGAAATGAAACTTCTGTGCGACTTTCCGCTGGATTACCTGAAGATCGACCGGCATTTCATCAACGGTGTCGACCATCTTCCGCGCAAGCAGCACCTTGTGCGCAACATCGTCAACATCGCCCATGTCCTCGGCGTGCGGGTGATTGCGGAAGGCATCGAGACCGAAGCGGAATTCCTCACCTGCCGCGAATTCGGCGTCGACCTGGTGCAGGGCTGGCTGATTGCCAAGCCGACGGTCTTCACCAGCGAACTTCCCGAGAGTTTTCCGCACCTCAACCGCATCGGCACCGCGCGCCGCAGCAGCCAGACGCTGGACGAAATCCTGATCCGCCGCGAAATCGAGCGTCTTCCCACCGTCTATGAGCATGATAGCGTCGACAATGTCTTCGAACTGTTCCGCAGGAACCCGCAGCAGGCATTCTTCCCGGTTCTCAACGCCAATGGCGAACCGCGCGGTGTCATCAACGAATATCACCTCAAGGAATATATCTACCGGCCTTTCGGCCGCGACCTGCTCAAGAACAAGATCTATGAGCGCACGATCTCCCATTTCGTCGATCCCGCCCCGATTGTCGGCCTCGATGCCGATGCGGACCAGCTGATGAACATGTTCGCCAGCATGGGCGGCAGCGCCTGCATCATCCTGACCGAAAACATGCGTTACGCCGGCATCGTCTCCGCCGCCTCGCTCATCAAGGTCATCAATGAAAAGCAGCTGAAGATGGCCCAGGATCAGAACCCGCTGACGGCGCTGCCCGGCAACCGTGCGATTGGCGGCTTCATTGCCGACAGCTGCAGCGACGGCGACGAGACCCGCTTCTTCTGCTATTGCGACTTCGACAATTTCAAACCCTTCAACGACAAATACGGCTTCAACGCCGGCGACCACGCCATCACCCTGTTTTCGGCGCTGATGCGCCGTTACTTTTTCGCCGGCGACTGCTTTCTCGGCCATATTGGTGGCGACGATTTCTTCATCGGCGTGCGGGACTGGACGGTGGAGGAACTGACGGAAATCCTCGAGCGTCTGCTCAGCGATTTTCACGACGACGTGGCCGAACTCTATTCGCCGGAGGACCGGCTGGCCGGCCGCATGGCCGGGCTCGACCGCCGCGGCAATGAGCGGGACTTCGCCCTGCTGCGCTGTTCGATCGGCGTTCTTACCCTGCCGAAAGGGCTGATCATCGCCAATCCCGAGCGCATCGGCAGCGAAATCGCCAGCGTGAAAACCGCCGCGAAGGAAAGCGAAGGCGGCCTCGTCATCCGGGTGTTCGGCGAGACAAATTGAGAAATGGACACTGGGCGTGGGATAGGTTCGCCTCTGCGCGCGCCGCTCACCCCCCTCTGTCCTGCCGGACATCTCCCCCTCAAGGGGGGAGATCGACAAGCGGCAAGGCCTCGGCCATCTCAACGTTTGAGAATGAAGTGACGTTAGTGCTTCCTGCCGATCTCCCCCCTTGAGGGGGAGATGTCCGGCAGGACAGAGGGGGGTGAGCGGCATACTCCAAGCCCGTGTCTCCAGAAATGTGCAGCACGCCCCAGCGTCAAAGAGCCGCCTTCCCTAAAGAACGCATCCGGCCTACATTTTAAGGAAATGCCAATCCTCAGGGAGTTGCCCTCGCCCATGTCCGATCCCACGACCCTGCCCGAAACAATGCGCTTCATCGACCTTCCCTCCCATGGCGGCCCGGAGGTCATGCGGCTTTCGCAGGCGCCTTTGCCGAAACCCGAAAAAGGCGCGATTCTCGTGAAGGTCGAGGCGGCGGGGGTCAACCGTCCCGATGTCGCGCAGAGGCAGGGCACCTATCCGCCGCCGAAGGACGCAAGCCCCATCCTCGGGCTGGAAATCGCCGGAGAGGTGGTTGCGCTCGGTGAAGGTGTCACCGAATTCAAACCGGGTGATAAAGTCTGCGCGCTCGCCAATGGCGGCGGCTACGCGGAATATTGCACCGTGCCGGTCGGCCAGGCCCTGCCCTTTCCCAAGGGTTATGATGCCGTCAAGGCGGCAGCGCTGCCGGAAACCTTCTTTACCGTCTGGGCCAATCTCTTCCAGATGGCGGGTCTGACCGAAGGCGAAACCGTCCTCATTCATGGTGGCACCAGCGGCATCGGCACGACGGCGATCCAGCTTGCCAAAGCCTTTGGGGCCGAGGTCTATGCCACGGCCGGTTCGGCGGAGAAATGCGAAGCCTGCGTGACGCTTGGCGCCAAACGCGCGATCAACTACCGCGAAGAGGATTTCGCCGCCGTGATCAAGACCGAGACCGGCGGCAAGGGCGTCGATGTCGTTCTCGACATGATCGGTGCGGCCTACTTCGAAAAGAACCTTTCCGCACTCGCCAAGGATGGCTGCCTGTCCATCATCGCCTTTCTGGGCGGCGCGGTTGCCGAGAAGGTCAATCTCACCCCGGTCATGGTCAAACGCCTCACCGTCACCGGCTCCACCATGCGCCCCCGCACCGCCGACGAAAAACGCGCCATCCGCGACGACCTCATCCAGCAGGTCTGGCCGCTCGTCGAAAGTGGCCAGGTTGCGCCGGTCATCAACCGGGTCTTCACGCTGGACGAGGTTGTGGACGCGCACCGGCTGATGGAAAGCAGCAATCATATCGGCAAGATCGTGATGCGGGTGTCGTGACGGTACCTCTTGCATTACTCACGAATCGTACTACCTTCTAGTTATGTTCAACGTATCGGAAGGAGGTGATCCAATGTCTAGTGAGATTTCGGTCTCTGGTGCAGGCAATGGAAAGGGTGTGTTTTCGACGGGGCAGCCCTCGTTGTAAACCTCTTCTGCCTTCGGAACGTTGAGAAACAGTCCCGGGTCTGTAAACAGGACCAAACTCATGGAAGGGTCGCTTCGGCGGCCCTTTTCCGTTTCTGAATATTGCTTCGTCGTTTGGAGAAACCTGCACCTCGAATGCCGGTGCGGCTCTCTCGCGACGAGAAGAACTCCTTTCAGCCCAAGGACTTGGGCTGGCTGGATACCGGCTCAAGGCCGGTATGACGGAGAACTAAAGCATGCCTCCCAAAACTGTGCAGCGGTTTTGGGACAAAGACATGCTTAAAACAAAGATTCAAAGCACGTCGCATGAATCAGATCACAGTACACCGCAGTTGAAATCATCGACGGTGCTGGGTGTCGTTACCCCCCTCTGTCCTGCCGGACATCTCCCCCTCAAGGGGGGAGATCGGCGAGAAGCACTACAGCCACTTCATTCTCCGACATCGAGATAGCCTAAACCTCACGGCATGTCGATCTCCCCCCTTGAGGGGGAGATGTCCGGCAGGACAGAGGGGGGTAACGACACCCAGCACCGTCGATGATTTCAACTGCGGTGTACTGTGGAATCAGATTAAACGTGACGCGCGTTAGAGAGCGATGAATCAGCAACCGTCGTTTACGGTCACCTCTCCCTACTTCTTCCCAAACACCTTCCATCGCGTCGGGCGGAAGCGCAGTTCCGCGCCAACAGCCACGGCGGCGTTGAGTGGCACCTCGATTTCGAGGTGATAGGGTTCATGGCCGTTATTGGCGATGTCGATTTCGGCGATACGGGTGCCGGCAAGGCGGCGACAGGTGGTGACCTTGCCGTAAAGCGCGTCTTTTTCTTCCGTCAGCGCCACATCTTCGGGCCGGAAGAAAAGCTCGCCCTCGCCCGTGCCGCCCTCATCGATGCCGATGCTTTCGCCCTGGAACAGCACGTGGCCATCGCGGATCGTCACCGGCAGGCTGGAGGATTCGCCGATGAAGGAGAAGACGAAGGGGGAGTTGGGCGTATCATAGACATCATCGGCCGTGCCGACCTGTTCGATCTTGCCCTGGCTCATGACCACGACGCGGTCTGCCAGCTCCAGCGCTTCTTCCTGATCGTGGGTGACGAAAACGGTGGTGTGACCGGTACGGTCGTGGAATTCGCGCAGCCAGCGGCGCAGTTCCTTGCGCACCTTGGCGTCGAGCGCGCCGAAGGGCTCATCGAGAAGCAGGACCTTCGGCTCGATGGCGACGGCGCGGGCGAGCGCCACGCGCTGGCGTTGACCGCCGGAAAGCTGGGTTGGATAGCGCTTTTCAAGGCCGGAGAGATGCACCATGTCGAGAAGTTCGGATACGCGTTTGCGGATCTCGGCTTTCGGCGGGCGGTTGGCGGAGGGGCGCACCTTGAGGCCAAAGGCGATATTGTCGGCCACCGTCATGTGACGGAACAGGGCGTAATGCTGGAACACGAAACCGACATTGCGCTCCTGCACCGTGCGGTGGGACGCATCCTCATCACCGAAGAAGATTTGACCCTGCGTCGGCTGTTCGAGGCCGGCGATCAGACGCAGCAACGTCGTCTTGCCGGAGCCGGAAGGACCAAGCAGCGCGATCAACTCACCGGAACGAATGTCGAGCGACACGTCGTTCAGCGCCGGAAACCGATCGAACTGCTTGGTGATGCCGGAAACTTTCACTTCCATGAAGATGCCTTTCAATGCTTGCCGGCTGCGTTGCCCGCGCCAAAGCGTATTTCGAGAATGGTTTTGAGAACGAGCGTCACGAGCGCCAGACCGGCGAGCAGCGTCGCCACCGCGAAGGCCGCGCCGATATTGTACTCATTATAGAGTATCTCCACATGTAGCGGCATGGTGTTGGTCTCACCGCGAATATGGCCTGATACGACGGAAACGGCGCCAAATTCCCCCATGGCGCGGGCGTTGCAGAGCAGCACGCCGTAAAGCAGGCCCCATTTGATATTCGGCAGCGTGACATACCAGAAGGTCTGCCAGCCGGAAGCGCCAAGCGAAATCGCCGCCTCCTCATCGCCATTGCCCTGATCCTGCATCAGCGGGATCAGTTCACGCGCGACGAAGGGAAAGGTGACGAAGATGGTGGCGAGCACGATGCCCGGCACGGCAAACAGGATTTCAATGCCGTAACTCTTCAGCCATGGGCCAAGCACGCTGTGGGCGGAGAACAGGATGACATAGACCAGACCTGAAATAACCGGCGAGATCGAGAATGGCAGGTCGATCAGCGTAATCAGGAACGCCTTGCCCTTGAATTCGAACTTGGCGATCGCCCAGGCGGCGGCAACGCCGAAGACCACGTTGAGCGGCACCGAGATGGCGGCGACAAGCAAAGTCAGGCGAATAGCCGACAGCGCATCCGGCTCGACGATGGCTTCCCAGAAGGCTTCCCCGCCTTTGCGGAAGGCTTCGAAGAACACCGAGACGAGCGGCAGCACGAGGAAGGCCGCAAGGAACAGAAAAGCGATGGCGACCAGCGCCAGGCGGGCGGGAAGGCTTTCGCTGGCGGGATCGCGAAACGGCCGGGAGGAGGTGCGGGAAGCGGTCTCAGACATAACCGTACCTCTTGCGGCTCCAGGCCTGAATGAGATTGATGAGGAACAGCATGGCAAACGAGATGATCAGCATGATGGTGGCGATGCCGGTCGCGGCCGCATAATTGAACTCCTCCAGCCGGATGACGATGAGGAGCGGCGCGATTTCCGAAACATACGGAATATTGCCGGCGATGAAGATGACCGAGCCATATTCGCCGACACCGCGTGCGAAGGCCAGCGCAAAACCGGTGAGGATGGCGGGCGTGAGGCTTGGCAGCAGAACGCGGGTGATGGTCTGGAAACGGTTGGCGCCGAGCGTTGCCGCCACCTCCTCCACCTGCCGGTCGATCTCCTCCATGACCGGCTGCACCGTGCGTACCACAAAGGGCAGGCCGATGAAGATCAGGGCGATGACGATGCCGGTCGGCGTGAACGCGATCTTGATACCGAAGGGTTCGAACAGCGAGCCGACCCAGCCGCGATTGGCGTAAAGCGTGGTCAGCGCGATACCGGCGACCGCCGTTGGCAGGGCAAAGGGCAGATCGACGATGGCATCCACGAAACGGCGACCGGGGAAACGATACCGTGTCAGCACCCAGGCGACGATGACGCCGAAAACGGCGTTGACCAAAGCGGCGATGAAGGCGGTGCCGAAGCTGACCCGCAGCGCATTCAGCGTGCGGCTATCGGTGGCAATCGCGATAAAATCTGCAAAACCAAGTTTCGCCGTGGACCAGACGAGGCCGCCAAGCGGAATAAGAATGATGAGAAACAGATAGGTGACGGTGTAACCAAACGTCAGGCCGAAGCCGGGTATGACGCTCGACTGCCGCCATTTCCACCTGTTTCCGGATGTATTATTGCTCATCAAGGCTCCGGATAATCTTTGTTTTTGTACATTTCCAGGACAGGAAACCGGGGTCCGCTTTTCCTGGAAATGCCCTCTGGGAGCCGGCGTTCCCCGGCGTTTATTATAAAGTATCGACCGGCACGGCGTCCGGTCGATCAGGCTCTTATTGTTTGTCCCTGCGGACGGGGGTGATCGCGTTTCACCCCATCATCCGCTTACTTTGCGGGCTTGTAAATCTGGTCGAAGATGCCGCCATCGCCAAAATGTTCCGGCTGCGCCTTGGCCCAACCACCGAAGATCGGGTCGTCGATGGTGACGAGCTTGATATCGGGCAGCTGCTTCAGCAGGTCCTTGGAGACAACGGCGGGGTTGGACGGACGGTAGAAGTGCTTGGCCGCAATATTCTGTCCTTCATCGGAATAGAGATATTGCAGATAGGCTTCCGCCGCCTTGCGGGTGCCCTTGGCGTCGACATTGGCGTCAACCACGGCAACCGGCGGTTCGGCAAGGATCGAGATTGGCGGCACGACGATATCGAAGGCATCAGCGCCGAATTCCTGGCCGGCGAGATAGGCTTCGTTTTCCCAGGCCAGCAGCACGTCGCCGATCTGGCGCTGGGCGAAGGTCACCGTGGAGCCGCGGGCGCCGGTATCGAGAACCGGGGCGCGCTTGTAGAGATCGCCGACATAGGCCTTGATCTTCTCCTGATCGCCCTTGAACTCTTCATTCGCCCAGGCCCAGGCAGCAAGATAGTTCCAGCGGGCACCGCCGGATGTTTTCGGGTTCGGTGTGACGATCTGGATATCGCCCTTCACCAGATCGCCCCAGTTGTGGATGCCCTTGGGGTTGCCCTTGCGCACCAGGAAAACGATGGTCGAGGTGTAAGGCGACGAATTATGCGGCAGGCGGGTGCGCCAGTCCTTGTTGATCTTGCCGGAATTTTCGACGATGGCGTCGATATCGCTCTGCAGCGCCAGCGTCACCACATCCGCTTCCAGACCGTCGATGACCGAGCGCGCCTGCTTGCCGGAGCCGCCATGCGACTGCTGGATGGTGATATCCTCGCCGGTGTCGGCCTTCCATTTCTTGGCGAAGGCCTCGTTGAAATCCTTGTAGAGCTCACGGGTCGGATCGTAGGACACGTTGAGCAGCTTGGTCTGCGCGGCGGCCGAGCCAGCGCCGCCAAGTGCCAGTGAGAGGCTAAGCGCAACAACGCTCAAACCGGACAGAAGCTTGGACATCGGTATTCCCTCCTGATTGCGATGGCTTAACTCTACCGGTTGAGTAGAGTTGGTCAATGAGGCCGAATACGATCGAAAAAGTGTTTCCCGAGAGCGTTTTCCCGGGCAACAAATACAGCGCAGCATAAGCGAAAGGCGCAACAAGCGTCGTGTAAAACTTTGCTGAATGCAAAACCGTTTCACATTTTTGCCGATTTTTTGCCGCGATGGCGAAAAATATTATGGGGTTTTAGACGATTTTTTCGTTTGGAAGGAACGAGGCAAGGGGACCATTGCAATCTCCTCATCCGTCATTCCGGCTCAAGGCCGGAATGACGGACAGGTTGAGGGCCTTCGTTGCAAACTCTCGACAGCGAAACGTGGAAAAAAACGAGTGTCAGGCCGTCAAAAGCTCGGGCACTTCGACACCGGCCACGGCATCGGCGATGGTGGTGTTGAAAAGGATGTTGCGCGTCGCATCGGCCACGCGGGCAAAGACGTGGCGGATCTCGCACTGCTTCTCGCCGTCGCAATCCTCACAGCGGCGATAGGCGGTCTGCGACAGGCAGGGCAAGGGGGCAAGCGGCCCGTCTATGAGGCGCAGCACCTCGCCGAAGGTGATATCCGCAGCCGGGCGCGCCAAGAGATAACCGCCCTGCTTGCCGCGCCGGCTTTCGACAAGGCGTTCCTTCTTCATTTCGAGAAGGATCTGTTCCAGAAACTTTTTCGGAATGGCCTGTTCGCGGGCAATGTCGGAAATCTGCACAGGACAGGCACCGTCGGCCTTGGCCAGCGAAAGGAGCGCCCTCAGCGCGTATTTTGCCTTCTGCGAAATCATCGTAAAACCAGTAGACCACAAGCCCGGAAACCCGGCAATTCCGGCTTAGCGCAGAAGTTGTCACAATTCAAATCCAAGCTGCGAAGAAGGTGAACGGGTATCTTTTGCTCATACCACGCGCGCGAGAGGCATTTTTGCTCTCAAGTGCAGCGCACAAAGACTGTCATTTCTGTTCCAGAGGCCGGATTTCAACAATAATCGGCCATGGAAATCCCGGACGTGACAATGACGATCAATTCAGCAAATGCCTCTGCCGATGCCGCTTCCCTCGACGCCACGCTTGCCGGGCTCGATCTGGCGGGTCGGCTTTCGTTTATCGCCGGCCTTGGCGGGCGCGCCGTCTTCACCACCAGCCTCGGCATCGAGGATCAGGTTATCACCGCCGCCATCGGCACGCATCGGTTGCCGATCGATGTCGTGACGCTGGAAACCGGCCGGCTGTTCAAGGAAACCGTCGATCTCATCGATGAAACCGAAGAGCGTTTCGGCATCGAAATCCGCCGCTTCCGCCCGGAGCAGGACGATATCGACGCCTATGCCGAAAAATACGGCCTGAACGGCTTTTACGAAAGCGTCGAAGCCCGTCACGCCTGCTGTCATGTCAGAAAGCTGATCCCGCTCGGCAAGGCGCTTGATGGCGCCGCCTTCTGGATCACCGGCCTTCGTCGCGGCCAGTCCGGCAATCGTGCCACGACGCCGTTCGCCGAGTTCGATGCGGAGCGCAATCTCATCAAGATCAATCCCCTGGCTGACTGGGATATCGACCTCATCCGGGCGCATGTCGCCAAGGAAAACATCCCCGTCAACCCGTTGCATCAGCGCGGTTACCCCTCCATCGGCTGCGAGCCGTGTACGCGCGCCATCAAGCCCGGTGAGCCTGAGCGCGCCGGACGATGGTGGTGGGAAAACGACGAGAAGCGCGAATGCGGTCTTCACGTCGCCGGTGCGGAGCAGACATCCGCCGTTTCCGCCATCCCGCAACGATAATCTTTCAGTACATCTCCCGGAGTTCACAATGTCCAACGCAGTCCACGAGACGGACAGCAAGAATACTGTCGCATCCAAGCCGCCGCTCGACCCCCATCTAAAGGCGCTTGAAAACGAAGCCATTCACATCTTCCGCGAAGTCGCCGCCGAATTCGACAAACCCGTGATGCTCTATTCCATCGGCAAGGATTCGTCCGTGCTGCTGCACTTAGCGCGCAAGGCGTTTTTCCCCGGCCGCATTCCCTTCCCGCTGCTGCATGTCAATACCGGCTGGAAGTTCAAGGAAATGATCGAATTCCGCGACAATATCGTCAAGGAATACGATCTCGACCTGATTTCCTACACCAACCCGCGTGGCGCGTCGGAAAACGTCACCCCCTTCTCGCATGGATCGGCGCTCTACACCGACATCATGAAGACCGAGGCATTGCGGCAGGCGCTCGACGCCGGCCAGTTCGATGCGGCCTTCGGCGGTGCGCGCCGTGACGAGGAGGCGAGCCGGGCCAAGGAACGCATCTATTCCTTCCGCACGCCCGATCATAAATGGGACCCGCGCAACCAGC
This sequence comes from Rhizobium rhizogenes, assembly GCF_002005205.3. The sequence continues at coordinate 499,286 of NZ_CP019701.2, read as the reverse complement.
GCCCGGAACTGTGGAACATCTATAACGGCATGGTCCGCAAGGGCGAAAGCGTGCGCGCCTTCCCCCTCTCCAACTGGACCGAAGTGGATATCTGGCGTTACATCGAGGCGGAAAACATTCCGCTGGTGCCGCTCTATTACGCGGCCGAGCGCCCCTATGTCGAACGCGACGGCATGATGATCCTTGCCGAAGACGAGCGGCTGGAGCTGTTGCCCGGCGAAGAGATCAAGCATGGCTCGATCCGCTTCCGCACGCTCGGTTGCTTCCCGCTGACCGGCGCCATCCGTTCCGAGGCGGCGACGCTTCAGGACGTGATCGCCGAACTCGAAATCGCCACCGTTTCCGAACGGCAGGGCCGCGCGATTGACCGCGACCAGTCCGGCTCGATGGAGAAGAAGAAGCGCGAGGGGTATTTCTGATGAGTGCCGCCGCCATCAATCCCCCCTCTTCCGCCACCATTCTGCCCTTTGCCGAACATTCGAAGGCAACGCGCGATACGCGTCCGCTGCGCCTCATCACCTGCGGCAGCGTCGATGACGGCAAATCGACCCTGATCGGCCGCCTTCTCTGGGACACCAAGGCCGTCAAGGAAGACCAAGCCGCAACCCTGCACCGCGACAGCGGCAAGCAGAACGATCTCGGCCTGCCCGATTTCGCGCTGCTGCTCGACGGTCTTCAGGCGGAGCGCGAACAGGGCATCACCATCGATGTCGCCTATCGCTATTTCGCCACCGACCGGCGCGCCTTCATCGTCGCCGACACCCCCGGTCATGAGCAATATACCCGCAACATGGCGACCGGCGCTTCGACGGCCGATCTCGCCGTGCTTCTGGTGGATGCGCGCACCGGCATTCTCGAACAGACCCGCCGTCACGCCACCATTGCGGCGCTGATGGGCATCCGGCAATTCGTGCTGGCGGTCAACAAGATCGACCTGACCAACTATGACAAGGCCGGTTTCGAACTGATCGCCCATGAATTCCGCGATTTCGCGTCCAATCTCGGCATCAAGCAGATCACCGCCATTCCGATGTCGGCCCTGAAGGGTGAAAACGTCGTTCTCTCCGGCAAGTCCTCCATGCCCTGGTATGAAGGCCCGACGCTGGTGGAAACGCTGGAGCTTGCCACCGTGCGCTCCGCGCAGTCCGGCGGCTTCCGCCTGCCGGTGCAGCGTGTCTCGCGCCCCGGTGAAAGCTTTCGCGGTTATCAGGGCACGGTTGCCGGCGGTTCGGTAAAGCCGGGCGACAGCGTCGTCGTCCTGCCTTCCGGCATGGTCGCGAACGTCAAGCAGATCGTCACCTTCGATCTGGTGCGCAACGCCGCCGTCGCGGGCGATGCGGTCACGCTCGTCCTCGACCGTCAGGTGGATGTGTCGCGCGGCGACATGATCGTCTCCATCGAGGCGCAGCCGCAGACCGGCCTTGCCTTCGACGCCCAGATCGTGGCGTTGCAGCCTGGCGGCATCGAGGCAGGCAAGCGCTACTGGCTGAAAAGCGGCAGCCGCCGCCAGCGTGTCAGCGTGCAGCCTGTCAGCCAGCTGAACCTGAAGGAAGGCGAATGGCAGGCGCATGAAACCTCGCTGCCGATGAACGCCATCGGCAAGGTGCGGCTTTCCTTCGACGAGACGGCGATATTCGATCCTTATGAACAGAACCGGGCGACCGGCTCCTTCATCCTGATCGACCCCGACACCAACAACACGGTTGCGGGCGGCATGATCGCCGGCAAACGCAGCACGGGTGCGACGGAAGAAAAGGGCGACAGGGTCATCCTTTCGCTGCCCGCCGGCCTTGCTGAAAAGCTGCTGGCGAGCGAACTGCTGGCCAAACACCGCGACGAGATCGACATCCGCCGCACGGATGCAGCGACAGCCTCGCGACTGATCGGCGACCTCGACTGACAGACGCGTATGCAGGCAACAAAAAGGCGACCGTCAAGCGGTCGCCTTTTTTGTTCGAGAGCCCCGAACCAGCTTAAAATACAAACATATAAAGCAGAATGATCACGAAGATCGGAACGCCCATAGCCCACAATGCGATACCCTTCAGCATGCTATCCTCCATCGTTGTTATGGTTGGATAACGGCCGAGGCGGCTTTCCGATCCATGACGCCCCTGATTTTTACGGGTTGTTTCTCGGCATCGGAAGAAGCCGTTTGTTCATTTGACGTTCATGCGCAAAAGGCGAATTTGCACGTGGTCGCTCCGCCAAGCGGCCCAACAGAGGCTCGTTGTTTGTAAAAACAGCGGGCCTCTTTTTTGATCGCGATAAGTTGATCATCACGATGCCCTTGAAATTCAGGGCCAATGGCGGTGACGGGTAACTTCTTAGGTTGTGGATCAGGATTGGCGATTCTAAGACGACGCGTGTCGCGCGTCCCCTGAAACAAGGCCGCGACATTGAGGCCTGGCGCTTGGCGGAGCGACGGGCCTCTTTCGTTCGGACAGGCGGTTATGGCAACAAAAGCCCCAAAGGTGGCGCCACCGCATCCCAAATCGGGCACCGATTGAAGAGCGGGAATTTGAAGGCACTTATTCGCACCCGCGCCCGGATTTTCAGACACGAGCGGCGAATACACTCCAAACCGGTCCGGTTTCGGTACAAGACTTTTATTGGGGGATTTTCAGGAAATATCGGGATCAGTTGCAAGCCGCTGTATCTATTGGGCTTCAAGCTGGTCGGAGTGAGAGGATTCGAACCTCCGACCCCCACGTCCCGAACGTGGTGCGCTACCAGACTGCGCTACACTCCGTGACCAGCGGCGCTTCTATAGACCAGCCTCCGGCATTCGACAAGCGGCTTATTGCATTTTTTATGACAAGTTTTTCGCCTCAGCTGAAACAGCACCGCCAGTCGCCCGCAACACGGGGCGCAAGGCTGCAAAACGTTACAAAAAAGCAATTGTGGCAGGAAATTTTCATCGGGCCGCATACCTCCCCTGCCCGCCGCCGCCAAATCTGCTAGGGGAACGGAATGACCGGCGGGATGCCGGACACGGCACAAAGGACATTTCACCATGCTATTTCGCAGCGTAACGCTCGCAGCGTTTGCCATTGCGCTCTCGGCCTGCACCACCTCCACGGGCGGCTCCACTCCCTCCTTCACCCAGAAGAGCCCCGTTGAAACGCGGTGGGTCGGCCAGTCGGCAGGCATTTTCTTCGCAAAATTCGGCCCGCCGCTGAGCGACACGGAATCCGGCAGCTCGACCATCTATAACTGGCGCGGCGGCTACAAGAAGGCCACCGTTCCAGCCAGGTTCGAAGAAGGCAAGGACGGCAAGAAGGGCCGGCAGATTTCGCCCGCCCGCACCGCCTCGCTCTCCTGCACGGTGCAACTGACCGTTTCCAGCAACTATACGATCACCTCGGTGCGCACGGTCTCCGACCGCCCCGGCGTCAACGGTCCCAGCTACTGCGCGGAATTCCTCGCCGCAAACTGAGCCTTTGGCCCAAAACCGAACAGGCAGGGCCCGCCCGAACCGGCGGGCCTTTTCACTTTTTCGGGATTATCGTCATTTTTCTGAAAAAAATTTTGCGGAAGGCAGACACCCTGCGGTCCACGACGCCCAGCAAACGGCGTCAGAGGGCCTTTCCGCGATATCCGGCCGGGAGAGGCCTTTCAACCGTTTGAAAGCCTCAGCTAATCTTCACAGTCACAAAAATGGCGATTGGCAAAACCATAAAATTCGCCGTTGCGACCATATGTCCCGGCAAAACCCATGCAAAAGCGCTTGAACTGGAGTGAATTGCTCCGGGTTGTGCCGCTTTGCGCTTTGCTATAACGGGGCGGTTGGGAGGAGTGTTTTTAACACAAAACAAGAATCAGGTATGGCCGTGACTCCCATCGATCAAGACAAATCCCAGCTCACTGATCTTTCCCAGGACACTTCCCTTTCCCACGCGTTTCCCATGAACCGCCGTCAGGTTCTGGGTGGCGCGCTTGCCGGGATTGCCGCAGCAGCGCTGCCCTCCTCTCCGCTTCTCGCCAGCACGACCGCCAAGAAGGTCGATGTGCTTTTGATCGGCGGCGGCATCATGAGCGCGACGCTCGGTGTGTGGCTGCGCGAACTCGAACCCACCTGGTCGATGCAGATGCTGGAACGGCTGGATGGCGTGGCGCTTGAAAGCTCGAATGGCTGGAACAATGCCGGCACCGGCCACTCGGCGCTCGCCGAGCTCAACTACACGCCGGAAGACGACAACGGCAACATCAAGATCACCCAGGCCGTCAACATCAACGAATCCTTCCAGATTTCCCGGCAGTTCTGGGCCTGGCAGGTGCGCAACGGCGTCTTGAAGAACCCGCGCTCCTTCATCAACCACACGCCGCATATGAGCTTCGTCTGGGGTGACGAGAACGTCGCCTATCTGGAAAAGCGCTATCAGGCGCTCAAGGCCAGCCCGCTTTTCGCCGGCATGGAATATTCCACCGATCCCGAGCAGATCAAGAAGTGGGTGCCGCTGATGATGGAAGGCCGCGATCCTTCCCAGAAGATCGGCGCGACCTGGTCGCCGCTCGGCACCGACATGGAATTCGGCGAAATCACCCGCCAGTTCGTCTCGCATCTGCAGGGCGACCAGAATTTCGACCTTCAGGTCAATAGCGAGGTTTCCGATATCCAGCGCAATGCCGATGGCAGCTGGCGCGTGACCTATACCAACACCAAGACCGATGCCGAACAGGTGGTGGATGCGAAATTCGTGTTCATCGGCGCCGGCGGCGGCGCGCTGCATCTGCTGCAGATGTCCGGCATCCCGGAAGCCGATGATTATGCCGGCTTCCCCGTGGGCGGCTCGTTCCTCATCAACGAGAACCCCGATGTGACGATGCAGCATCTGGCCAAGGCCTATGGCAAGGCCTCGGTCGGCTCGCCGCCCATGTCGGTTCCGCATCTCGACACCCGCGTGCTGGGTGGCAAGCGCGTCATCCTGTTCGGACCTTTCGCCACCTTCTCCACCAAGTTCCTGAAGGAAGGCTCCTATTTCGATCTCGTCTCCTCCGTCACGACCAGCAATGCCTGGCCGATGGTGCGGGTGGGCATCGATGAATATCCGCTGGTGGAATATCTCGCCGGTCAGCTGATGATGTCGGATGACGACCGTTTTGCCGCGCTGCAGGAATATTTCCCGAATGCCAAGCAGGGCGAATGGCGCCTGTGGCAGGCTGGCCAGCGTGTGCAGATCATCAAGCGCGACGAGGAAAAGGGCGGCGTGCTGCGGCTCGGCACCGAAGTCGTCTCCGCACAGGACGGCAGCATCGCCGGCCTGCTCGGCGCTTCGCCGGGTGCATCGACCGCAGCCCCGATCATGCTGAGCGTTCTGGAAAAGGTGTTCAAGGACAAGGTGGCGACGCCGGAATGGCAGGCCAAGATCCGCCAGATCGTGCCGAGCTACGGCACCAAGCTCAATGACGATCCGGAAAAGGTGCAGCAGGAATGGGCCTACACCGCCGAACACCTGCAGCTGCCCACCCCGCCGCAGATCGACCTTGATGCGCTGAAGGGTGCCGGTGCGGCGCCTGCGGGTGCGCCGGTGAAGAAGGTGCCGGATATCGCGCTTTAAGGCATCATCGCGAGATTTAAGATTAGACGCCGCGTGTCTCTGGATGCGCGGCGTTTTTTGTTGATGCACGCCGTTCCCGCACTCATCCTCGGGCTTGACCCGAGAACGACGGAGGACAGGTTTTCGCGCTTAACGGTATCCTGGGTTATAGCGTGGCGTGGTAAGCCGACCATCATCGGATGACGTCAGGTCACCTTCAGATACCGTTGGAGCGTTACGAGGTGACGCCTGTGGCTTCTGCTGTCTTTCGCTGAGACCCCGAACCTCTCCTGAAGTTTCCTTGCATGGTCTCCAGCACGGGAGTGAAGATGGGCGGCGCGGAAGACGAGCTTTGCGCCGCCTGCCCGGCTCTATCAGGACTTCATGTTCAGCAACTCAGGAAAATCATAGTAACGCAACCGCTTGTCACGGCAGCGGTAGTCATTCTTTGAGGCGTCCACGCTCAAATTCTGGTACACGGCTACGCCAATATACGACCAATCGGGGTTGGAACGTTCCGCTGTACGCGTGCAGTAAGCGTAAATCTGCCTTTTAGGATCGAGCAGCACTACGCTCGAAATCTGGGCTTTTGTGAAATAACCAGGTTTGATAGTTCCGCGCATGGCGGCCACATAGTCACGTTTAATCGGTCTGGACGGTGGACGCTGCGAATCCAAAACGGATTGTGGTGCCGGAGTCTGGCAGCCAGCCAATGCAATCGCTGCTGCACAGAGAAGTAAAGTCGTCTTCATTCAATTAAATCCCCAAAAGGCAAGGCACAAGACGCACACTATATCCTACGAATATTGCGATAATATTCGCGACGCACAGGTATCCACAGCCGATAGTATCAAGGTCACTGTTCGATAGTCCGGGCAATAACCATTTATCAATGAGCTCGCGGCGTGCGCTTCCAGCTTCCTCACTTCCGATAATGACGCCGCTAACTGCTTGGCAGAACATAGGCGACTATCACTCACGCAACATAGGTGGTCGAAAGAGTTCAAATCTTGCGGCAAACGGGTACATAGTGAGGTACTCACTGAGGTACGCATCTACGTCTAAGTCTTTTATTTAACTGCGGTAAGAAAATTTGGCTGGGGCGCCAGGATTCGAACCTGGGAATGCCGGTACCAAAAACCGGTGCCTTACCGCTTGGCGACGCCCCAACAGGGCAGCGAAGGCGAAACGCCGCTGCCTGAACCGCGCCTGATTAGCAAAGCCGGACCGGCGCGGCAATGACCCGGCGGCCGTTTTTTTCACAAAATCCAAGCTTTTTGGGTGCCGCGCCGCAGACGGCGTGATAGGGCTTGGCGATTGTGCGGCGGGCGGTGCCGGCACTGGCGGCATGGCATTCATTCAGGAGGTCTTGATGGCGGACCCGGCATTCGATCTCGATTTTCAGCCGGCTTATGGCGAGGCGGTTCCTGTCGCCCCGCTGATCCAGCGCCTCACCGTCAACAATCCGTCTGCCTTCACTTTCCATGGCACCAACTCCTATATCGTCGGCGACCGTTCCGTCGCCGTCATCGATCCCGGCCCGGAGGATGAAGCGCATTTTCAGGCGCTGATGGCGGCGCTGAAGGGCCGTGAAGTCACCCATATCTTCGTCAGCCACACGCACCGCGATCACTCACCGCTTGCCAGGCGGCTGAAGGAGGCGACCGGGGCGCTGACGGTGGCGGAAGGACCGCACCGCGCCGCCCGGCCGCTGCACGCGGGTGAGACCAATCCCTTTGCCGAAAGCTCCGACATGGCTTTTGTACCCGATATCGCACTTGGCGACGGGCAGAGCCTTTCCGGTGACGGCTGGGCACTGACCGCCCTGCATACACCGGGACACACCGCCAACCATGCCGCCTTTGCGCTCGATGGCAGCGGCATCGTCTTTTCCGCCGATCACGTCATGGCCTGGGCCACCACCATCGTCGCGCCACCGGATGGGGCGATGAGCGACTACATGGCCTCGCTGGAGCGGCTGCTCACCCGTGACGACCGGCTGTTCCTGCCCGGCCATGGCGGGCCGGTCACCGATCCCGCCGCTTTCATGCGCGGGCTTCGCGCCCACCGCCGCATGCGCGAAAAGGCGGTTCTGAAGCGTATCCGCGAAGGCGACCGGCTTATCGCCGACATGGTGAAGGTGATCTATGCCAGCACCGACAAGCGCCTGCATGGCGCGGCCGCACTTTCGGTACTCGCGCATATCGAGGATCTGATCGAAAAGGGCGAGGTGCGGACGGATGGCGCGCCTTCGCTCTCGGGTGAGTATTTTCCGGCGTGACGGGGTTTTAACCAGCGAGTTCGCAACATGCTTTCGTGCTCGCCGCCCCTTTTCGCTGGAGCATGAGCGGGTGCCATCTGTTTCTTCTCCCCGCCGGGGAGAAGTCCGCGGCAGCGGGATGAGGGGGCGAGCCTCACGATTTACGGAGAGGGTTCCCCCCTCATCCGACCCTTCGGGCCACCTTCTCCCCCTCGGGGAGAAGAAACAGGCGGCATCCGCTCGTCCGCCATCAAGACGACGCGTAGCGCCAGCTACACCTCAATTGTCGTTCAGCCCCTGCATTTCCGCGTCCAGCGCGTCGAGATAGGCTTCCGCGATCGCAGCACCCATGCCGAGATCGTGCGGGCCGTAGCGGGAGGCGACTCGGACATCGACGATGGTGGTTTCCGCCTCTTCTTTCAGGCGGATGAGAATATCGAAACGCAGGCCCCAGATGCGCGTGCGGGTCTCACCCTGCATCAGCACCACGCCGCTGCCGTTAAAGAAGGTGGGCTGCGGCGCGTCACTCGGCCGCGCCGTGGGCACCGGCACGATGGAGGGCAGGTCTTCCACCGGCCCCTCTTCGGCGGGCGCCGTCTTGTCCTGCTCGGGAATGCCGATTGCGGGCGCTTCCTCGGCACCAATGACGCCTTTGGTATGGGCGATGCGGATATTCTGCGCAACCGCCATTTTTTTGGCGGCGGTGTAGATGCGGTCGATCGCCCCCTCATAACGGCGGCCGGCGAGGCTGGCATAGGCAATCGCCTGCGCGTCCCGGTCCTCTTTCGCAACGGTGGCGGGCCTTGCCAGCCATTGCTGGTTGGCCGTGGGTGTCACCAGCCATTGCGGCACGTCGGTCAGATCGGTGGAAATGTCGTAAATCTTCGGCTGCTGCCAATAAAGAAAGGCGCCGTATCCGGCCACGCCAAGCGGCAGGGCCGACAGAAGCAGGGCGGCCAGCGCCGAAAGCCCGCCGCGCGCGCCCCTGGTCCACAGCCGCTCAAGGCCGACCAGCGCCAGAAGCACGGCCGCGAGAGCGATGCCGGCGGCAATGATGAGCAGCCCGACAAGGTCGGGCGTCGTCAACGGTCCGAACCGATGTATGCCCGCGGCAATGAGAAACAGCGCAAGCGCCGCAAGACCGAGATAACGGGAAAGATAGGCTGCAACCGAAAAAGGCCGGACGAAGCGCACAGTCATGGAAGCGGATATCCGTTGAATCCTATTGGCTTGAAAGCGTTGCACCCGAATTCTGGCGGGGAATCACCTGCATATGATGTCATAGACCGGATTTACGGCGAGGAAAACAAAGGACGGGGTCGATCCGCGGGTAAAAGCTGATCACGACGCCCAGGCACCACTCCTTCACCAAATGCATGGGCTTTCCGGGTCGCCGGCATCTGTCATCCCGGCAAGAAGCCGGGGTGGCGAAGAACTAGAATATTTTTCCTGATTTCCTCCATCCCAGAGAATAATACCTCGAGAATGCAACAAATACGCACGTTCATCCCTTAATTGCTGAGGAAATCGGCGTATCCTCGGCGACCTCCCTCGAGAATGCGTGTAAAAAGTGCAACATTCTCGTTTTCTTGCACAATAAAGAGACATGTCATGTCACAGGCAACGACGTCCGCCGGCCCCTCCGGGCCTAAACCCTTTTATCGCAATTTCGGCTTTCAGGTTCTGATCGCCATGGTCATCGGCCTGCTGCTCGGGCTCGTTGCGCGCAACATCGGCCCTGATGCCGCCGGCAGCCCGAACGGGCTTTCGGTGACGCTGCAGACCATCGGCAGCATTTTCGTGCAGCTTTTGCGCGCGCTGGTTCCGCCGCTGATCTTCACGGCCATCGTCGCCTCCATCGCCAATCTCAAGAACCTCTCCAATGCGGCAAAGCTTGTCTGGCAGACACTTCTGTGGTTCGCCATCACGGCGCTCATCGCCGTGGTTATCGGCATCGTGCTCGGCCTCGTCATTCAGCCCGGCGTCAACACGGCGATAGCCAATACGGCCGCCGCCGCCCCCTCCTCCACCGGCTCGTGGCTGGACTTCCTCAAGGGCCTCGTTCCTGCCAACGTCTTCGGCCTCGAAGCGTCTACCAAAATCAGCAACGGCTCCGGCAGCACCTCGCTGAATTTCAACGTGCTGCAACTGCTCGTCGTCTCGATTGCCTTCGGTGTCGCGGCGCTGAAAGCCGGCAAGGCGGCGGAGCCGTTCCTCGCCTTCAACCAGTCGCTGCTGGCCATCGTGCGGAAAATCCTGTGGTGGGTCATCCGCCTCACGCCCATCGGCACCATCGGCCTGCTTGGCCGCGCGGTTGACCAATATGGCTGGACGACGCTTTCGCAGCTCGGCTGGTATGCGGCGGCCGTTTATATCGGTCTGGCGCTGGTGCTCTTCGTGGTCTATCCGGCGCTGCTGATCGCCCATGGCCTGAAGCCGTCGCGCTTCTTTGCGGGCGCATGGCCGGCCATCCAGCTCGCTTTCGTGTCGCGTTCGTCCATCGGCACGCTGCCCGTCACCGAAACCGTGACGGAGAAGAGCCTCGGCGTGCCACGCGAATATGCCGCCTTCTCCGTGCCGCTCGGCGCCACCACCAAGATGGACGGCTGCGCCGCCATCTATCCGGCGATTTCGGCGATTTTCATCGCGCAGTTCTTCCAGGTGCCGCTCGGCATTCAGGAATATGTGCTGATCGTCTTCGTCTCGGTGCTCGGTTCGGCCGCAACGGCTGGCCTCACGGGTGCCGTGGTGATGCTGACGCTGACGCTTTCCACGCTCGGCTTGCCGCTGGAAGGTGTGGGCCTGCTGCTTGCCATCGACCCGATCCTCGACATGGGCCGCACGGCGGTCAACGTCGCCGGCCAGGCGCTGGTGCCCACCATCGTCGCCAAGCGCGAGGGCATTCTCGATGAGGCCGTCTACAATAACGCCAAGGATATCGACGCACTCGACGACAGGGAAGCAGCGCCGGCCTGACAGCGATAATCATGGGGCGTTTCCGGTGAAAAAGGAAACGCCCCATGCGGGCCATTCCCGTTGTTCCCTGATAGTTTGGGGTTGACGGCGATAATTTCATCGATAGCGATAGCGGCACGGACAATAACGCAATTTAGAGCGGAAACTGTGCATGGCGAAACGTAACTGGATCTATGTCGGCCTGCTTGCTTTCATCTCGCTTGGGCTTCTGATCGACGCGGCCGTCTGGCCTGCCGGGCCTCCAGCATCCTTTACCGCAAACGATCTGGTGCAGATGATCGGCATCATCACACTGTTTGCCTGGTGGCAGATAGAGGATGCCGAAAAGCGGGACCTCCGGCGCAGCTCCGCCGCCAAGATCACCACCGTTCTGCTCGCACCCATCGGGCTTGCGATTTACCTCTATCAAACCCGCCGGTGGACCCGCGCCACGCTCGGCCTCTTCGCCTTTATCGGCGGCATCGTCCTCATCGCCATCCTCACGCTTCTGCTCGGCGACTGGCTCATTCAACAGGGTTTGTTCCCGCCGTCATTCTTGCGCGATTCGTGAGCAACCGGGGCGCGTCGGGTTTTACGACGCAATCCGCCCCACCCCGCTTCGCCGCCACTTGCCAAGCCATTCTCCATGATGGATTGATGCAACTTTCCGCCCCAACCCGGCTTTTCCCCGTATCAAAACAGGCGTATCAATCGCGGCAATAAAAGTGCCGTACGGCCGTCATGTTAAGGGAGAAACAAGATGCGTGTTTCCATCGTCCTCGGTTCGCTTGCCGCCCTCATGGCGCTCACCGCCTGCCAGACGTTGACGCCGGAAGAGCGCCGGGCGCGGGATGAGGCGACTTGCCGGGGTTATGGTTTCCGCCCCGGCACTGACCCGATGGCCGGTTGCCTTCTCGATCTGGAAATGGACCGCCGCGCCGACAACCGCGCCTGGCAGGCGCGGATGAACCGCGACATGTTCTACCGGCCGGTCGTGGTCGAGCGTCAGATCATCGTCCGACAGAACCCCTGACGGGAATGAAGGCGACATTGCTCGCCACCCTGCCCTCATCCCTCTTCGCCGCCAGCGTTGCCTGCGCTGCAGCCAGGCGGGCGATGGGCACGCGGAAGGGCGAGCAGGAGACGTAGTCGAGATCGGCATCCTCGCAGAAATGGATCGAGGCCGGGTCGCCGCCATGTTCACCGCAGATGCCGAGCTTCAGTTCCGGCCGCGTCTGGCGGCCTCGTTCGGCGGCGATGCGGATCAATTCTCCCACACCGTCGAAATCGAGCGAGATGAACGGGTCGCGCTCGATGATGCCCTTGCGCTGATAGGTATTGATGAAACGCGCCGCATCGTCGCGGGAAATACCGAAGGTGGTCTGCGTCAAGTCGTTGGTGCCAAAGGAGAAAAATTCCGCCGCTTCCGCAATCACATGGGCGCGCAGTGCCGCACGCGGCAGCTCGATCATCGTGCCGGTGAGATATTCGATCTCCATGCCGGTTTCCTGCGCCACCGCAGCGGCGACTCCGTCGATGACTTCGGTGACGTAATCCAGTTCCGAGCGAAGCCCGACCAGCGGCACCATGATCTCGGGTACGACCGGCGCGCCGGTGATACGGGCTGCGGCAACCGCCGCTTCAAAAATCGCGCGGGCCTGCATTTCGGCGATCTCAGGATAGGAAATGGCGAGACGGCAGCCGCGATGGCCGAGCATGGGGTTGAATTCGTGCAGCGCATCCAGCCGCTGGCGGAACACCGTCTGCGGCATGCCCATGGCGGCCGCCACCTCGACGATTTCGCCGTCGGTCTTCGGCAGGAATTCGTGCAGCGGCGGATCAAGCAGGCGGATCGTCACCGGCAGGCCGTGCATGATCTGGAACAGTTCGGTGAAATCCGAGCGCTGCATCGGCAGAAGCTCATCGAGCGCCGCCCGCCTGCCCTTTTCGCTTTCGGCGAGGATCATCTCGCGCATGACGTGGATGCGGTCGCCCTCGAAGAACATATGTTCGGTACGGCAGAGGCCGATACCCTCAGCGCCGAAAGCGCGGGCAGCGCGGGCGTCGGCCGGGGTATCGGCATTGGTGCGCACCGTCATGCGGCGCAGGCTGTCGGCCCACTCCATCAGCTTGCCGAAATCGCCCGAGAGTTCCGGCTGCGTCATCGGCACCTCGCCCTTCAACACCCGGCCGGAAGAACCATCGATGGTGATGACATCACCGCGTTTCAACATACAGCCGACGCCGATCAGCACCTTGTTGCGCATGTCGACGCGCATGGAGCCGGCGCCGGTGACGCAGGGAATGCCCATGCCGCGTGCCACCACGGCGGCGTGGCTGGTCATGCCGCCGCGCGTCGTCAAAATGCCTTCGGCGGCGTGCATGCCGTGGATATCTTCCGGGCTGGTTTCGATGCGCACGAGAATGACGCGGCGGCCTTCGGCTTCCGCCGCAACCGCCTCTTCGGCGGTAAAGACGATTTCGCCCGTCGCCGCCCCCGGAGAGGCCGGCAGGCCGGAGCCGATGATGGGGCGCGATGTGCCGGGATCGATGGTGGGGTGAAGCAGCTGGTCGAGCGACGAGGGCTCGATGCGGCAGACGGCTTCTTCCTGCGAAATCAGCCCCTCTTCCACCATATCGACGGCGATCTTCATGGCCGCGCGGGTGGTGCGCTTGCCGGAACGGGTCTGCAACATCCAGAGCTTGCCGCGCTCGATGGTGAATTCCAGATCCTGCATGTCGCGATAATGGGTTTCCAGCCGCCTGCAGATCGCCAGAAATTCACTGAACGCCTCCGGCATCAGCTTTTCCATGGAAGGCTTGTCGGAGCCAGAGGCAAGACGCGCGGCCTCGGTGATGGACTGCGGCGTGCGGATGCCCGCCACCACATCTTCCCCTTGCGCATTGACGAGGAATTCGCCGTAAAGCTCCGCCTCACCCGTCGAGGGGTTGCGGGTAAAGGCGACGCCGGTTGCCGAGGACGAGCCGAGATTGCCGAAGACCATGGCCTGAACGTTGACCGCCGTGCCCCAGTCCCCCGGAATATTGTGCAGGTGCCGGTAGGTCACGGCGCGGTGGTTGGTCCAGCTGGCGAAGACGGCGCCGATGGCACCCCAGAGCTGCACGTGACAGTCCTGCGGGAAGGCTTCGTCCAGCTCATCCTCGATCAGCTTTTTATAAAGCGAAACGACATGCTGCCATTCGACCGCCGACATGTCGGTGTCGTATTCGTGGCCGAGGCGGCCTTTCTCGTCCTCGAGAATTTCCTCGAACAGCTCATGATCGAGGCCCATGACGACATCGGCATACATCTGGATGAAGCGGCGGTAGCTGTCCCAGGCGAAACGCGCGTCGCCCGCATCGTGGCCCAGCGCCTCGACGGTGCGGTCGTTGAGGCCGAGATTGAGGACAGTATCCATCATGCCGGGCATGGAGGCGCGCGCGCCGGAGCGGACGGAGATGAGCAGCGGCGACTGGCTGCCGCCGAAGGTCTTGCCGGTCACGGTTTCCATGCCGTGCAGGCCGGCCATGACCTGCAGCTTCAGCTCTTCGGGAAGATCGCGGCCGTTCTTGTGATAAAGCGCGCAGGCATCTGTAATGATGGTAAGGCCGGGGGGAACGGGAAGGCCGAGACTTGCCATTTCGGCAAGGTTCGCACCCTTGCCGCCCAATATCGCAACGTCACCTGCCCTGCCTTCGGCCGCACCATTGCCGAAGGTATAAACCCATTTTTTCATTCCACGCTCTCCACCCAGAAGCGTTGTCATTTTTCTATCATCTACAGCATTGCCGGCATGTTGGGAACGCCGCAACGTGCAGTTTACATCGCAGTGCAGCATAATTGCGGCAAATTGCGCGCCAGAATTGCCTTAAACACAAAATAACAGCAGGACTGACGCATTCGTGTAGTGCGCAGAAACGGAGTGTTCCCTAACCATTATCATCGCCGACAAAGAGATTATTCATGCAATTTACTCGCCGCCACACGTTGAAATTCGCCGGAATTTCTTGCGCCGCCACCGCTTTCGCCGGCGCGCTCAAAGCCGAGGGCGGCACGCCCGCCGCAAATGCCGCCACCGCACTGCCCTTTGCCCTGACGACACCGATGCATATCGGCCAGGCCGCGCTTCGCGTGCGCGATCTCGACCAGATGATCGACTATTACCGGTCGGTGCTGGGCATGAACGAGGTGGAACGCACGGCGAGAGGCGTGACGCTGGGTGTCGGAAGCGTGCCGCTGCTCGATCTCGTCCACAAACCGGCGGCCGATTACGAAAGTCCCACTTCCGCCGGCCTGTTCCACATCGCCTATCTGATGCCGAGCCGCAAGGATCTGGCCCGCTGGCTGGTGCATGCCGCGCTCCGGCAGGTGCCGCTTTCGGGTTTCGCCGATCACAATGTCAGCGAGGCGATCTATCTCAACGATCCCGAGGGCAACGGCATCGAGGTTTACAGCGACCGGCCGAAAGACACATGGGTGTGGAGCGGCCGTGTTGTGAAAATGGGCACCGAACCGCTTGATGTGGACGATCTGGTGAAGCTGACCGACACCAAAAGAAGCGACTATGTGACTGCCCCGCCGGCCATGCGCATCGGGCATATTCACCTCAGGGTCGGCGGGATTGCCGCCGCTCGCGCCTTTTACGAAGAGGCCGTCGGCCTGCAGCCGACACAGGATGCACGTTCGGACGCATCGTTCCTGTCGTCGGGGGGATATCACCACCATCTGGCGGTAAATAGCTGGAACAGCCGCGGCGCGAAGGCGCGCAACGCCACCGAAACCGGCCTCGACTGGTTCTCAATCACCGTTCGCAATCCCGACGATCTCGAGGCGCAGAAGGCGCGGCTCAGGGCAGCCGGCTATGTGCTGGTGGAGATGGAAAACGATGTGGTTGAGGCTATCGACCCATGGGGCACGCGGCTGCGGCTGGTGCCGGGGTGAGTGGTGGTTGGTCTCCATGCATGATGCGGAGCACACTGCGCGATTGACGGTTACGGCGGGTTAAGCGTTTAGAGGGCTTCGCAGCATCATCTCCTTCCGACATTCCGGCCTTGAAACGCTACTGTCCGGTTTAAATTTCGAGCATTGGGACACGAATGACGTATGGCCGTCGTCCTATAGATGGCAAACCTCGCCAAACACTCCGACGTCATCCTCGGGCCTGTCCCGAGGATCTGCAACGGATTGATTTTGTTGACGTGGTTAGATCCTTGGGACAAGCTCAAGGATGACGTCGAGAAAATGCGCAACGTTCACCGCTAGCTTCCAGGCCATATAAGGTATCCATAAATTTAAACGGGACGGCAGTAGCCTTGCGCCGGAATCCAGCCGACGCGCGTCTGCGCGTCGGGAAGGACGCTTTTCAGCCCAAGGACTTGGGCTGGCTGGATACCGGCTCAAGGCCGGCATGACGGAGGAGGTTTGCGCCCAGGAAACGATTACCAGCCATGCAGCCACCTCGCCCTCTGAGCCCAGGAAAGAAAGCCTTGCGAGGCCACGGCAGCGGCCTCGCAAGGCATTCCATCCGGTACAGGAAACCGGATGGTGGGGTCTGGTGAGAGCCCTTGGTTGTTTCGAAAAACATAGCAAAATGCCGCGTGATGTCGCTCACCCGAATGGGTGATACGGCCAGATAAATTCACATTGAGCAAAAGTCGGGGCTGATCCCGGACAAGCCCGCCTCAGACAGCCTCACGCAGCTGTTCGGCGGTCTGCAAATCCACCGATACAAGCTGCGATACACCCTGTTCGGCCATGGTGACACCGAAGAGGCGGTTCATGCGCGCCATGGTGATGGGATTGTGGGTGATGATGACGAAGCGGGTCTCCGTCGAGGCCACCATCTCGTCCATCAGGTTGCAGTAGCGCTCGACATTGTGGTCGTCGAGCGGTGCGTCCACCTCGTCCAGCACGCAGATGGGCGCGGGATTGGTGAGAAAGACGGCAAAGATCAGTGCCATGGCCGTCAGCGCCTGCTCGCCGCCGGAAAGCAGCGTCATGGTTTGCGGTTTCTTGCCCGGCGGGCGGGCGAGGATTTCCAGCCCCGCTTCCAGCGGATCGTCGGATTCGATCAGCTGCAATTCCGCCGTGCCGCCGCCGAAGAGATGCGTGAACAGCCGCTGGAACTGCGAATTGACCACGTCGAAAGCGGCGATCAGCCGCTCGCGGCCTTCGCGGTTGAGGTTCTGGATGCCGGCGCGCAGCTTGCGCACGGCGTCGATGATGTCGTCGCGTTCCTTGATCAACGCCTCGAGCTTGGCGGAAAGCTCGGCCTGCTCTTCCTCGGCGCGCAGATTGACCGCGCCAAGCCTTTCGCGCTCGATCTTCAGCCGGTCGAGATCGCGCTCGACGTCGCGAATGTCCGGCTTCGGCTGGTCCGGGCCAAGGCCGGTCAGGCGGAACGCCATATGCGGCTCGGTATTCAGCGTTTCGCGGATGCGGTGTTCGGTTTCCTGCCGCTTTTCGCGGGCTGAAACCAGCCGTTCTTCGGCGCGGCCGCGTTTTTCGCGGGCTTCGGCGAGTTCCGAAAGCGCCGTTGCGGCCACCCGGTCGGCGGCGCGCTGCAGGTTTTCCGCCTCGGCCAGCCGGTCGGCGGCCTCGCGGCGGGCATCTTCGGTCTTCTGCAATTCATTTAGGAGGTTGCGGCGTTTCTCGTCGAACTCCTCCGGCGCTATATCCAGCTCGGCGATTTCCTCGCGCGCCTCTTCCTCGCGTTCGCGCAATGTCGCGATGTGATCGGCCGCACTGGCCGCCCGTGACTGCCAGGTGGAGCGCTCCTGCCCTATCGCCTGAATTCTGCGCTGGCGGCTTTCCGCCTCGCGGCTCACACCCTCATGGCGGGCGCGGGCCTCCGCCAGAAGGCCGCGGTCGGTCGCGACTTCGAGCTGACTTTCGCGCAGCCGCAGATCGAGCACGGAAAGATCCGGCGCGTCTTCCATTTCGATGCGGGCGTTTTCCTCCTGAACGGCGATCTCGTCGATCTGCGCGCCGATCTGGTTCAGCGCTTCGGACACGATATCGCGACGGCGCAGCAGATCGCCCGAGGCCCGTTCGGCGGCGGTCAAAGCCTCGCGCGCCTCGGCAAGATGGCGGGTCGCAAGACGGCTTCTGTCGCGCACGTCCGAGAGCCGCAATTCGCTGCTGCGGATATCCTCGGTTTTCGCGGCAAGCTGGTCTTCGGCTTCATCCAGAATGGAGCGGGCCTCATCCAGCTCGGTCTCGATTTCAGCAAGGCGGTTCTTCTGCGACAGGCGAAGTGCTGCGGCGCCCGGCGCATCGGCGCTGGCGATGTGACCGTCCCAGCGCAACAGCGCGCCTTCGCGCGTCACCAGCCGCTGGCCAGCCTTCAAATGCGGCAGCAGGCGCAGGGCTTCCGCCGTGTTGGCGACGACACCGATCTGCGCCAAAGCGCGGCGCAGGGCTTCCGGCGCCTGCGCATAATCCAGAAGCGGTTTCGCACCCTGCGGCAGCGCGGGATCATCCGCGCCATCGCCATTGCCGGCCCAATAGGCGGGCGCGGCGGGATCGAGCGGGCTTTCGAGATCGTCGCCGAGGGCGGCACCCAATGCCGCCTCGAAACCGCGCTCCACCGTCATTTCTTCCGCCACCGGCGTAAAGCTGCCATTGGCGGCGGCGCTGGAGGCAAGGATCTTGGTGATGGTGCGTGCTTCCGTATCCAGCGCGTTCAGCCGGTTCCGCGCCGTTTCCAGCGGCGCGCGCGCCAGCGCTTCGGCGGAACGGGCCTCCGCGACGGCAACTTCGGCTTCCTCCACCACGATCAGGGCATCCTCGACCGCGATCTCCGCCGCCTCGACGGCTTCGCGCCGTTCCGAAGGATCGGGAAGGCCGGAGAGTTTTTCGTCGATGGCATCGATCTCGGCGGATGCTTCCTGCGACTGTCGCTCCAGCCTCAGCTTGCGATCCGAAAGATCACGGATCGCCCGCTCCAGCTGCTGACGCGCGGCAGCGGCTTCGGCCCGCTCAGCCGTAATGGCGGTGAAAATGGCTTCGCTTTCCGCCAGTTTGACGGTCGCAGCTTCGAAGGCTTCGCGCATTTCCTCGGCATGGCGGCCGGAATCGGAGAGGATTTCGAGAAGTTCGGCCTCTTCCTCATCGAGCCGTGCGAGTATCTGGGCATTGTCCGAGACCAGCCGTTCCTCGCGGATAATATCCTCGCCAAGCTGCGACAGGCGGCGGGCCAGTTCATCGCGGCGACGCAGCAGGCGGTTGGCCTCGTCGTCCAGCTGGGTGCGGGCGATCTGCAGTCGTTGCAGAGCGGCGGCGACGCGCGCCTCGTCCTCACGCAGTTCCGGCAGTTTCAGGCTGGCGATGCCCTGCTGCTTGGCAGCTTCCATCTGGCCTTGCGCCTTTTCGGCGACGATGTTGGTGGCCTGATTGAGCGCGCTTTCCGCCTCGCCTTCGGCTTCCTTCGCCTCCACCCAGCGGATGTGCAACAGGGTCGCCTCGCGGGCGCGGATATCGGCGGACAGCATCTTGAAACGGTTCGCCTGACGCGCCTGGCGTTTCAGGCTTTCGATCTGGCTTTCCAGCTGGGCGGTCACATCCTCCAGCCGCTCCAGATTGGTCTCGGCGGCGCGAAGGCGAAGCTCGGCCTCGTGGCGGCGGGAATGCAGGCCGGAAATGCCGGCCGCCTCTTCCAGCAGCTGGCGGCGGGCCTGCGGCTTGGCATTGATGAGCTCGCCGATACGCCCCTGCCCCACCATGGAAGGCGAGCGCGCGCCGGTGGAGGCGTCGGCGAAAAGAAGCTGCACATCCTTGGCGCGGGCTTCCTTGCCGTTGATGCGGTAGACTGAGCCGTTTTCGCGCTCGATGCGGCGCGTCACCTGAATTTCATCGGCATCGTTGAAGGCGGCGGGCGCGGTGCGGTCGGAATTGTCGAGATAGAGACCGACTTCGGCGGTGTTGCGGGCCGGGCGATTGCCGGAACCGGAGAAGATGACGTCATCCATGCCGGAGGCGCGCATGTTCTTGTAGGAGTTCTCGCCCATCACCCAGCGCAGCGCTTCGACCAGATTGGACTTGCCGCAGCCATTCGGTCCGACAACGCCGGTCAGCCCCGGCTCGATGATGAATTCGGAAGGCTCGACGAAAGACTTGAAACCGACGAGGCGGAGCTTGTTGAACTTCATGCCGTCACGCCCCGGCAAGAAGACGGGCAATAAAAAACGGGCGTGCGGAAATATCCGCCGCCCGTTTCTTTCAGGGTCCGGCGATCAGAGCAGCTTGTCGATGACAGCCGACATGGTTTCAACCGACATGTCTCCTGCGTATTTCTTGCCGTTGATGATGAAAGTCGGCGTGGAGTTGACGCCGAATTCCGTCGCACCGCGTTGCATGGTTGCGTTCACATCATCCAGAAGTTTCTGGTTCGTCAAGCAGGCCTCGAAAGACTCCTGTGAGAAACCGGCCATTTTCGACATTTGCAGCAGGGCGGCGCGCGCATCCTGGGCGACAGCCCAGCTCTGCTGCTGCTTGAACAGCATGGAAACGAAGGGGAAATACTGACCTTCCGGTGCGCAGCGCGCCAGCATGAAGGCGGCAGCGGCGCGCGGATCGAACGGGAATTCGCGCAGCACGAAATAGACCTTGCCGGTATCGATGTACTTCTTCTTGATTTCTTCGAAGGTCTTGTTGTGGAAGTTGGCGCAGTGCGGGCAGGTCATCGACATATATTCGACGATCTTGACGGGTGCGTTGGCATCGCCGAGCGCTGCTTCCGGCAGCGGGCCGGGCTTCATCACCGCAGCCATATCCACATCGCCGGTGGATTCAGGCAGTTCCTGCGCCTCGGCGATACCGGGCGTGAAGGCAAACGGCAGGGCCGCAGCGACGGCGGCAAGGGCAACGCCGCCAAGAAGGCCGCGACGGGAAATGGTCAGTTCGGGAAAATGCATGAAAGCACCTGTTGGTAATAGACTCTATTGTCC
Source organism: Rhizobium rhizogenes (assembly GCF_002005205.3). Next base: position 478,583 of record NZ_CP019701.2, on the reverse strand, counting down.
GTTGATTCCGATATAGCGACAGCCTGTTCATCACAAGCGGGGTTTTGGACTCTTCTTGTCAAAGAATTGTGACCAGTCAAGGACGGCGCGGTCACATCAAATCGTCCTGCCGCGCGGCTTTTTCTGCAGGACCGCCGTGCCAAGCCGCTCCACCGCCTTGCGCAGCGCCTCGCTCTCGATGCCGTCCATCATGTCATCGAGACGTTTTGCCGCATCGCCGCGCAGGGGCTGCGGCTTGCGCCTGCGGTTGACGGTTTGGGACACCGGTTTCTGCACGATCCTGATCTGGCGCACCGCCGGAAAGCCGAAAAAGCCGTTGATGCGGGCAATCAGTTCGCCCTGCGCATGGGTGAGAAACAGGGCGCGCGCGCCTTCGCAGGCAATCGTCAGCACGCCGGGCTGATAACCGCCGCGATCCGGCCCCTCGTCGCGGCGCGGCCAGGTGATCTTTTCCGGCCGGGTGCAATCGGCAAAGTCGTCGCCGGCGATCTCGTCCCAGGAGCCGAGCAACGCCGTGTTGATGCCCGCCCGCTTCGACAGCACGGGATCCATGATGCCGTTGGCGACTTCGGCGATCTGTACGACGCCCTTGCGGAACGAATCTGCAGGTTTCTTCATGCTCTCCTCGACAGAGGCAAACAACCTCAAGCGGTCGCGCCGTCGTCACCTTCTTCGCCGCGCAACAGCGCACGGAATCGTCGCCAGTCCCGGCGGGCGCCCAAGCGTATCATTCCCGCCACCCAACATCCAAAGAGGAAATAGCCCGCAGCCAAAATCTTCAGATGAAGGATGCCCGGCTTATCCGAGATAAAAGCAATCACCAACATGCAGGCCAGAACGACGAACAGATATATCCACAGGCCATGGCAAAAAATCGCCCAGAAACCCGATTCAAAAATCCGGAAGCGGCGTGACGGTTTTTCCCGTGTCATTTCCAGCTCACGAATGTGCCGGATTACCCGCGCCGTCACCAGGGCGACCCCGTTCTGCGTGCCAAAGCACAGCCGACCGATGCGGTTCAGCAGGCTGATGATCAGGCACAATGCGAGAAGAGCTCCAATAATATGAAGGAGCGGTTGGGGTATGTTTTCCAGCAGCGCGTTCGGCATGGGTTGGTCCTCCTGAAACGGATGGTGGGTCTCGATGTCATGGCGTTCATCGCCGGATGCGGTTTTCCGCCTCGCCACGACAGGCCGCTGTTGCAGATTGCCGCGCCGTCTCTATGTTCAGCGGCGATGAACACATATGCGCGACAACAAATATCACATCCGACGGCGGAACAACTTCTGGCATGGTACGACCGGCACCATCGCGAGCTGCCGTGGCGCACGTCTCCGGCCATGGCGGCACAGGGAAAACGCGCCGATCCCTATCACGTCTGGCTATCGGAGGTGATGCTGCAGCAGACGACGGTGCAGGCGGTCAAACCCTATTTCCTGAAATTCCTCGCCGCCTGGCCAAGCGTCAGCGATCTGGCGGCGGCACCGGTCGAGGATGTCATGGCGGCGTGGGCGGGGCTTGGTTATTATGCCCGCGCCCGCAACCTCAAGAAATGCGCGGAAGCCGTGGCGCGCGACCATGGCGGCATTTTTCCGGACAGCGAGGAAGGCCTGAAGGAGCTGCCCGGCATCGGCGATTATACCGCAGCCGCCGTGGCGGCCATCGCGTTCAACCGGCAGGCGGCGGTGATGGACGGCAATGTGGAGCGCGTGATTTCCCGCCTCTTCGCCATCGATGCTCCCCTGCCCGGCTCAAAGCCCGCCATGAAAGCGAAGGTCGCCGAGCTCACGCCTTCCGACCGGCCCGGTGATTTCGCCCAGGCCATGATGGATCTCGGCGCGACGATCTGCACGCCGAAACGGCCAGCCTGCGCGCTCTGTCCGTTCAATGGCGCCTGTCTGGCGCTTGCCCATGACGAGCCGGAGCGTTTTCCGGTCAAGGCGGCGAAGAAGGCCAAACCCGTGCGGCTCGGCGCCGCCTTCGTGGCGGTGAATCCGAGCGGCGAAATCCTGCTGCGGCGGCGCATCGAAAGCGGGCTTCTCGGCGGCATGACCGAGGTGCCGACAACGGCATGGACCGCCCGCATGGACGGCGGCACCGAGGCGAGCCATGCGCCCTTTGCCGCCGGCTGGCAGGCGGCGGGCGTCATCGTGCATGTCTTCACCCATTTCGAACTGCGGCTCACCGTCTATCGCGCGCAGGTGCCCGACGGCCTTCAAACCGGCCCGGATGACGGATGGTGGGAGCCGGTTACAAATCTTGACGCGCAGGCGCTGCCAACGGTGATGAAAAAAGTCATCACCCAAGCTATTCCATCCGCATTCGATGAAAGCAGGAAGTTTCGATGACCAAGATTGAGCATATCGTATTCGACATCGGCAAGGTGCTGATCCATTACGATCCGCATATTCCCTATAGCCGCCTCATTCCCGATGCCGACGAGCGCAAATGGTTCTTCGAGAATGTCTGCACCCATGACTGGAACCTCGAACAGGATCGCGGCCGCCGCTGGGAGGACGCCGAAGCGCTGTTGCTGGAGCAATTTCCCGAGCGGGAAGAGCATATTCGCGCCTTCCGCAAGTTCTGGCACGAAATGGTCTCGCATTCCTATGACGAGAGCGTCGCGATCATGGTTGCCCTGATCGACAGCGGCCACGACGTGACGATGCTGACCAACTTCGCTTCCGACACCTTTCGCGAGGCGCAGAAGATGTTCCCCTTCCTCACCCTGCCGCGCGGCGTGACGGTCTCCGGCGATGTGAAGCTCCTGAAGCCTGATGTGGCGATCTACGATCTGCATGCAAAGGAATTCGGCCTCAACCCCGCGGCCAGCATCTTCATCGACGATACGCTGGCGAATGTGGAGGGCGCAAAGCAGGCCGGCTGGCAGGCAGTGCACTTCACCGGCGCGGAAAAGCTGCGGCAGGATCTGCGGGATTACGGGGTGGATGTCTGAAAATGACGAAACGGGCAGCTCCGATGGAGTTGCCCGTTCCTTGCGATTTCACCGGAAAACCGGGGTTCAGCCCTGTGCGAAGGGCACGGCGACATAGGTTTGCGAATCGCCGCGCTGGATGAGCAGCAGAACGGATTTGCGACCGGCCTTGCCCGCCTGGGCGATGACCGCCTTGGCATCGGCAGCCGATTTCACCGCGGTCTGATTGACCGAAACGATCACGTCCCCCGCCTGCAAACCAGCCTCGGCGGCGGGTTTCGAGGGCGCCACGCTTTCGACGATCGTGCCCTTTTCATCCTGCGGGAGATTGAGGGCTTCACGGATCGCCGGGGTGATATCCGCCAGTCCGATACCGATCATCGGCAGGGCTTGCGATGAGGCGTCGCCCTTCTGCTGGCCGTTGTCGGACGATGTCTGTGCACTCTGGCCATCATTGCCGCCCACGGTCAGAAGCACGTCCTTCGTCTCGCCCTGGCGCCAGACCGTGACATGTTCCTTCTGGCCCGGCGACAGATCGGCGACCATACGCGACAGGTCGCGCGGGGACTTGATCGCCTGTCCGCCGAGCGCGGTGATCACGTCGCCGGTCCTGATGCCGGCGCGGCCTGCCGGAGTGCCGGCTTCCACCTTGGCGACCAGCGCGCCTTCCGCCGTGGCAAGGCCGATGGCATTGGCGACGTCAGGGGTCACCGGCTGTATCTGAACGCCAATGAAGCCGTGGTGGATCGACCCATCCTTCATGAGGCGGACGACGACATTCTGCGCCTGATCGGAGGGAATGGCGAAACCGACACCGACGCTGCCGCCATTCGGCGAATAGATCGCCGTGTTGATGCCAACGACCTTGCCTTCGACATCGACCAGCGGACCACCGGAATTGCCGTGATTGATCGGCGCGTCGATCTGGATGAAATCGTCATAGGGTCCGCTGTGCAGGTCACGCCCGCGGGCCGAGACGATACCGGCCGTGACTGTGGTGCCGATGCCGAACGGATTGCCGATCGCCAATATCTGATCGCCAGCCTTCAGCCTGTCGGAATCCCCCCAGGAAATCACTGCCAGAGGCTTGGGAGAAGCAATCTTGAGGACGGCAAGGTCTGATTTCGGATCAGCGCCGACAAGCGTGGCGGGAAGCTCCGTGCCGTCATCCAGCGTCACCTTGATGGAGGTGGCATTGTCGATGACGTGATTATTGGTGACGATATAGCCGTCCGGCGAGATGATGAAGCCGGAACCCAGTGCTTCCGCGGTCTGGGATTGGCGCTGCTGCGGCTGCTGTTGCGGCAGGGGAATGCCCTGCTCGCCGAAGAACTGGCGAAACTGCTGGTCGAACGGCGTGGTATCATCGGTCGCCTGCTCCTGCGTTTTCATTTCGGTGGTGACGGTCACCACAGCAGGCTTGTCGGCCGCGACGATCCCGGCAAAGGAGCCACCCGAGGTTACGGGACCGGGAACGGCCGATAATCCGGCCTGTGCGAATGCGGGCGTGTTGTGCAGAAAGACGGGCATTGCGAGCGGTGCGGCGACAAAGGCTGCGCCAAGCAAAGCGGCGATGCGATATCTGCGAAGAATGCTGGTCATGATCTTTCTCCTTTCGAGGACATGCTTACGGCCTCGGCCGTCTGGGGAACGGGCTCAGCCGCGCCCCATGCATCCGGCCCGGCGCATGGTTATTGAATTTCCAATCGTGTCTTTCGAAGTCCGCGCAACCCCGTGGGGGGCTGGACCGTTCCGGCTTTTCCCTGAATCGCCAAAACGATCCAACTCTTTGTTTTCTCGCATTATCCGGGCATAAAACCGCTCCTCGGTCTTGCTGGAAATGCTTGTCCTGAAGGCCGGAGGGCGGGCTGTTATCCTGTCACCGCTCTCCGGCACGACCTTGTGGTGGCATGACCGATCCTCGTCCGCGCGAGGATGGAAAGCCCCGGTCAGCTCATGCGGACGATGTTCCGGTCAAGCTGGCGTACTTCGCCCTGAAGGGTGGCAAACGCCTTCATGGGAATATAGCCTCGATGCATGTCAGCGGTTTTCAATGCCTGGTTACGGATTGCGGACGATTCATTTTCAAGCCTGTTGAACGCGCTGGCGCTCAGCCTGCCCTGCTGGCGTTCGAAATCGATCCTGTGATCGGCGACACGCAGTTCATGGAGAACACGCACCAGATGTGGTCCCTGCCCGTAAACGACGGGGCTGGCATAGCCCATGTATGTGTCGTTCATGAACAGGTCGTCATCATTGTGGCGGAAGAAATGCCTGCCGCCCCGGTCGAAATCATGGGATCGTTCGCTCTGCATTCCGCCGGAGCCGGAATGCTCGCCATGTGAATGTCCGGCCGCGAAAGCACCGCCGGTGGCGGCCGCCAGAATGAAGGATGCTATTGTGACTGTCTTGAAAAGCGAGCGCATGGCACGCCTCCTTGTTCATCGCAGGCAACAGCCCGCGAATCCGGCTGTCTCGCATCGTCGCGTCGCGATCGTTTTCGGTCGCCGGCGACACTCAGCCTGGAAGAATATGTACTCTCCGCCGTGTGTAGCGTCACGTTAATCTTCGGTAACGCGCTGGACATCTATTGTTAAGACTTGGCCACCAGAGCACATCCTGACTAAACGGAATCAAGGACGTGCTTAATTGCTTTGTTTTCATGATTTTTTTGACGTAGAGCCGTTATTTGGGGGCGTCGGAAAACCTGCAAAAACCCAAAAAAAGAAAATTGGCGCAGGCGGAAATGGCGGTCTCCGGCCTGCGCCAGTCCTGCCGCAAGCGGCATGGAACAGCAGCGTTTTCGTGATCTGTCCGAACCGGATTTTCACAACCACTGCTTTGCATCAGACACTATGACCGGTCTCTTGCGCGAAACTTGTCTGGCTAAAGTTATATATTCGAATATACCAACGCCCGACACCGAGGTGCCGGGCGTTGGTCGTTCTCCATCCGGGACTGAAGGTACTAAACCGGACAGAGACGTATTCTGACAAGGGCGGGCGGTGGATCGTCCGTCTTCAGCCTTTTAGGCTTTCGACTATTCGGCCTTTGCCATTTCACTGCGAATGATGGTTCTGAGATCATCGATCGGCTTCAGTTCGTCGCCGTCCTCGAAATGCCAGAACGTCCATCCGTTGCATGCGTCGAGACCCTGCACCTTCGCGCCGAGGCGGTGAATGGAGCCGGCGGTCCCGCCGGATGCCAGAGTACCATCGGCACGAATAATGGCGCTATAACGGCGTCGCACATCCGTCAGCACCTGGCCCGGGCGCACAAGGCCGCTTTCCACCAGCGTGTTGAAGGCAACGCGCGGCTCGGCCTTCTTGCCGGTCATGACGGTCAGTTCCGCCTTGCCGAGCGGCTCGACGGCGGCGATGCGGGCGGATGCCGCGTCGATATAATCCTGCTCGCGCTCGATGCCGACGAAGTGGCGGCCGAGACGTTTTGCAACGGCACCCGTGGTGCCGGAACCGAAGAACGGGTCGAGCACGATGTCACCCGGCTTGGTGGACGCCATGATGATGCGCGCCAGCAGGGCTTCCGGCTTCTGGGTGGGATGCACCTTCTTGCCGTCCTCGCCCTTCAGTCGCTCGTTGCCGCTGCAGATCGGGAACAGCCAGTCGGAGCGCATCTGCACATCGTCGTTGGAAGCCTTCAGCGCATCGTAGTTGAAGGTGTAGTTCTTGGCTTTCGGATCGCGGCTCGCCCAGATCATCGTCTCGTGCGCGTTCTGGAAACGGCGGCCCTTGAAATTGGGCATGGGGTTGGTCTTGCGCCAGACGATATCGTTGAGGATCCAGAAATCGAGATTCTGGAGCATGGAGCCGACGCGGAAGATATTGTGATAGGAGCCGATGACCCAGATGGTGCCGTTCGGTTTCAGCACGCGGCGGCAGGCGAGCAGCCAGGCGCGGGTGAAGGCGTCATAGGCCTCGAAGGAGGCGAACTGGTCCCATTCGTCATCGACGGCATCGACCAGCGACTGATCGGGCCGGTGCAGCGTGCCGCCAAGCTGGAGGTTATAGGGCGGGTCGGCGAAAATCGCATCGACCGACTGGCTCGGGAGGGCATCCAAGGCAGCGACACAATCACCTTTGATGATGCTGTCTTTCCAGGCGTCACTCTCGCCCGCACGATCAAAACCGGCACGCCGAAAATCGGCCAGCGGAAAAACTGCTGCCATTGGTACTCGCTCCATACGCTTACTCTCTACTGACGCTTATGGTTACCGAAGATGGTTATCAAAGCCTGAACAAGTCACGGAAAATGCAAAATAAATGGCTGTTGCGACCGGCATCCGGGATTTGCGGCCACGGGCTTGGAACCCGAAGCGGCGCAAAAACGTTGTGCACAACGGGTTCTCCTGTTCGCAGACTTGCGCGGCGGGAGGGCCGGCAAAAGCAGGGGGAATCCGCAATGGGGTCCATGATGAAAATGGCTTCTTTTTCCGTAAATGTCGTCTGCGCCGCTCTTGTTACCACGGCGTTGCCATCGCCATTACGGGCGCAGGCGCCGACGCCGGCAGCGCAATTCAACGTGGTGACGGATGCGGTGCTGTTCGACGGCGGCCCTTCGCTTGGCAACAGCGACAGGGTGCGGTGGGATTTCTACAAGACAGACAGGGCCGGAGCACGCACCGACGTCAATGCCGGCGGCTCCTATGACGCCACCTTCGAGGCAAAGCTGCCGGCCGGCAAATATGTCGGCGTCGCGGCGCTGGGCAATGTGACCCGCGAAATTGCCTTCGAGGTGAAGGATGGCAGCGTCGCGAGGCCGAAGGTGAATTTCGACGCGGCGGAATTGACTGTCGTGCCGAAACGCAGTCCCGGCGGCGATGTGGAAACCCAGGCGAAAACCGAAATCACCAGGGGCGATTTCAAGGACAGCGTCTATGGCCAGAACACCGTCTTCGTACCGGCGGGCGAGATTGTCCTCACCGGCAGCATAGGTCCGGCGCGGGCGCAGGAAACCCTTGCTATCAAGGCCGGTGAAACGATCAGCCACGAGCTTGTCATTCCAAGCGGCGTGGTCGTCGCCAAGGCGCTCTATGCGGCGGGCGGCCGGGCCGTCGAAACCGACGACATCCGTTTCGAGGCGATGTCCGCCAAGGAAACCCTTGATGGCACGCGCCAGACCATCAACGGCACCTACGGCACGGGCAAGATGATGGAAATGCCGGCCGGAGATTTCGTCATGCGCGCCCGTCTCGGCAAGGTGACGGTGGAGCAGCCCTTCACGGTGACCGCCGGAAAACGCACGGAGATCACCCTTGATCTCGATGCCGGGGTTCTCGCAATCACCGCCCCCGGCGCAGAGCGGATCGATATCGTTGAAACGACCAAGGATATTCAGGGTACGCAGAAGGAAATTTCCGGCCGTTACGGTACGCAGCATCAGGAAACGCTGCATCCCGGCGATTATTCGGTGAAGGTGAGCTACGACAAGAAATCCGGGCGCGACCCGAAAGAGATCAAGGCAACGGTGAAGGCGGCAGAGCGGACCGAGACGAATGTGCCGGAGTAACTGGCACGGCGCGGCCCTCATTCCCGTGCTTGTCACTGGGATGAGGGAGGAGAAGGCATCACAATTTGCGGCCGAACCACCCATCCTTAGGTCTGAGCATCGGATGGTTGGAACAGTGCGTCGCGGGCTTGGCCGTCGTTTGCAGCCGCTCTCCTATCTTCACCCCGGCGAAGCCTGATGCCGCGATACGGTCGCACAGCCTTATCCACTGGCAACCACGACAGGCCTGCCGGATGTCTCCGGCGGCGAAGGCGAGACGCATTTTTGCAAGAAAGTCCGGCGTTGCCCGCAGCCGTTTTCCGGGGGAAAGCGTCTCATTCAAAAGCGTCGACACTGAAAGCCGCGCCGCCTCGTCCCGCTGCACCACGCCTTCGTTAAAACAGTGCGCATGGCTTTCGCAAAGCAGGCCGGTGCAGATATCATCCGGTCCATCCACCAGCTCGATATCCTCTTCGCCCGCATTCAGCCGGGCGGCGACACGGTCGTAATTTTCGACGAAGCCGGAAGTATAGCCCTTGCCGACATAGGTCAGCATACACAGAAGATGGTGGGGGCGGAGCCGGACAGTCACAGGCCGCCCGCCTATCCGACAATCGCGAAGGCGTCGCGCACCGAGCCGGACGAGGTTCGGATCGCCTTGCGGCCGATCCATTGCACATGGCCGTCGAGAATGCGTACCGCCTCTTCGGCGCGGCCGCCGCGCAACGCGTCGATGATTGCGCGGTGGTCGGTATCGGTGCGGCGCTCCCAGCCGGCCCGCCAGGCGGAAAACAGGAAGCGGGCGCTTGCGGCATGCAGGCCGTCGATCGCTTCCATCAGGCGCGGCATGTTGCAAGGCGCGGTGATGAGGCGATGGAAGCGGCGATTGGCCTCTTCCCAGTGCTGCACGTCAACGGCGCTGTCACCTTCCAGCGTCGCGGCCTCGGCCTGATCGAGAATGGCTGACGTCATGTTGGGAATGGCGTGGCGTAGTGCCAGAACCTCTAGGGCGGCGCGCATTTCCGCCACTTCGCGCACGTCGTCAAGGCCGAAATCCGCCACCCGGACACCCCGGCGCGGAATGCTGGCGGCCAGCCCCTGCGCTTCCAACCGGCGAAACGCCTCGCGCACCGGCACATGCGACGCGCCGAATTCGGCGGCGATATGATCCTGCCGCAGCCGTTCGCCCGGCGACAGTTCACCGCGGACGATGCGGTCGGCGAGCGTCCGGCTGATGCGTGCGGCAATGGTGTCTTCAGGTATGGTTTTCACTGGCTTGGGCATAATATCCCATAACGCATATGCCGCGCGACTGTGTAGCGGTTTTTGCAGGTTCCAGATGCGCAAGATGGAATATTCGAAATCCGTCAGCCACTTGTCCATTCCCGGTCTCCGGCCCGGGCAAGCCATGAGCCCGGCGGGACCGACCCTTGCGGGCGAACCGGTTGAGCTTGGCGCGGACATGGTCTAAAAGCCCGGCATCACCTTCCTCCAAGCAAATCCGATACAGGGAGCGCCCATGAGCGGCTTCGACCTCATTATTTTCGACTGTGACGGCGTTCTGGTCGATTCCGAAATCATCGCCGCACAGGTGGAATCCCGCCTGCTCACCGAAGCCGGTTATCCGATCTCCGTCGAGGAAATGGGCGAGCGTTTCGCCGGCATGACCTGGAAGAACATCCTCCTGCAAGTGGAAAGCGAAGCTAGTATCCCGCTCTCCGCTTCCCTGCTCGACAAGTCGGAAAAACTGCTCGACATGCGGCTGGAGCGCGACGTGAAGATCATCGAGGGCGTGAAATTCGCGCTGTCGCGCCTCACGACGCCGCGCTGCATCTGCTCGAACTCCTCGAGCCACCGCCTCGACATGATGCTGACGAAGGTGGGTCTGAAACCCTATTTCGCGCCGCATATCTATTCCGCCAAGGACCTCGGGCCCGACCGCGTAAAGCCGAAGCCCGACATCTTCCTGCATGGCGCGGCCCAGTTCGGCGTTTCCCCCGACCGCGTGGTCGTGGTCGAGGATTCCGTACACGGCATCCATGGCGCAAGAGCCGCCGGCATGCGGGTCATCGGTTTTACCGGCGCATCCCACACCTATCCGAGCCACGCCGACCGGCTGACCGATGCCGGCGCCGAAACGGTTATTTCACGCATGCAGGACCTGCCGGCCGTGATCGCGGCGATGGCGGAGTGGGAAGGCGCTTTCTGAGGAGGTGGCCGTGGCACAGGGCCTCCCCGTCATGCTCGGGCTTGTCCCGAGCATCTGCAACCGATTGATTTTCCGATACGCGATTGAATTGTCAGGACAGGCCCAAGGATAACGTTGCGAATGTTGGGCGGCCTGTAAGCAATAAAAAACCGGAGGCTGTAAAAACAGCCTCCGGTTTTTTTCGTCTAGCCCGTCAAATCACCGGCGCCTGGTCTTCGCCTTCGCGCTCTCACCGCCAAAGCCGATATAGACGCTGACCGACCTCGGTGCGCCGCCCGGTCCATTGGGGATGGCAACGTGGTCGTTGTTGAAGATGAACTGCGTGCCGGCGGAGCCTGCCGGCACATCGATGGCGAAATTGGTCGTTTCGCCGTAGACCTCGCCGTCGCCATCCTTCACCGTCACGCGGATCGGCACGGTGACGCGGCCGGGCTTGGCCATCGGGCCGGGAACGAGGCGGCCCTGCGCCAGCACATTCACCGTCAGCGTGGATTCATTTGCGGTGCACGAGCGTGTCGTGTCTGACAGCGAGACCTGATAGGCGAGTTTCTGCGGGTCGTCCTTGGCGCCGCCGGCGTAAACGCGGTGCACAGCGTTGGCGTCGAGAACCGTGACCGTCGGGCAGTTGGCCTGCACCACCGGGGTGACGGCATTGGCCTGCGCAGCTGGAGGGTTGACGGCAAGCGAGTCCGACGGATTGGAGGAATTACATCCTGCAACGACGGCCAGAAGCGACATCGCGGCGGACAAACGCAAGAAATTCCCTGACACTCTTCTAATTCCCTCTCCATTGTCCCGGAACCGAACCGGAGACGCTGTTTATTGACCTTTCACGCAGGTTGGCGATGGTCTATAGCAGCGACGCCGGAAAAAATCGATTGGCATGTTCGGTTTTGCTTGAATTTTCAGAAAAGCCCTTCAATACCTCGCCAATCGCCTCATTTCCGTGAGACGCTGCTGGAAAAGATGCCGAAGATCGGCGACGGACATACCGGTTAAGGACAAGGCCGGTTAAGGACAGGGGACTATCTCGTGAAATATGTATCGACCCGGGGTGCGGCCCCTTCGCTTGGTTTCTGCGACGCGCTTCTGGCGGGCCTTGGCCGGGACGGCGGGCTTTACGTGCCCCGCGAATGGCCTTCCATGACGAAGAAGGAAATCCGCAACCTGCGCGGCAAATCCTATCAGGACGTCGCATTCGAGGTTCTCTACCGCTTCACCGGCGGAGAAATTCCGGCCGACAAGTTCAGGGCGATGATCGACGACGCCTATTCGACGTTCCGCCATCCGGCCGTCGCGCCGCTGACGCAGACTGGTCCGAACACTTTCGTGCTGGAGCTTTTCCACGGCACCACGCTCGCCTTCAAGGACGTGGCGATGCAGCTTCTCGCCCGCCTGATGGACTATACGCTGACTGAGCGCGGCGAACGCGCCACCATCGTCGGCGCAACCTCGGGCGATACCGGCGGTGCGGCCATCGACGCCTTTGCCGGGCGCGAGCGCACCGACATCTTCATTCTTTTCCCGAACGGCAAGGTCTCACCGGTGCAGCAGCGCCAGATGACGACCTCCACCGCTTCCAACGTGCATGCGGTGGCGATCAACGGCAATTTCGACGATTGCCAGACGCTGGTCAAAGAAATGTTCAACGACGTGAAGTTCCGCGACGGCGTGAAGCTTTCCGGCGTCAACTCCATCAACTGGGCGCGCATCATGGCGCAGGTGGTCTATTATTTCACCGCCTCGCTGTCGCTCGGCGGCCCTGACCGGAAGGTGTCCTTCACCGTTCCAACCGGTAATTTCGGCGATATCTTCGCAGGTTACGTCGCCAAGAAGATGGGCCTGCCGATCGACAAGCTGGTCATCGCCACCAATGACAACGACATTCTGGCGCGTACGCTGAAGACCGGCCGTTACGAGATGCGCGGCGTCAAGCCCACCACCTCGCCTTCGATGGACATCCAGATTTCGTCCAACTTCGAACGCCTGCTGTTTGAAGCCTATGACCGCGATTCCGCGGCGGTGAAGGCATCTATGGACGGTCTGAAGCAGTCGGGTGCATTTGAAATTCCGCCGAAGGCACTGAAATTCATCAAGAAGGATTTCCGCGCCGGCCGCGCCACCGAAAAGCAGGTTGCAGCCACCATCCGCGAGACGCTTGCGAAAACCGGATACCTGATCGACCCGCATACGGCGACCGGTGTTTTCGTGGCGGAAAAGCACGAAAAAGCGGGAAGCCCGATGGTTGTTCTGTCGACTGCCCACCCGGCTAAATTCCCGGCCGCTGTAAAATCCGCTTGCGCAATCGACCCGGCGCTTCCAGTATGGCTCGCTGATATCATGAACCGGGAGGAGCGTTTCGACATTCTGGACGCAGAGCTGAAAGCCGTGGAAACCTTCATCGGCCAACATGCACGCGCCAGCAAATAGAGACGCGGAAAGACGTTGAGTATGAGAGTTAATGTGACCCGGCTTTCGTCCGGGTTGACCGTTGTGACGGAAAGAATGCCGCATCTCGAAAGCGTTGCTCTTGGGGTGTGGATCAAATCCGGGTCCCGCAACGAGACGACTGCCGAACACGGCATCGCCCATCTACTCGAGCATATGGCATTCAAGGGCACGGCACGCCGCACCGCCCGGCAGATCGCCGAAGAGATCGAAAATGTCGGCGGCGAAGTCAACGCCGCGACATCGACGGAAACCACCTCCTACTACGCCCGCGTCCTGAAAGACCACGTCCCCCTCGCCGTCGATATTCTTGCTGACATCCTGACGGAATCGCTGTTCGACGAAGACGAGCTGGAGCGCGAGAAAAACGTCATCCTGCAGGAAATCGGCGCTGCGACCGATACGCCTGACGATGTGATCTTCGACAATTTCTCCGGTGTCGCCTATCGCGACCAGACCATCGGCCGACCGATCCTCGGCACGCCGGACACCGTGCAATCCTTCACGACAGGCCAGATCAGGCATTATCTCGCCCGCAATTACACAACGGATCGCATCTTCGTCGTTGCGGCCGGTGCCGTGAACCACGAAAGCTTCGTAAAGCAGGTGGAGGAGCGTTTCGCCTCGCTGCCGCTGGTGCCCGCGGCAACGCCGGTCATGGAAAAGGCGATCTATACCGGTGGTGAAATCCGCGAGACCCGCGACCTGATGGACGCGCAGGTGCTTTTAGGCTTCGAGGGCAAGGCCTATCACGCCCGCGATTTCTATTGTTCGCAGATTCTCGCCAATATTCTCGGTGGCGGCATGTCGTCCCGCCTGTTTCAGGAAGTGCGCGAATATCGCGGCCTGTGCTATTCGGTCTATGCGTTCCACTGGGGCTTTTCCGATACCGGCATCTTCGGCGTGCACGCGGCAACCGGCGGCAACGACCTGCCGGAACTGGTTCCCGTCATTCTCGATGAACTGCGCAAGTCCTCGCAGACCATCCATCAGGAAGAAATCGACCGCGCCCGGGCGCAGATCCGCGCGCAATTGCTGATGGGCCAGGAAAGCCCCGCCGCCCGTGCCGGCCAGATGGCCCGGCAGATGATGCTTTACGGCCGGCCGATCCCCAATGAGGAGATGATGGAGCGCCTCGGCGACATCACGCGCGAACGCCTGACCGATCTTGCGGGACGGCTGTTTTTCGATACAGTTCCGACATTGTCCGCAATTGGCCCGCTCGAACATCTGCCACCTCTTTCAGACGTCACTGCCGCACTATCCGCGCAGCAGCCCGCAAGGATAAAGGCGAACGGATAAACCGATATGAGAGCGGGATTTGAGGACAGAAACCGCTCAGTTTTTTCGCCATCCTGCTTACGGATGGCGATATCTGCCGCACAGGGATCGTGAATGCTGCGTTTTCTTTCCCGACACAATGATACGCCCGAACTGCGCAGCGCCAATCATCTTCTCAGACTGCCGCGCTACAGCGATTTCAAGCAATGGCATGTGTTGCGCTCGGAAAGCCGGCAGTTTCTGCAGCCATGGGAACCCACATGGCGGCCGGACGAGCTGACCGAATCCTCCTTCCGGTTGCGCGTGGTGCGCAACGGCCAGGAATTTTCCTCCGGCACGGCGGTGTCGTTTCTGCTGTTCGAGAAGGAGACACTGCTGGTCGGCGGCATCACCATCGGTTACATCCGCCGGGGTGCCGCGCAAAGCTGCATGATCGGCTACTGGATCGGCGAACGCCACGCCGCCCAAGGCCATATGTCTGCCGCATTAAAATTGGTAATACCATACATCTTTAACGGACTTCAGTTGCACCGTATCGAGGCAGCCTGTATTCCGGAAAACTTCAAAAGCATCCGGCTCCTCGAAAATGCCGGGTTCCAGCGGGAAGGCCTCCTGCGGGAATATCTGAAAATCAATGGCCAATGGCGGGATCATATGATGTTTTCCCTTCTTGCCGACAAGCAAAGCTCCGGCGGAACGAAGTACGATACATGACCTACACTCACACTGTGCCTCGCCTTGCGAAACGTCTGGCGGCAATCGCGCTGGCTGCGCCGTTTTTCCTTCTTTTCCTGCTTTTCGCCTCTTATTCCTACGCCTTCGAGCCGGTGAAGATTTCCCGTGACGACACGGCTCTCGATCTCACCGCCACCACCGATATCTATGCCAATCAGGGCGAAGCCTTTCAGGTCTCCACCGCGCCCGGCCCCGACGGCATCCGCCGCCGTATCGAGGTGCGCGCCAGTTCCACCGACCATCAGGGCGACTGGGCGGTTTTCGCGCTCGCCAACGTGTCGGAAGAGCAGCTGGAGCGCGTGATCGTCGCCCCGCATTTCCGCCTCGTGAATTCCAAGCTGTTCTGGCCCGATCTCGGCTCGCAGCGCATCATGGCGATCACGCCGAGTGAGGGCTTTGCGCTCGACCGGCAGCCGAGCCCGGATGCCGACGTGTTCCGCATCACGCTCAACCCCGGCTCCGTCATCACCTTCGTCGCCGAGCTTTCCACACCGCAGCTGCCGCAGCTCTATCTGTGGGAGCCGGAAGCCTACAAGGACACGATCAACGCGTTTACGCTCTATCGCGGCATCGTGCTTGGCATTGCCGGCCTGCTGGCCGTGCTTTTGACCATCCTTTTCGTGGTCAAGGGCACCTCGGTCCTGCCGGCCTCGGCCGCACTCGCCTGGGCGGTGCTTGCCTATATCTGCGTCGATTTCGGTTTTCTCGAAAAACTCATCACGGTCACCTCAAGCGACCAGCGAATATGGAGGGCGGGCGCCGAAGTGGCGCTCGCCTCCAGCTTCGTGGTCTTCCTCTTCACCTATCTCAATCTCAACCGATGGCATGCGCATCTGGGTTATGCGACCTTTGCCTGGGTGGTGGGTCTGGCGCTGCTATTCGGCGTCGCGATCTACGATCCCTCGGTCGCATCAGGCATTGCCCGCGTGTCCTTCGCGCTGACGGCAACCGCTGGCATCGCGCTCATCATCTATCTCGGTTTCAACAAATATGACCGGGCCATTCTCCTCGTGCCCTCATGGGCGCTGATCCTCGTCTGGCTGTTCGGCAGCTGGCTGACAGTAACGGGGCAACTGGACAACGACATCGTGCAGCCGGCGCTCGGCGGCGGGCTGGTGCTGATCGTGCTTCTGATCGGCTTTACTGTCATCCAGCACGCCTTTGCCGGCAGCGCCTATCAGCAGGGCCTGTTCTCCGATCTCGAACGCCAGTCGCTGGCCCTGACGGGCAGCGGCGATACCGTGTGGGACTGGGATGTGACGCGCGACCGCATCGTCACCACGCCCGATATTTCCAACCGGCTGGGGCTGGAACCCGGTGCCATGCATGGGGCGGCGCGCAACTGGCTGCCACGTCTGCACCCTGATGATCGCGACCGGTTCAAGGCGACGCTCGACGTGCTGCTCGACCATCGCAAGGGCCGCCTCAACCACGAATTCCGCATTCGCGCCGAGGACGGGCATTTCCACTGGCTGCAAATCCGGGCGCGGCCGGTTCTTGGCTCCAACGGCGAAATCATCCGCTGCGTCGGCACCATCACCGATATTACCGAGCAGAAGAATTCCGTCGAGCGGTTGCTGCAGGATGCGATGAACGACAATCTGACCGGACTTCCGAACCGGCAGGTCTTCCTCGACCGCCTGCAATCGATCCTCAACCTTTCCTCCGACAGCGAGGGGGTGAAGCCGACGGTGATGGCGATCGATATCGACCGCTACAAGCTCGTCAACGATACGCTGGGCATTGCCGCGGGAGACAATATCCTCATCGCGCTGACCCGGCGTCTGCGCCGTCTGCTGAAGCCGCAGGATACGCTTGCGCGTCTTGGCGGCGACGAATTCGGCCTTATCCTGACGTCCGAGCGCGATCCGCAGCGTGTCGCCGATTTCGCCGATGCGGTGAACAAGGCGATCATGGTGCCGATCAATTTCGCCAACCGCGAAATCATCCTCACCGCCTCCATCGGCCTCGTCTCATGGATCGACCAGCAGGAAAGTGCGGCCGGCCTCTTGAGCGATGCGGAACTTGCCATGTACCGCGCCAAGCGCGCCGGCGGCAACCGCGTCGAGCCGTTCCGCCCCGCCTTCCGCACGTCAGGCACCGACCGGCTGCAGATGGAAAGCGACCTTCGCCGCGCCATCGAGCGCAAGGAACTGTCGCTCGCCTATCAGCCGATCGTGAAGCTTGATGATGGCGAGCTAGCCGGCTTTGAAGCGCTGATGCGCTGGGAGCACCCCAAGCGCGGCAATATTCCGCCGAGCGAGTTCATTCCCATCGCGGAAGCCTCCGGCCTGATCGAGCCACTCGGCATGTTCGCGCTGGAACGGGCGGCGACCGACCTGATGGACTGGCAACACGCCATCGAGAAGATGCCGATCTTCATCTCCGTCAATATTTCGAGCGCACAGCTGCTGAACAACGAATTGTACAATGACGTACGCAGCATGCTGACCCGCACGCGCTGCAATCCACAGCAACTGAAGCTGGAGCTGACGGAATCCGTCGTCATGGAAAATCCGGAACAGGCGCGGCTTGTGCTTTCCAAGCTGAAGGAAACCGGCTTGAGCCTCGCCATGGACGATTTCGGCACCGGCTATTCGTCACTCGCCTATCTCACCCGCTTCCCCTTCGACACGATCAAGCTCGACAAGGCGCTGGTGGCCAATACCAGCGACAAGCGCAACGTGCTCCTGCGCTCCGTCATCGCCATGGCGCGGGCGCTCGACATGCAGGTGGTGGCGGAAGGCATCGAAACGCCTGAAGATGCGGCGGAACTGGCACGCATGAACTGCCATTTCGGCCAGAGCTTCCTGTTCGGTACCCCGGTCTCGGGCGATACGGCGCTGAAGCTTCTACGCGAACGCTTCCAGCCGACGAAGCGGGCTTCGTGACGGGATATTGGAACAAATGGAAGCGAGGGGCACAGTGATGCGCCTCTCCTCGACGGTCAGACTTGTCCCTCTTGACGAAAACAACCCCTTTTCGTCATTCCGGCCTTGAGCCGAAATCCAGCCGACGGGCGTCTGCCCGGCGGAAAGGCTCCTTTCAGCCCAAGGACTTGGGCTGGCTGGATACCGGGTCAAGGCCGGTATGACGGGAGAAGAAAAGGATGCTTCCCCTGATCAGGCCTCTCCTCCTCCCGGCATTCATTGCACTAGCGAATTCTGTTCTACCATCGGCGCCACCTTCCCATGCAGCAGGTCGTGAATGAACTCCATCTTCGCCACCACCGGCGGCGTCAGCACGAAGGGGTAGAGGTCCGCCTCCCCCATGCTGCGCTGAATGGAATTGATGGCGACACTGAGGGGGATCCACGCCTTGACCAGCTGCGCGGCGCTGCGGGCGTTATAGGGATCGAACGTCACCTCCGCCGCCATTTCCTCATGTCCGTCCGGATCGACCGCCACGCCGAAAGCGCGTGCCGTCTCCAGCGTATCGACGATATGCAGATAGTGGGCGAAACATTCGGCGAAGTCCTCCCAGGGGTGAACCGAGGCATAGGAGCTTATGAAGCTTTCCTGCCAGTCAGGACGCGGTCCCTGTTCATAATTGCGCTTCAACGCCGCGCCGTAGTCCTCACGATCATCGCCGAAGACGGCGCGGCAGGCTTCCAGCCGGTTGTCGTCGCGCACCAGCTTGTTCCAGATGAAATGCCCGACCTCATGGCGGAAATGGCCGAGCAGGGTGCGATACGGCTCATTCATGTTGGCGCGCACCTGTTCGCGCGTCACGTCGTCGGCTTCCGCCGCGCGAATGGCGATCAGCCCCTCATCGTGACCTGTCATCGCCGGAATGACGGAACCGTCGGGCGCCACCGCATCGACCAGAAAGTCGAAGACGAGGCCGCCGGCCGGATCAACATCACGGTTGGGATGCGGCAGGCCCAGCCGAAGGATCGAATAAAACAGATGCCGCTGCGCCTGGCTGATGCGACGCCACTGTTCGATCCCCTGCTCCGTCGCGATGTCAGGCACCAGACGATTATGGCTGCAAGCCGGGCAAAAGGCACTGTCGCTTTCCGCCGGCACCGACCAGTTGCAGATGTCGTTCACTTCATTGGCGCAGAAACGCACCTGTTTTTCCGGCTCCGCGACGATCTGCCAGTTCGGCTCGCCGGCAGGCGCAAGCGCTTCCATGCAAAGCCGCTCCGGCACAAAGGCCAGACGATGGCCGCAGGAGACGCAGAAACGATTGTCGAAATGGACCGGCTGGCCGCAGGAAGCGCAGGAAAAAAGCTTCATTGATGAAACCCTTGCGATGGATCACGGAGTTGGGAAGAGCAGTGGACAGTTCAGTTCCTGTTGATGACGCCCGGCTGGATTGCCGGCGGTCCCGTTCAATCGCGTTCCGCGAAACTCCGCTTCTGACGGAAAGTTATCTGCATCACACGACAAGAGCGCATGTGCGGTAACACATGCGCTCCAGGCGCCGCATCGTGGAAAGGCGCAGTCCCGTCAGGCGGGATTACATGCGGTCGACGGCGCCCTTGACGGCGTCCTTCGCCTTGCCGACAGAAGTCTGAACCTTGCCCTTGGTTTCCTGGGCGGCACCCTTGGCGCGCAATTCATTATTGCCCGTCGCTTCGCCGACGCTCTTCTTGATTTTGCCAGCAACTTCGTTGGCTTTACCGGCGATCTTGTCTGATGTGCTACCCATGTTACTGCTCCCTGGTTGAACCGTACTGTCTGTCCGGCTTTCCGGGTGAGTAACGTCAGGGGGCGGGATTTGGTTCCAGCCCATAATTGGATGGGCGGGCAGCGGAAAATTCAGGCGTGCCAGATTCAAGCGTGACCGGCATCCGTGGAGAGCATCCGCGCATCGACGCCCATCAGGGCCAGCGCCCGCTCGTATTTATTGTCCAGCCCCCGGTCGAAGATCAGCTCTTCCGCAGCCGGGCAATTCAACCAGCCATTATTGGCGATTTCGTTTTCCAGCTGGCCCGGCCCCCAGCCGGCATAACCGAGCATCATGGTGGCCCTTTGCGGGCCACGGCCGTTGGAGATGGCACGAACGATATCGAGCGTCGCCGTCAGCGAGATGTCATCGCTGACCGGGATGCTGGATTCGCTTAAATAATCGTCGGAATGCAGCACGAAACCCCGGCCGGATTCGACCGGGCCGCCGCACTGGATCGGAAATTCACGCGTGCGGTTGGGCAGCATGATGGCATCGTTGCTATCGACCAGTTTCAGATGCAGCAAAATATCGGTGAAAGTGATCTGCTGCGGCCGGTTGATGATGAAACCCATGGCGCCGGCATCCGAATGGGCGCAGATATAGATCACCGAACGGGCAAAGTTGCCGTCGTCCAGCCCCGGCATCGCGATGAGGAACTGACCATCGAGAAAGCCACGTTCGCGTTTGTCCATCAGGGTTGAAAAGCTCACCGGCGCCTCCAGCAGACCGAATTCCGTCGTTTAACGGAAAACGGCGTTCGCACTTCGACAAAGGACAGGATGCGGCATAGCGTTCCATCAATCAACCGAAAATGATGGGCCGCACGAATTCGTAACTGGTCCGCCGGCCGATGTTGGGTTAGACGGGAAGCATGAGCGTCAGGATATTCTTTCGATTTTCACATCTTCACCTTGCGGTCGCATTTGCCGCCTTCCTCGGCGGCATGCAGGCCGCCCGGGCCGAGATTACCGACTGGGCGAGAAGCGAAGGCGGCCAGATGCGCGTGGCGAGCCTTGCCATGGATGCCGATGGCGTGGTGCGCGGGGTGCTGCAGATCGAGCCGAAGGACGGGTGGATAACCTACTGGCGCGAACCGGGCGAAGCCGGCATACCGCCCAAGATCACGCCCGATGCGGCAAGCGGTGTGACGCTCACCACCATGGCCTATCCGGTTCCCAAGCTGATCGAGAACGGCGATATCACCGATATCGGCTATGACCACGCCGTCAGCCTTCCGTTCCAGCTGAAAGCAACCGACCCGGCGGCAGGCGGGAAGATCGACCTCACCGCCTTCATCGGTGTGTGCCAGAATATCTGCATCCCCTTCGAGGCGACATTCTCGATCGACCGCGGCAATGCGGGCGATGACGACCGCGAGGAACGGCGCCTGCTGGAGGAGGCGCGCGAAACGCTGCCCGAAGCGGCATCCGACGATTTCAAGGTGATCGACTTCCACATCACGCCCGACAAGACCATGCTCGGCGTGCAGCTGCAATTGCCGGAAAACGCGCCGAAGGAGACAGAAATCTTCATCGCCGGCCCCTCTGGCTTTGCCTATTACGAGCCGCAGAACCTGGTGCGCGACAAGCGCAAGCTCTCCTTCTACATGAACATCAAGGGGCTGCCGAAAACCTATCAGGTACAGGGCAACAGCTGGCCCATTCTGGTCAAATCCGGCGACCGGGCCATGGAAACGATGCTGAATTTCCCGAAACCCTGAGCGCTTCCTCGAGCATCGCCGAGCCGGTGTTTCGCTCTCGAATTTACCTCGAAAACCGCATGACAGATTTCATTTCCGTGCTCTATAGTCGCGCGAACCGAACGACCACAGGAGCATGGACATGACCATCAAGATCGGCGAAAAACTGCCTTCCGCAACCTTCAAGGAAAAGACGGCCGACGGCCCGGTGGAAACCACCACGGACGCGCTTTTCGGCGGCAAGAAGGTGGTTCTTTTCGCCGTGCCCGGCGCTTTCACCCCCACCTGCTCGCTGAACCACCTGCCGGGTTATCTCGAAAACCGCGATGCCATTCTCGCCAAGGGCGTCGACGATATCGCCGTCGTCGCCGTCAATGACTGGCACGTGATGGGCGCATGGGCGCAGTCTTCCGGCGGCCAGGGCAAAATCCACTTCCTCGCCGACTGGGACGCCGCCTTCACCAAGGCGCTCGGCCTCGACGCCGACCTTTCCGCAGGCGGGCTTGGTGTGCGCTCCAAGCGTTATTCGATGCTGGTGGAAGACGGCGTGGTGAAGTCGCTCAACGTCGAAGAAAACCCCGGTCAGGCGACGGTTTCGGCCGCCGCGGCGATGATCGAGCAGCTTTGACGTTAAGAAGAAGGCCTCTTGGCCCTCGATAAGGCGTTATCCCCGGCCCTGTGCCGAGGATGACATCACGTCCAGTTCGATCGAGACGTTGCAGATGCTCGGGGCAAGCCGAGCATGACGGAAGAGAGCGGCGAAAAGCCGCTCTCTCAAACATTCATATCAAACACCAGAAGCCCGGCCAGGCCGCCATCGGTGAGCGACACGAGACGCTCCCCCACTTCCATATGCTGTGGATGGGCCAGATAGTCGTCGCGGGCCTCGGGGCTTTCCAGCGTCACGATGAAGCCATCGACAAAACCGCCATTCAGCCCTTCGGGTGAGACATTCTGACCGTATTTCACATCGACGATGCCCGGTATCACGTCCTTCAAGGCAGCGATCGCCTCGAATATCGCGTGTTTTTCAGAAGACGCCGTCGCGGCCTTGAACCGTAGAAATACACAATGCAGGATCATCCGGATTCCTCTCCTCCATTGGGCGTCCCGGGGACGCCCTTGACGACAAGATAAGTCGGGTTTCGGTTTTCACAACCCTGATCAATGGAGGCTGGGTCAAATCAACCCCGACTGAACCAGGCGAAACTAAAGCAGGCTTGCGTTACCGGCGTTTGAAGGGCTCCATGCCCTTGCGCGCCAGCTCGTCGGCACGCTCGTTTTCCGGGTGGCCGGCATGGCCCTTGACCCAGTGCAGAGTGACCTTGTGGCGTTGCTGCGCCGCTTCCAGCGCCTGCCATAGTTCAACGTTCTTGACCGGCTTGTTATCGGCGGTTTTCCAGCCCTTCTTTTTCCAGCCGAAAATCCACTTGGTGATGCCGTCCTTCACATAGGCGCTATCGGTATAAAGATCGACCTCGCAGGGGCTCTTCAGCGCATTGAGAGCCGAAATCGCCGCCAGCAGCTCCATGCGATTATTGGTGGTCTCGGCCTCACCACCGGACAGTTCCTTCTCCACCTCGCCATAACGCAGCACGGCGCCCCAGCCACCCGGACCGGGATTACCGGAGCAGGCGCCATCGGTGAAAATATCGACGTGTTTCATTCGCCCGCCAGCCCATATTCGGCGACATTGGCGATCGAGCGGTGGAACCGCAGCTTGCGCAGATATTCCAGTGGGTCCTTCTTGACCACCAGCGCGCCTTCCGGCGTCGTCAGCCAGTCATAAAGGCGGGTGAGGAAGAAACGCAGCGCCGAACCGCGCGCCAGAAGCGGCAGCGCTTCCAGTTCCGCCTCGCTCATCGACCGCACCGACTGGTAACCTTCCAGCAGCGCCTTGCCCTTGGTGACGTTATAGGCGCCATCCTTTTCAAAGCACCAGGCATTGAGGCAGATCGACACGTCATAAGCGAGCAGGTCGTTGCAGGCGAAATAAAAATCGATCAGGCCAGACAGTTCATCGCCGAGGAAAAACACATTGTCCTGAAACAGATCCGCATGGATGACGCCGGCGGGCAGATCCTTCGGCCAATGGGCGGCGAGATAATCGATCTCGGGACGGATCTCGTCCCTCAGGCCCTTCTCCACCTCATCGGCGCGGTCCTCGGATTTGTCCCACAGCACCTTCCAGCCTTCGACGGAGAGCGCATTCGGGCGCTTGATTTCGAACCCCTCGCCGGCCAGATGCATCGCAGCCAGCGCCTTGCCGACTTCACGGCAATGTTTTGCCTCCGGCTTTCTCAGCCACATGCCTTCGAGGAAGGAGATGAGCGCCGCCGGGCGGCCCGACAGTTCGCCCAGCAACTCGCCATCCTTGCGCGGCAGCGGCAGGGGGCAGGACAGGCCCTTGGCAGCCAGATGCTGCATGAGACCGAGGAAGAAGGGCAGATCGTTTTTTTCCACGCGCTTTTCATAAAGCGTCAGGATCAGCGGGTCCCCGGTGGTGTGCAGCAGGAAATTGGAGTTTTCGACGCCTTCGGCAATGCCCTTGTAGGAGGTCAGGCTGCCGACGTCATATTGCGTGAGGAAATTCCTCAGATCATCTTCGGTGATGTCCGTATAAACTGCCAATTTCAAATCTCTTGGTGAAGGATGGAATGGAAATCTCGGGTGAGGATGGCGTATGTGGGGAAAACCGCCCACATCAGCACCACCCCGCTTTAAATACCGGCGGCGCTTTTCGGCGGCAGGGCGTTGCTGGCATTGCCGTTGACGAAAGCCATGTCGTCGGTCGTCAGCTCGATGCTGCGCAACTCGCGATTGACGAGGAAATGTTCCGTCTCCTCAACCGTCACGGCGAGATCGAGCGTGGTATCGAAACGCGCCTTGAAGGCCTCGATGATCTCATCAACGATGACCTCAGGCGCCGATGCGCCAGCTGAAAGGCCGACGGTGCGGATATCGCCGATTTCATTCCAGTCGATTTCCGAGGCCCGCTGCACCAGCACGGAGCGCTTGGCACCGGCGCGCAGCGCCACTTCCACCAGCCGCTTGGAATTTGAGGAATTGGGTGCGCCGACAACGATGAAGAGGTCGCAGCCGGGGGCCGCCTGTTTCACCGCATCCTGCCGGTTGGTGGTTGCGTAACAGATGCTGTCGGCGGCGGGCGCCTGAATGGCCGGGAAACGCTCCTGCAGCCTGGCGATGACACCGGCGGTATCATCGACCGAAAGCGTCGTCTGGGTGACGAAGCCGAGATTTTCGCGGTCCGCCGGCTCGTAACGACCGGCATCTTCCACCGTCTCGATCAGCGAGACCGTTCCTTCCGGAAGCTGGCCCATGGTGCCGATGACCTCCGGGTGGCCGGCATGGCCGATCAGCACCACATGGCGACCGAGGCGCTGGTGGCGCATGGCCTGCTTATGGACCTTGGAGACCAGCGGGCAGGTGGCATCGAGATAAAACAGATTACGCGCCTGCGCATCCTCCGGCACGGATTTCGGCACGCCATGGGCCGAGAAGACCACCGGCTGCTCGCGATGCTCGGCGGGAATCTCGTGCAGTTCCTCGACGAAAACCGCACCCTTGGCTTCCAGCCCTTCCACCACATAGCGATTATGCACGATTTCGTGACGGACATAGACGGGGGCGCCATAGGCCTTCAGCGCCAGCACGACGATCTGGATCGCCCTGTCCACGCCCGCGCAAAAGCCGCGCGGTCCGCACAGCCTTATCGTCAAAGGGGGTTTGGAAACAGCGATGTTCATTCCAGCTCCTTGGCCAGCTCCTTGGCCAGCTCCGTGGTCTTGCCCGATAAACGGCCCTACCGGACGGGGCGCGCTTTATTCACCCTGCGCCTTACCGTTCCGGAAATAGGCAAAACCGGCGACGATGACAAGGGCCGCCGCCAAGCCATACCACGTTATCGCATATTGCAGGTGATTGTTGGGCAAATCTATCAGCGTCACGCCGCCCTGCGGCCAGCCGCCCGGATTTGGCGCATTATCAGCATCCACGAAGAGATTGACCAGCCGGTCGGGCGGGATATCGGCACTGGATGCCATCGCCGCCAGATCCTTCCAGTAAAAGATGTTCTTGGCGATATCATTGTCCGGCAGCAGCGAGGACGGTTTTGCAACCAGCGGCGCGCGGGCCAGCCCCGTTATCGTGACCTCGCCGGAAACCTGCCCGTCAGGCCGTTTGGCCGGATCTTTCAGCTCGAAGGGCACGAAGCCGCGATTGACGAAAAGGATGCGGCCATCGGCAAGCGTCAGCGGCGTATAGATGTAATAACCGGTCTGGCCCTGATGGGTGGCGAAGAAATGCCGCTCACGGGCATGATCGAAGGTGCCGGAAAGGCTGACCTTGCGATATTCGATATCGTCGCCGCTTTTCGCCATCGCCTCGATATCGGCAATCGTGGCCGGGCCGGCGTTGCGCCGCTCTTCGATATCGGCCAGCAGGGCCTCTTTCCAGTAGAGCCGCTTCACCTGCCAGGTGCCGAGGCCGAGAAGGATGGCAAGCGCCAGCAGCACCAGCGGCGCGGCGAACCAGACCCGTCTGTCCGCCGCCTTCATGTGGGACACCTCATTCACGATCAAGCCTGCCTTCGCTTGCATTGTTGCGGTATTGCAGCGCAATCATGATTCCTTTCAGCTTGCGCAGCAGCACGAGGGAGACAATTACCGTAAACGGCAACCAGAGCATGACATGTACCCAGACGGGCGGGGCAAAACGCTGATCGACCCAGAGCGCCAGCCCGATGACCAGAAAACCGACGATCAGCATGACAAAGACGGCCGGGCCATCGCCCGCATCGGCAAAGCCGTAATCCAGCCCGCAGGCGCTGCAAGCCGGTTTCGGGGTCAGGAAACCGTCGAAAAGCCGGCCATTGCCGCAACGCGGGCAGCAGCCTTTCAGACCGACCTTGATGGGATCAACAGGTGCGAAATTGCCGTTTGATGGTTCTGACATGATGACCTCCCGCGAAGTTGCCTAACCCCTCGTCCGTCATCCCCGGGGCTTGACCCGAGGACCCACGATTTCAGCGGGTTATGGATCCTCCGGTCAAGCCCCGAGGATGACGTCCAATCTATTGGAAGCTTGCCTCAAAACCCGGGCACCTGTTTGTTGTTCGACGGCGCCGCGATTTTCTTCTCCCCGCCGGGGAGAAGGTGGTGCGAAGGGTCGGATGAGGGGCGAGCTACAGGCTTATCTTCACCCTTGCCCCCTCATCCCGCTGCCGCGGACTTCTCCCCGGCGGGGAGAAGAAACAAGTGGGTCCCATTCGCTCCATAGGCAATGCCTTGCTCAGGGCGAGGCTCTATCCGGCGTCGGTTACCCGTGCACCGGCGCGCCCCAGCCACCCCAGATATAGATGGCGAAGAACAGGAACAGCCAGACGACGTCAACGAAGTGCCAGTACCAGGCAGCCGCCTCAAAACCGAAGTGCTGCTTGGGCGTGAAACCGCCGGCAATGGCGCGGAACAGGCAGACCAGCAGGAAGACCGTTCCGACGAAGACGTGGAAACCGTGGAAACCGGTGGCCATGAAGAAGGTCGCGCCATAGATCGAGTTCTTGAAATCGAACGGGGCGTGAATGTATTCGTAAACCTGCACGGTGGAGAACAACACGCCGAGCGCCACGGTGAGCGCGAGGCCGCTGATCAGGCCCTTGCGGTCATTATGCAGCAGCGCATGGTGCGCCCAGGTGACGCAGGTGCCGGAAAGCAGCAGGATAACGGTGTTGTAGAGCGGCAGGTGCCAGGGATCGATGACCTCGATACCCTTGGGCGGCCATTGACCGCCGGTATATTCAAGGCGGGACGCCTGAATGGCCTCATGCGGGAAGAGGCTGGCATCGAAATAGGCCCAGAACCACGCCACGAAGAACATCACTTCCGAAGCGATGAACATGATCATGCCGTAACGCAGGTGAAGCGACACGACGCGGGTGTGGCTGCCCTCATTGGCTTCCTTGATCGTATCCGCCCACCACGCATACATGGTGTAAAGCACGATGACGAGACCGATATAGAAAAGCCAGGGGTTGGCGAGTTCCGCGCCGAACAGCTTGAACGAGCCGCCCGACAGGTAACGCATGTAACAGACGCCGCCGAAGGTCAGGATGAAAGCGCCGATCGAGGCCAGAAGCGGCCAGGGGCTTGGGTCTATGATGTGGTAATCGTGGTTCTTCTGATGCGTGTCTGCCATTGCGACAATCCCCTGGTATCTCTTCCCTGATCCGGCCCCAAAAAGGCCAGATCTCCTCTCACAATTTGCTTTCGCCAGATTCAGTCTTTACCGGCAAGGACGCAACCGGTTTTTCGGTTTTGGCCGGATAAAACGTATAGGACAGCGTCAAAGTATGAATGCTCTTGGTTTCGCGCGCCGTGGCAATGTCGGGATCGACAAAGAAAACCACCGGCATTTCCAATGTTTCGCCCGGCTGCAGCGTCGTTTCGGTGAAGCAGAAACACTCCACCTTGTTGAAATAGGCGCCCGCCTCCATCGGCGTGACGTTGAAGACCGCCGTTCCCGTGGTCGCCACGGGCGAGCGGTTGGTCGCCTTGAAGGTCACCTGCACCGTCTCGCCGATCTTCGGCTTGACCATCCTGTCGACCGGCTGGAAATCCCAGTTGAGGCCGTTCGACGTGTTGGCGTCGAAGGTGACGTTAATGGTCTTGTCGAGGATGACGTCGGAATATTGCTCGACGCGCTGGGTCGTGCCGTTATAACCGGTGACGCGGCAAAACAGGGTGTAGAGCGGGACGGCGGCATAGGCCATGCCGATCATGGCGCAGAAAAATACGAGACAGAGCACCAGGATGGAGCGATTGCTCACCCGTTGCCTGCCGGTTCCTGCCGTCTGCGTTTCCATATTCGCCATGTCCTCCTCCTCTCCCCTCAATCAGCCCTTAATGCGAGCCGATCTTGATGATGGTAATGATGTAGAACAGCACCACCAGACCGGCGAGCAGGACGCCGAGCGCGATATTGCGTCCGCGTCTCGATTTTTTCTGCGCCGCGCTCAGTTCCACCGTTTCCATCACAGAACTCCCGAAATCACGGCCTTCAGGGCCGGCGCGAAATGATCGGCCAGAAGGCCGGAAAAGATGGCGAAGAGGTAAAGCACCGAATAGGCGAACATCTTCTTGGCGGGCAGCATCTTCTCGTCACCCTCGGGCATGCGCCGGACATCGAGCGAACAATAAACGAAGATCGCGCTCAGCACCGCGGCGAAAATGCCGTAACCGGCGCTCGCCAGCCCGGTGAAATACGGCGCGACGGCAGCCGCCGCTGTCAGCACGGCGTAAACGATCATCTGGTTCTTGGTGGAGCGTTCGCCCGCCACATTCGGCATCATTGGAATGCCGACGGAGCCGTAATCGCGCATCTTGAACAGCGCCAGCGCCCAGAAATGCGCAGGCGTCCACAAAAAGATGATGAGAAACAGGATGACACTATCAAGCGAAACACCGCCGGTAACGCAGGCCCAGCCGAGCATGGGCGGGAAAGCGCCGGCGGCACCGCCGATGACGATGTTCTGCGGTGTCGAGCGCTTCAGCCACATCGTATAAACGACGGCATAAAAGAAGATGGTGAAGGCGAGCAGACCGGCGGCGAACCAGTTGACCGCAAGGCCGAGGATGACCACCGAAAAGGCCGACAGCGTCAATCCAAAGGCCAGGGCCTCACGCGGCGCGATGCGGCCGGAGGGGATCGGCCGCCTGGCGGTACGGCTCATCACGGCGTCGATATCGGCATCGTACCACATGTTGAGCGCGCCGGAGGCGCCGGCGCCGACCGCGATGCAGAGGATCGCGATGATGCCGAGAACCGGGTTGATTTCGCCGGGCGCCAGCACGAGACCCGCAAAGGCCGTGAAGACGACGAGCGACATGACGCGCGGTTTCAGCAATTCGAAATAATCGCGTGCGCCGGCTTCCGAAAGTTCGGAGCCTTCTGCGCCAAGCATGTCGCGATTGTCGATAACGGTCATTTCCTGTCCTGTTTTCTTTCAGATGACGCTTGCCGCGGCATCTCCTGCACCGGCCCGAAAAACGAAGATGATTTCCGGCATGCGCGGCGCGTCAGTTCATGGGTCCGAATGTCACGACACGGTCGACATCGGGTCGAACCGATGCCTTTCGCCGGCGTTTCGCCACGCCCATTCCGCCATTCGTCTGCGCCTGCTTATTCATAAAGGCCAAACTTGGCATTTATCACATCCGCGCATGTATCATGTCGGACGACGCGCTTCGCTTGGACAAAATGTCACGCAGCAACGGACCCACCCGCCTTCGGAAACGGCATGGACGAAACCATGCCGTCCCGCTTTTCAGCAACCGGAATGCACAAGCCTTGCCTGCGCCTTCCGGCCCGCGCATCAACGAATGCGCGGAAGCTGTTCCCACTGGTGGTAAGGCGGCGGCGAAGACAGCTGCCATTCGAGCGTCGTTGCACCTTCACCCCAGGGATTGTTGCCGGCGATCCGCTTCTTGGCGAAGGCTTCCCAGACGCCGAAGAGGAAGATGCCCACGGCAACGGCCGAGATATAGGAACCGTAGGACGATACCATGTTCCAGCCGGCATAGGCATCGGGATAATCGATGTAGCGGCGCGGCATGCCGGCGAGACCGAGGAAGTGCTGCGGAAAGAAGATCAGGTTCACGCCGACGAACATGACCCAGAAATGCAGCTTGCCGATGAACTCGCTGTACATGTAGCCGGTGATCTTCGGGAACCAGTAATACCAGCCGGCGAAGATCGCGAAGACGGCGCCGAGCGACAGGACGTAGTGGAAGTGAGCCACGACGTAATAGGTGTCGTGCAGCGAACGGTCGAGACCGGCATTGGCGAGCTGCACGCCGGTGACGCCACCGACCGTGAACAGGAAGATGAAGCCGATCGCCCAGACCATCGGGGTCGAGAAGGTCAGCGAACCGCCCCACATCGTCGCGATCCACGAGAAGATCTTGATACCCGTCGGCACCGCAATGACCATGGTGGCGAAGACGAAGTAGCGCTGCGCCTCGAGCGACAGGCCGACCGTATACATGTGGTGCGCCCAGACGATGAAGCCGACCGCGCCGATGGCGACCATGGCATAGGCCATGCCGAGATAACCGAAGACCGGCTTCTTGGAGAAGGTGGACACGATGTGGCTGATGATGCCGAAGCCGGGCAGGATCAGGATGTAGACTTCCGGATGGCCGAAGAACCAGAACAGGTGCTGGTAGAGGATCGGATCACCACCGCCTTCCGGCGAGAAGAACGCCGTGCCGAAGTTGCGGTCGGTCAGAAGCATGGTGATGCCACCCGCCAGAACCGGCAGCGACAGCAGGAGCAGGAACGCGGTGACCAGAACCGACCAGGCAAACAGCGGCATCTTGTGCAGCGTCATGCCCGGGGCGCGCATGTTGAGAATGGTGGTGATGAAGTTGATCGCGCCGAGGATCGAGGATGCACCGGCGACGTGCAGCGAGAAGATCGCAAGATCCACCGCCGGTCCGGGCATACCGCTCGTCGACAGCGGCGGATACATGGTCCAGCCGCCACCTACACCATAAGCACCCGCCGGGCCTTCGACGAAGAGCGACAGGAGCAGCAGGATGAAGGCCGGAACGATCAGCCAGAAGGAAATATTGTTAAGGCGCGGAAAAGCCATGTCAGGAGCGCCGATCATGATCGGGATCATCCAGTTGGCAAAACCGCCGATCATGGCCGGCATGACCATGAAGAAGATCATGATGAGCGCATGCGCGGTGGTGAACACGTTGAACATGTGCTTGCCGCCGTCGATGGCGGCGTCGCCCTCGAAGCCGTAAACCATGGAGGCCAGACCGTGGAAGATCTGGATGCCCGGCTCCTGCAGCTCCATGCGCATGACGACGGAAAGCCCGCCGCCGACAATACCGGCGATGATCGCGAAGATCAGATAGAGCGTGCCGATGTCCTTGTGGTTCGTCGACAGGAACCAGCGGGCGAAAAAGCCCGGCTTATGGGAATGATGCGCGTCATGCGAATGATCGTCATGAGCGGAATGACCATGCGAGTGATGATCGTCGTGTGCGGAAGGTCCAGCCATTGTCCTCACTCCAAGTCGTCAGTTGGTTTCGTTGGCGGCAACGTCAAGCGTGCGCGGAGCGCCGTCGACGGAGGCCATCAGTGCCCGGTTCGCGCCGTTCAGATCGGAAGCGGCGGCGGCGTGCCAGGCGTTGTACTGCTGTTCGGAAACCACCCGAATGGCGATGGGCATGAAGGCGTGGTCCTTGCCGCAAAGCTCGGAACATTGGCCGTAATAAAGGCCTTCCTTCTCTGGCTTGAACCAGGTTTCGTTGAGGCGGCCCGGAACGGCGTCGATCTTGACGCCGAAAGCCGGCATGGCGAAGGCGTGGATGACGTCGGTCGGCGCCGCCGTCACCAGAAGGCGCACGGTCTTGCCGACAGGAACGACCATTTCATTGTCGACCGCGAGAAGACGCGGATAGCGGGCCTTGTCCTCCTTGCCCGCAGCAGCGCGGTCCTGATCCTTCAGCATGTAGCTGTCGAAGGAGAGCGGCTCGGCGCCCTCGGCCGCGGCATATTCATAGCTCCACAGCCATTGCGTGGCGGTTGCCTTCAGCGTCAGGTCCGGGTTTTCCGGCTGCGTCAGCTGCGCGTTCAGAAGATTGAACGAGGGGAAAGCGAGGAACAGGAGAATGAGAACAGGCGCAAGCGTCCACACCACCTCGATCGTGGTGTTGTGGCTGGTCTTGGAAGCCACCGGATTTTTCGCGGCGCGGAACTTCAGGGCAACGATGATGAGCAGCGCAAGAACGAAAAGCGTAACCGGAACAATGAACCACAATGTATATTGTTCGAACCAGCGTATTTCGTGCATGATCGGCGTGGCGGCCTCCTGCATGCCCATTTGCCAATGCACCGGCTGATCGGCGTGGGCGCCGACAGCCGTGAGCAGACAGGTCATCCCCGCCAGTGCTGCGTAAATCCTATTCCTCACGGTACCCTCTCCCTCACGCGCCTGATCTAGATCAATCACAGACGCAGAATCCATGCTTATGGTACTAACTTCAAACCACAGTTTGTCCTCTGCCGCAATATGCGTCGGGACACGGATGTGAGCCAATTTTGCCATTGGTCAATCCACGGTCGACTTTCCCGCACCCGATGTCCGGCAGGACAGGCCGAACGGGCTTTCAGCCGGTCAAAACCGGGCATGGCCCGATTTTCCCGACGGTTTGGCTGCCGGATAATGAATGCCGCGCCGGCAAATCGGGTGCGCGCAAAGCGGGAACAGGTCCTATTTCCGCCCAACTCCGCTGGAATTGAAGGCCCGAGGCTTTTTTTTCCGGATTATGGCGTCAAAATAGCCGCACTGATTCGAATCCCAGAGGTATCCATGCGTCTTTCCCCGCTCGCGCGCACTTTTCTTGCCGCCGCCGGTCTTGCCATCATCGCCCCCGCCGCTGCGGCGCTGGCGCAACAGCAGCCGCCCGGCACGCCGAAGTCGACGCATGGCGCATGGTCTGTCATCTGCGACAAGCCGGCCGGCGCATCCGAAGAGCAATGCGCCCTGATGCAGAACGTCATTGCCGACGACCGCCCGGAAGTAGGGCTTTCGGTGGTGGTGCTGAAGACCGCCGACCGCAAGTCGCGCATCCTGCGCATCCTCGCGCCGCTTGGCGTGCTGCTGAAGGACGGCATGGAGCTTTATATCGACAATAATAATATCGGCCGCGCCTATTTCACCCGCTGCTTCTCCGAAGGCTGCTATGTGGAAGTGGATATTGACGACGAGCTGCTGAAGGTGCTGCGCGCCGGCAAGAACGCTGTCTTCGCGCTGCGCGAATCCGTCGACCAGGACCGCGTCGGCATTCCGATCGAGCTGACCGGCTTTGCCGAAGGCTACGACGCACTGCCGTAACGTCTCGTCATCAACGGGCAGCCTTGCGTCTGCCCGCTCCAGTGCCTAAATCGGTCATTGAACGATAATGACTGGAGCCTCCCATGACCGACGATCTTGTAAAACTCTTCGATTGCGATGAAACGCAATTGCGCAAGCTCGTCGCAGAGGCGCTCGTCGGCGCTGACGATGGCGAACTCTTCATCGAACATGCCCAGGCCGAATCACTGACCTTCGACAATGGCCGGCTCAAGGGCGGCTCCTTCAATACGGATCAGGGTTTTGGCCTGCGCGCCGTTGCCGGCGAGACGGTGGGTTACGCCCATGCCGGCGAGCTTTCCGAAGGTGCGCTGAAGCGCGCGTCGGATGCGGTGGGCGCCGTCACGCGCGGATATTTCGGCTCCTATGCCGCCGCACCCCAGCGCACCAACAAGAAGCTCTATGGCGACGAAAACCCGATCGGCAGCCCGAGCTTTGAGGAAAAGGTGAAGCTGCTCACCGATATCGATGCCTATCTGCGTGATAAGGACGAAAACGTTCGGCAGGTGACGGCGACGATTTCCGCAAGCTGGCAGGTGGTGGATATTCTGCGCGCCGATGGGCATCGCGTCAGCGATATCCGCCCGATGACCCGCATCAATATTTCCGTCGTTGCCGGCGAAGGCGACCGGCAGGAAAGCGGCTCTTACGGCATTGGCGGCCGCGTCGGCTTCGGCGATTTCATTACCACGGAAAGCTGGCAGCGCGGCGCGGATGAGGCGCTGCGCCAGGCGCTCGTCAACCTGACCGCCATCGATGCACCGGCCGGCACCATGGATGTGGTGCTGGGCTCCGGCTGGCCGGGCGTGATGCTGCATGAAGCGGTCGGTCACGGTCTGGAAGGCGATTTCAACCGCAAGAAGACCTCGGCCTTTGCCGGCCTGATGGGCGAGATGGTGGCCGCCCCCGGCGTCACCGTCGTGGATGACGGCACCATCGACAGCCGTCGCGGTTCGCTCACCATCGACGACGAAGGTACGCCATCCGCTTATAATGTGCTGATCGAGAATGGCAGGCTGGTGGGCTATATGCAGGACCGCCAGAATGCCCGGCTGATGGGCGCGAAGGCCACCGGCAACGGCCGCCGGCAGGGTTATGCCCATGTGCCGATGCCGCGCATGACCAATACCTACATGCTCTCCGGCGACAAGACGCCGGAAGAAATCATCGCCTCGGTCAAAAAGGGCATCTATGCCGTTTCCTTCGGTGGCGGACAGGTGGATATCACCTCAGGCAAATTCGTGTTCGGCTGCACCGAGGCTTACCTCATCGAGAACGGAAAGATCGGTGCGCCGGTAAAGGGCGCCATGCTGATCGGCAACGGACCGGACGCGATGAAGCGCGTGTCGATGATCGGCAATGATTCCAAACTGGATACGGGCATCGGCAATTGCGGCAAGGCCGGGCAATGGGTGCCGGTCGGCGTTGGCCAGCCGCATCTGCGCATGGACCAGATCACCGTTGGCGGCACGAAGGCCTAAGGAATTCGGAGCTTGGATCACTGCGGTCTGCCCCAAATTCCGTCATACCGGCCCTGAGCCGGTATCCGGCCGACGCGCGTCTGCGCGGCGAGAAGAGTCTTGTCCGCCCAAGGGCTTGGGCTGGCTGGATGCCGGATCTGGTCCGGCATGACGGCAGAGAGAGTTGCGGTCACGCGAAATGTTGAGCCTGCCGCAGCAATCCCAGCCCATAACCTTGCACATGGCTGCCATGATGAGGTTTCCTCTGGCACCTCACCGAGAAGACGATAAGATCACCCTCACGGCAGGCCCTCCTCCCCCGTCGGGCCTGCGCGGCACAAGGAGACCATGACCATCATACGCAATGCCCTCGTCCCGGAACTTGCCGTCACCGACTGGCTGAAAAGCCGCGCCTTTTATTGCGACCTGATCGGTTTTCATGTGGTTTATGAGCGTCCCGAAGAGGGCTTCGCCTATCTCGCGCTCGATGAGGCGCAACTGATGATCGACCAGATCGGTGCGACCCGGACCTTCGTGGCTGATAATGCCGGGCTGGAATTTCCGCTGGGTCGCGGCATGAACCTGCAGCTCGCCGTTCCTTCCCTGCAACCCATTCTCACGCGGCTGGAGCGGTCCTCGATCGACCTCGTTCTGGCGCCGGAAGAGAAGTGGTACAGGCGCGGCACGGTCGAGGTCGGAAATCGGCAATTCATCGTCGCCGATCCCGACGGTTATCTGATCCGCCCGTTCGAGAGCCTGGGCGAACGCCCCTTCCGGTTCGGTTGAGCCCATGCTGCCCTTTCGCCCGCATGCGGTTGTTTTCGACATGGACGGATTGCTGATTGAAAGCGAGGTGCTTTATCGCGATTCATTTCTGGCGGCTTCGGAGGAAGGCGGCCATGGAATGCAGGTCGAGACCTATCAGAAAGTCTGTGGCAGTCCCTGGGATGTCATCACCGGCACCATCTTTGCCGATTACGGCGCGGATTTTCCCATGGATGCTTTTCGCGACGCGTGGCTGCGGCATCTTGGTGTGATGATGGCGGAGGGTGTGGCGCTGAAACCCGGCGTCGCCGAAATCCTCGATCTTCTCGACCGGCTGGATATCCGCCGCGCCATCGCGACATCTTCGCAGCACACATCGGTCACACGCCATCTCGGCCCTTACGATCTTCTCAGGCGCTTCGACACCATCGTAGCGCGCGGCGATTATACCGAACCGAAACCCGCACCCATGCCCTATCTCACCGCCGCAAAGCGCCTCGGCCTTGAGCCGGGCCGCTGCCTTGCGCTGGAAGATTCCTATTCCGGTGTGCGCTCGGCCGCTTCGGCCGGCATGATGACGATCATGGTGCCGGATGTGGCGCCGCCGACCGAGGAAATGCGGGAAAAGTGCGTTGCCGTCATGGGCGATCTCCATGCGGTGGCAGACATGCTGCGAGACGCACGGCTTTTACGGATCTGAAAAGTGGGTCGTGGTGTGAATGCGCGTCACACGCCTTTCGCCATTTGGACTTATAGCGGAGGTCGTAGCGGCCGGAACGCCGATATTGGTCAGGCGCCTCCGTCGGCGCATCCATAACCGGAGTGGTCATGCTGCTTGTCGCCGTGTCGCTCGCGACGCTTATATTGCTCGCTCTCTCCGCGTTTCAGGTCACCCTCGCCGCCGGTGCCCCTTTTGGCCGTTTTGCCTGGGGCGGCGCAAGCCGTGTGCTACCGGTCAGGCAAAGAATTGCAAGTGTCGCTTCTCTTGCGATCTATGGCCTTATGGCGTCTTTTCCGCTGCAAAAGGCGGGCTTCGCAACGATCTGGCCGGCAAGCTGGATTGAACCCGGCATCTGGATCATCGCCTGCTTTCTTGCGGTGAGCATTGGATTGAACGCAATGTCGAAGAGCCGCGTAGAACGGCTGGTCATGACCCCGGTAGCCGCCGTTCTTGCGATCCTGTTCTTTATCGTCTCGCTGTCATAAAAAAACAGACCAAAGGCACGATGCCGCAACGATTGAGCCTTTTCAGCGGATCGTCAGCTCCCAGGCCTGAAACGCCACTTGCGCTCGATCGCTCCTTCAATATCGAGACCGTTATAATGGGCCAGCAACAGCACATGGCCGAGGAGATCGGCGGTTTCGTCGGCCAGATCCCGCTTCATCTCCTCTTTGCTCCTGCCCTTGATGCGCCCCCGTCCCGTCAGCCGGTTCCAGGCCTGCGTGACCTCGCCAATCTCTTCCTGAAGCTTCAGCATGTACCAGTCCGGGTCGCGGAATATTCCGTTTTCAGCAGCATATTTTTGCGAGGCCTCTTCAAACCGACGCATCATGTCAGCAAACATTTGTTCATCCTTTGTTCGTGCGTTACAACTCTAACCACGATTCTCCGGCCGCGTCGATCCGAAAGGATGTTTCGCGACCCTGAACGGAAATCTCCGCGACAAATACCCGCCGTCGCGATAGGACCAGTCATTCGAAACAGTGCCGTCACCCATGCCTTATCTCGATTTTTTCTCGTCCCTCATCACCGCCCATAGTCCGTCGCTGCTGGCCATGTTTGCGGGCGCGGCGTTTCTCGCCGGTCTCGCCCGCGGCTTTTCCGGCTTCGGCGCAGCACTCATCTTCATTCCGCTGGCAAGCGCGATCGTCGGACCGCGCATCGCGTCAGCGGTTCTGCTGGTGGTGGACGGCGTGTTGACGCTTGGCATGATACCGCCAGCCTTTCGCATGGCGGACCGGCGCGAGGTTTTCACCATGGCGGCAGGCGCACTTGTCGGCGTGCCGCTTGGAACCCTGCTGCTTTCCCATGGCGATCCGTTGACCCTGCGCTGGATCATTTCCACCGTGGTCGTTGTGCTTCTGTTGTTTCTGCTGTCCGGCTGGCGGTATAGCGGGCGGCCGAAGACGCCTCTGACCCTGTTTACCGGGTTTCTGGCCGGGCTGTTTTCGGGTGCGGCGCAACTGGGTGGGCCGCCCGTGGTTGCCTATTGGCTTGGCGGGGCGCTCAAAGGCGCCTTCGTGCGCGCCAATGTCATTCTTTATTTCGCGGTTTCGACCGTGATTTCGACGGCAAGCTATTTTTTCGGTGGTCTTTTCACCGCCGATGTCTTCGTTTTTTTCCTGCTGGCCCTGCCGTTTTACGCGGCGGGCCTTTATGCCGGCACGCGCCTGCATGGCCTTGCCGACGAGGCGGCGTTCAGGCGCATCTGTTACGGCCTGATCGCCATTTCCGCCGTCATCGGCCTGCCACTGTTCGATTCGCTGTTGAAATAGGCAGGCCGCACCGGCCTGCCCTCCCCGCCGTCAAGGATACATACGAACCTTCGACCACGGCGCATCCGGCGTCTCGCGGCGGAATTCGACGCGGTCGTGCAGGCGGAATTTGCGGTCGTGCCAGAACTCGATGCTGACCGGGCGAATGCGGAAACCGGACCAGTAGGGCGGGCGCGGAATATCGCCAATGGCATATTTTGCGGTATATTCGGCCACCGCCTTTTCCAGCGCGAAACGGCCTTCCAGCGGTCGCGACTGTTTGGAGGCCCAGGCGCCGATGCGGCTGCCGCGCGGGCGGGAGGCGTAATAGGCATCCGCCTCCTCGTCGCTGACGATCTCCACCTCGCCGCGCAGGCGCACCTGCCGGCGGAGACTCTTCCAGTGGAAACACATGGCCGCTTTTTTCTGGCCAAGAATCTCCCGGCCCTT
Organism: Rhizobium rhizogenes; assembly: GCF_002005205.3. Next base: position 439,997 of record NZ_CP019701.2, on the reverse strand, counting down.
CTGGCTTTCGAAATTGGTGTAGAAGACGAAACCGCGATCGTCGACGTCCTTCAACAGCACCATACGCACATTCGGCAGGCCGTTTTCATCGACGGTTGCGAGCGCTACCGCGTTCGGATCGTTGATTTCGGAAGCCGTCGCATCCTTCAGCCATTCGGCAAAAAGGGTGAAAGGTTCATTTTCTTCCGTGAAGTCACTGGATGTTAACTCCGTTTCCGACATATTGACTAAAATGCTCCCGAGCTGATTTGGACCCCAGAGATGATCTCTGGTGAAAGATGGTGACCGTCATAGCAAAGTCGAACAGTCGAACAAAGAGCCTCCTTTCGTCGATAGCGGAAGTTTCCGCCGTCGTGTCAATGCTTGTGGTGCTGAGCGGATGCGTCAGCCTCGATCTGTTCGGCGGCGACAAGGTCGACCGCTCGCTTTCCACGGCTTCCGTTCCCAACCAGCCCAACAATGCCGCACAGACCGACGATGCGACCATCCGCAACGCGGTGACATCGGCCGATCTTGCCAAACTTGCCGATCAGCCGCTGCCCTGGGCCAATGCCGCCACCGGCAGTGCCGGCGTTGTCACCGCCATTCACGAAGACAAGTCCAGCGGCTTCGTCTGCCGCGATTTCAGGACGACACGCCACTCCTTCGAGGGCGTCGCGGCTTATGCCGGCCAGGCCTGCCTGTCGGAAACCGGCGAATGGCTGCTCACCCGCTTCGAACAGAAATAATCTATTTACCTTGGCGCATGGAATAAAGCCGGGTGCTGCGCGGCGCGCTTCCTGCGTAAAGGAGTGATTAGCAACTTATTGTAACAGTCGACGTTGATTAAACCGAGGGCGTGCAGGCGAATGATCGCGGGCATCCCTTTTCGGAGGGGTTAGTTTCAGGATTGCGCCATGAAAGGCGGCAGGCGCCTGAGCCAACGTAACTGGTGTTTCGCATGCGCGATCCATATTCGATCCTCGGCGTGAAACGTGACGCCCGCCATGAGGAAATCAAGGCCGCCTGGCGCACGAAGGCGAAAACCGTCCATCCGGACGCCAATCGCGACGACCCCGATGCCTCGGCGCGATTCGCCGAGATCGGGCAGGCCTATGATCTCCTGAAAGACCCCAAGAAGCGCGATCTTTACGATCAGGCCCGCAAGGCGGCCGAGAAGAAGCAACGCGGCGAAACCATCATGCAACAGCGGGAAGCGGCGCGCGAGGCTGCCGAACGCGCCAAGGCCGCTGAAAAGCTGATGGAGGAACTGGCCCGCGCGGATGCCCGCAACCGGGCGCAAAACGGCCAGAGGGCCGACGCGAAGGCGGAAACGGCGGAGGATGTGGTCGAGCGGATTTTCGGCGCCGAGGCGCAGAACGATCCCAAGGTGCAGCAGGCGGCGGAAGCGGCGAAGGCCGCGGCCAGCGCAGCGAAAAGCGACGCGCCGGCAAACGGCGAGACGCTTCAGCCCGGCGCGGGTGACGACAAATCCGTCCCCTCCTCGCTTGCCGCCAATCTTTTCAGCGCGCTCGTGCGCCGGTTCCGCACACCGCAGCCGGTTCCCGAAAAGGCACCCGACATCACGGCGGAAGCCACCGTCACGGTCGCCGATTTTCTGGAGCGCAGATGGATCACGGTGGCGCTTGCCGACGAACGTGAAGTGCGTTTCCAGCTTGAAGCCGGCATGACGGACGGCCATGTGGTGCGGCTGAAGGGACAGGGGCTGAAGCTCCCCAACATGGCCCGTGGTGATCTGGCCGTGACCCTGCTTTCGGCCCGCGACGACGCCTTTTCCCTTCGCGGCTTCGATATTCACACCACGCTCCCGCTCTCCCTCAGCGATGCGGTTCTCGGCTGCGAAACGAAAGTCCGCACGCCGCTTGGCGAAGAAAATCTCACCATTCCGGCCTGGTCGGGTTCGGATCGCGTGCTGCGGCTTGCCGGCAAAGGCCTTGCCGACGGCACGGGCGGACAGGGCGATCTCGTCATAGAATTGCGCATCATCCTGCTTGAAAAGCCGGACGAGAAGGTGACCGACCTCATGCGGCACATGCGCGAAGGGCTCTATTTGTGAAAGTTTTGCAAATAGCCGGGACAACGCACCCTTTGTTACGCTCCCTAACAGTTGATGATCTTTGGCAATCTTGAACAGGATTGCAGCCTATGCCATAGGCAGGATCAATCGAAAGTATCAGGGAGCATAAAATGGCTCAGGCATCCGGCCTCATGGCTGGCAAACGCGGCCTCATCATGGGCGTCGCCAATAATCGTTCAATCGCTTGGGGCATTGCAAAGGCCTGCGCGGACGCAGGTGCGGAACTCGCACTCACCTGGCAGGGCGATGCGCTGAAGAAGCGCGTCGAGCCGCTCGCACAGGAACTCGGCGCCTTCATGGCCGGCCACTGTGACGTGACCGATCTCGAGACGATCGACGCCGTTTTTGCTTCGCTGGAAAAGCACTGGGGCAAGATCGACTTCGTCGTGCACGCCATTGCGTTTTCCGACAAGGACGAGTTGACGGGCCGTTACCTCGACACCAGCCGCGACAATTTCAACCGCACCATGGATATTTCCGTGTTTTCGCTGGCCGCTGTCGCCAAGCGTGCGGAGCCTGTCATGAATGACGGCGGCTCGATCATCACGCTCACCTATTACGGTGCCGAGAAGGTCATGCCGAACTACAACGTCATGGGTGTGGCCAAGGCCGCTCTCGAGGCCAGCGTGCGTTATCTCGCCGTCGACCTCGGCAATCGCGGCATCCGCGTCAACGCCGTTTCCGCCGGCCCGATCAAGACGCTTGCCGCTTCCGGCATCGGCGACTTCCGTTATATTCTCAAGTGGAACGAATATAATGCGCCGCTGAAGCGCACCGTTTCCATCGAGGAAGTCGGCAAGTCGGCGCTTTACCTGCTGTCCGATCTTTCGACCGCGGTGACCGGAGAAATCCACCATGTCGATTCCGGTTATCACACCATCGGCATGAAGGCGGTGGATGCGCCTGACATTTCGGTGGTGAAGGACTGACCATCAGGAATGCTTGAAACAGGGGTATCGCCTTGCTCGTCTATGTGATCCGGCACGGACAAACGGACTGGAATGCGATACGCCGGCTTCAGGGCCAGAAAGACATTCCGCTCAACGATTTCGGCCGCCAGCAGGCGGTCGGCAATGGCAGGCTGCTCGCCCATTTGCTTGGCGAGCAGGCCACGGATTTCGACTATGTGGCAAGCCCGCTCGGGCGCACGCGCGAAACCATGGAACTGATGCGCGGCGCGATGGGTCTCGACCCCCTTGCCTACCGCACCGACGACCGCCTGATCGAAGTTTCCTTCGGCGACTGGGAGGGGCAGACCCTACCGGAACTCAAAAAAGAGTTTCCTGACCGGGTGAAGGCGCGCAAGGCCAACAAGTGGGATTTCATCCCCCCCGGCCAGGATGCCGAAAGCTATGAAATCCTCTCCTGGCGCATCGGCGCATGGCTCTCCTCCGTGGACAGGCCGACAGTCTGCGTCTGCCACGGCGGCGTCATCCGCTCGATCTTCCGGCTGGTCTCTGGCATGGACAAGGATGAGGCATCACGCACGCAAATCCCGCAGGACCGGATTTTGAAGGTTGAGATCGACCGGAATAGTGCGGAGTGGGTGTCGTGAGGGATCAGGCAGCATAAGCCTCCGCACCGTCCTCCCTGATACGCTTTTATTTGGCTAAACGTCGCCGCTCGTTTCTTCTCCCCGCCGGGGAGAAGAAAGCTAGATGCATCCGCTCGTTTCACAACGGAGGTTTGGCATAAGGGCTGAGTAAGGGGCTGGTCTTACTCAACGACCTGAAGATCGTCGACCACGCGTTTCCCGTCCACTTCCGTGTAGAAAACCACGACCTTCACACCCGCCTTCAGGCCTTCGAAGTTGAACTCTTCCGGCACGCGATAGGTCTTGCCGTCGTTGAGCGTAATGCTCAGCCCGTTCGCATCGATCTTGCTGATCGTGCCTTCCACGTCGACGCTCTGGGCGAAGCTGTTGATCGGCATCAGCAGGTTGGCGGTGGCCAGAAGGGCGGCAATCATCATACGCATCGATCTAGCTTTCGTGGATTTGCGTGAAAACCTTACATGCATGAAGAATTGCCTTTCGAATGTGGCGGAAATTGCCCGCAACCATGACATTTTCGGCCCAATTGATGAACGGATTTGGGATCGTGTTCAAGCCGTTAGTGATTTTTACACCGCATTTCGCAGCAATATTGGAAAACTGCGGATTAGCGTGGAAAACGACGGCGCTTTTACATTTTCGTCATTTCGAAAAACATCTTCGCCCGGTGCGAATCGCCGCCCCCAACCTCAGTAATGTGTGTGCCACCGGGATGAGGGCAGAGCGCTGCCATAGCCCGCACCGCACTTATCCGGCCACTGAGAAAGAAAGGCTTTTGCCTTGCCCGGATTTTCCACTAAGACAAATTCGCTTGTTTCAAACGGCGCTGTCCATAGGCGCCCTGTTTTCCGGTTTTGAGAACTATGTCGCATAACAGCTTCGGTCATCTATTTCGCGTTACCACCTGGGGAGAAAGCCACGGGCCGGCACTCGGCTGCGTGGTGGATGGCTGCCCGCCCGGCCTGCGCTTTACCCTTGCCGAGGTGCAGCACTGGATGGACAAGCGCAAACCCGGCCAGAGCCGTTTCGTCACCCAGCGTCGCGAGGACGACATCGTCAAGGTCCTTTCTGGCGTGATGCTGGATGAGGACGGCGAGACGATGATAACGACGGGCACGCCGATTTCCATGCTGATCGAAAATACCGACCAGCGTTCCAAGGATTATGGCGAGATCGCCAAGCGATTCCGCCCCGGCCATGCGGATTTCACCTATGATCTGAAATACGGCATTCGCGACTATCGCGGCGGCGGGCGTTCTTCCGCGCGCGAGACGGCGGCGCGTGTCGCCGCCGGTGCGATCGCCCGCAAGGTGGTGCCGAGCCTCAATGTGCGCGGCGCGCTGGTGCAGATCGGCAAGCACAAGATCAACCGCGATAACTGGGACTGGGATCAGGTCGACCAGAACCCGTTCTTCTGCCCTGACGCCGCCATGGTGCCGGTTTGGGAAGACTATCTCGACGGCATCCGCAAAGCGGGCTCCTCCATCGGCGCTGTCGTCGAAGTGGTGGCGGAAGGCGTTCCCGCCGGCATCGGCGCTCCCATTTATGCCAAGCTCGATCAGGATATCGCCTCCAGCCTGATGTCGATCAACGCCGTCAAGGGCGTGGAGATCGGCGAGGGTTTCGCCTCGGCCGAGCTTTCCGGTGAGGAAAATGCCGACCAGATGCGCATGGGCAATGACGGCAAGCCGATCTTCCTGTCCAACCACGCCGGCGGCATTCTGGGCGGCATCGCGACCGGTGAGCCTGTCATCGCCCGCTTCGCCATCAAGCCGACCTCCTCCATTCTGACGGAGCGCCTGTCGATCGATACCGACGGTAACAATGTCGATGTGCGCACCAAGGGCCGCCACGACCCCTGCGTCGGTATTCGCGCGGTGCCGATTGGTGAGGCGATGGTGGCCTGCACCGTTGCCGACCATTATCTGAGGGATCGCGGCCAGACCGGCCGTTTGAAATAAGGGGGATCGTCATGGCCTATGACCAGAAACGCGTCGTGGACGCCATCCGGGCTTTCGAAGCCGGTGAAATCGTCGTCGTGACCGACGATGACGACCGCGAGAATGAAGGCGATCTGATCATTTCGGCGGTTCACTGCACGCCGGAAAAAATGGCGCTGATCGTGCGCCATACCTCGGGCATCGTCTGCGCGCCAATGCCGCGCGAGGAGGCGAAGCGGCTGAACCTCAACGCCATGGTGGCGGAAAATGACAGCGCCCATACGACGGCCTTCACCGTCAGCGTTGATTTCAAGCACGGCACAACGACGGGCATTTCCGCCGATGACCGCACCCTGACGGTGCGCAATCTCGCCAACCCCAATGTCGGCGCTTCCGATTTCACCCGGCCGGGCCATATATTCCCGCTGATTTCCCGCGAGGGCGGCGTCTTGATGCGTTCCGGCCATACCGAAGCGGCGGTCGATCTCTGCCGTCTCGCCGGCCTGCCGCCCATCGGCGTCATCAGCGAACTGGTGAATGACGATGGCAGCGTGATGCGCGGCCCGCAGGTGCTGGATTTCGCCGACAAACACGGCATGAAACACGTTTCGGTCGCCGATCTCATCGCCTATCGCCAGCGCAAGGAAACGCTGGTGGAGATGGAATCCTCCTTCACCATCGAGACGCCCTTCGGGCCGGCCAAGGCGCAGACCTATTCCCTGCCCTGGGATCCGATGCAGCACATGGCGGTGATTTTCGGCGATATCCGCGATGGCATTGACATTCCCGTTCGCCTGCACCCCGAAAACGTCGCCGACGACGTGTTCGGCGACCGCCAGCCGGTGCGGCATTATATGCAGAAGATCGCCGAGGAAGGACGCGGCGTCATCGTCTATCTGCGTGAAGGCTCCGTTGGCGTCGGCCAGGTGGCAGGACGACGCAAGGCGCGTGACCCGGACGAAGCACATGCCCAGGCCCGTTCGCGCGAAAACGAATGGCTGGAAATCGGTCTCGGCGCGCAGATTCTCAAGGATCTCGGCATCAGCTCCATCAAGCTGCTGACCACCCGCGAGCGGCATTATGTCGGGCTTGAAGGCTTCGGCATCCAGATTTCGGCGACGGATATCTGCTGATTTTGGGGTTTGCGAGAGCGCTTCGGTTGGTGTGCTCTCCGTCCGCTCGGCGTCATCCTCGGCCTTGTGCCAAGGATCCATCCCGCAGTTCCCGACGTGACATGCTTGAGATGTTCCAGACACATGGAGTCATGAGCACTGAAGCCATTGTTTCCGCGGCTTGTCGATCCTCGCCTCAAGGGCGAGGATGACGTCGGGTTTCGCGGCTAGCCACTACATTCGGGCACCACGAAAAGACCTTCATCCGTTCTCCCGCCAGCCCTCCAGATAATTCACGCTCTCCACCCCCGTAAATTTCGCGAGCCTCGCCAGTTCGGCGTCGAGCTTCTCCAGCCTACCCGCCGAGGCACGCACGCCCGGTTCCAGCCACAGGCGCCGAACATCCAGCGTACCGCGCTTGCGATCCGCCTTCATGTCGATGCGTCCGATCACGCGGTCTCCCTCCAGAAGCGGGAAGACATAATAGCCATATTGCCTTTTCGGCTCCGGCACGAAGACCTCGATGCGGTAATAGAAGCCGAACAGCCGCTCCGTGCGATTGCGGTCACGCAACAGCGGATCGAAGGGGCTGAGGACGCGGACGCGGGATGAGGGTTCCGGCACGTCGGTCAGGTCGGCGGTGAAACCGGCAAAGGCATAGGACGGGCGGGCAGTGTCGCCATCGCTTGCAAGAAGCGAGACCTCGCAGAGTTCATCGCGATGGCTTTTGACCCAGTCCCTCGCCTCCTGCGGGGTGACGAGATCGAAAAAGGCGGCGATTTCGCCGTGGGTGGCGAAACCCAGCCGTTTCAGCGCCTGCCGGCAGGCCCAGTCGACGAATTCCGCATGCTCCACCTCGGTTTCGTGATGCTCGCCGGGAATGACCCGTTCGGCGAGGTCATAGACCTTCTGGAAATTCACCCGGCCGGCAATCGCCAGCTTGCCGGTGTGCCAGAGATATTCGAGCGCGGTCTTGGACGGATGCCAGTTCCACCAGCCGCCGGACTGGTGCCCCTCCTCTTTCAGTTCCCGCGCCAGAACCGGGCCGGTTGCCGCGATGCGCTCCAGCGTTTCACCGAAAGCGGCGTCGAAACCCTCGCCGTGCCATTTGCGCCAGCGCTCCTGAATGATCGGCTCACGGCGACGGAAACGATGCTTCCAATAGGGATAAAATTCCGTCGGCACGATGGAAGCGTCATGTGTCCAGTGCTCGAACAGCGCGCGGTCCTTTTCCAAAAGCGTGGTCAGATGATCACGCCTGTAGGTCTGGTTGCGGGAGAAGATAATCTGATGGTGGGCGCGCTCCACCGTGCCGATGCTGTCCACCTGCACAAAACCGATATCGGTTATGAGCTGCAGCAGGTCGCTCTTGGAAAGCGCCTTGCCGGGCGGCGAGGAAAGCCCCTGCCGCGCCAGAAAAATTCGTCTTGCCGCTTCGTTTGAAACCTTGATCACCATGAAGCAGAAGGTATGACGGCTTTTTCAGGATTGCAATGTTCTTTTTTTGTTCCTTGTTTCACTTCTGTTGATGACGAGGTATAGAACCGGAAAACGAGCGCGAGGATGTAAGCTTGGAAATCCGTTTCGACGCCGCCGGTGTCGCTTTCGAGGGCCGGCAGGCCCTGCAGCCGCTGTCTCTGACATTGACGGAACGGCGTATCGGCGTGATCGGCCTCAATGGTTCCGGCAAGACCACCTTTGCCCGGCTGATCAACGGGCTGAACAAGCCGAGCGAGGGCAAGGTTGCGGTAAACGGTCTCGACACCGTGACGGACGCCAAGGCGGTGCTGCAGACGGTTGGTTTCATCTTCCAGAATCCGCAGAACCAGATCATCCTGCCGATCGTGCGCGACGATGTCGCCTTCGGGCTGAAACGGCTCGGTCTCGGCAAGGCGGAAACCGAAGCCCGGGTGAAGGCCGTTCTTGCCCGGCTCGGCATTTCCCATCTTGAAGAGAGACGCGCGCATGAGCTTTCCGGCGGGGAGCTGCAGCTTGCGGCGCTGGCCGCGCTTCTGGTTACCGAACCGCACATCCTTATTCTCGACGAACCGACCAATCAGCTTGATCTCAAAAACCGGGCTGTCGTGGAAAAAACCATGGCGGCGCTGTCGCAGTCGCTCATCGTCATTACCCATGATCTGCCGCTGCTTGAAGACTTCGACCGTGTGCTGGTTTTCCACGGCGGCGCGCTGATTGCGGACGCCGCGCCTGAAGAGGCAGTGGCGCAATATCTCGCGGCGGTGGCGCGATGAAATCGCTGCACGTTGAAGGCACGGGCTGGCTCTACCGCGTCTCGCCGCGCCTCAAGCTCCTGACGCTGATGAGCTTCAGCATCGCGCTGTTCCTTACCCGCGATCTGCTGTTGCTGGGATGCGCCGTGGTTCTCGCCGCCACCATCCTGCGCGAGACGCGGCTACCCTTCCAGGATATCGGCCTGCGGCTGCGGCCGGTGATGCTGACCATCTTCCTCGTCGCGGCCTTCAGCTATCTTTTGCTTCCGACCCATGATGCGACAGTCAATCTTTTGCGGCTGACGGCGCTGGCGCTGCTTGCCACCGCCGTCACCATCACCGTCAGCATCTCGCAATTCATGGATGAGATCACGCTTGCCGCCGCCCCTCTCGAAAGGCTGGGGCTGGTCAAGGCTGCCGATATCGGGCTTGCGGTCGGGCTCGTCGTGCGTTTCGTGCCTGAGATCGTCAACCGGTATCATGCGGTGCGCGATGCCCATCGGGCACGTGGCTTGCCCGTGCGCATGGCGACCATCATCGTGCCACTCGTCATTATGACGTTGAAGGATGCCGATGCCATTGCCGACGCCATTGACGCGCGCGGTTTCAGAGGCCAAAGCTGACGGCCAGATAACCATCCGGAGTTTCCGAGCCATGACGACCCGCGACCTTGTGCTGATCTCGCTGTTTTCCGCCATCATCATCGCACTTGGGCTTCTGCCGCCGATCACGCTCGGTTTCGTTCCCGTGCCGATCACCGCGCAGTCGCTCGGCGTCATGCTGGCCGGTGTCGTGCTGGGTGCGAAGCGCGGCACGCTCGCGGTTCTGCTGACGATCCTGATTGCCGCCATCGGCCTGCCGGTCCTGTCGGGCGGGCGCGGTGGTCTTTCGATTTTCACCACGCCGACGACGGGCTTCCTGATCGGCTGGATCGCAGCTGTCTTCGTCACCGGCACGCTCTCGGAAAAACTCGTCAATCGCAGCCAGTCCGCTCTGGCGCAGGGCATCGGTTTCTTCGTCGCCAGCCTCATCGGCGGCGTGGTCGTGCTTTATGCTTTCGGCATCACCTATCTGGCGCTGGTCGTCGGGCTTGGTTTCGAGAAGGCCCTCATGGGTTCGCTCGCCTTCATTCCCGGCGATGCGCTGAAGGCCGTGCTTGCCGCACTGGCCGGCCGCGCCGTGATGGCGGGTTATCCGCTTCTGCCGCAGCGCGCCTGAACAGACTTTCTTCGGGAGGAAAAGCATGGCGACGCGCTTATACGAACACCCGATCTTCCTCGAGCATATCACGCCCGAAGGCCACCCCGAGCGGCCGGACCGCCTGCGGTCGCTGAACATCGCACTCGAACATCCGAATTTCGAGCGGCTGGAACGGAAAGAAGCGCCGCAGGCGAATGAGGATGCGGTGCTGCTGGCGCATCCGGAAGAGCATCTGCTTGCCGTCATGCGGCAGATCCCGCAAGAGGATGGCGAGATCAACCGCATCGAGGCGGATACCTATGCCTCGCCGAAAAGCCTGCAGGCGGCGCTGACCGGCATCGGTGCGGCAATGGCTGCGGTGGATGACGTGTTTACCGGCGCTGCCGACAATGTCTTCGTCGCCGCCCGCCCGCCCGGCCACCATGCGGAAACCGCCAAGGCCATGGGTTTCTGTCTTTTCAACAATGTGGCCATCGCCGCCCGCCATGCCCAGAAAAAACATGGGGCAGAGCGCGTCGCCATCATCGACTGGGACGTGCATCACGGCAACGGCACGCAGGATATCTTCTGGAACGACACTTCCGTGCTGTTCTGTTCCACCCACCAGATGCCGCTTTACCCGTGGAGCGGCGACAAAAACGAAACCGGCGCGAAGAACAATATCGTCAACGCCCCGCTTTCGCCCAACACCGGCAGCGAACATTTCCGCGAGGCGTTCAAATCCCGGGTGCTGCCGGCGATTGCCGATTTTTCGCCTGATCTCATCCTCATCTCCGCCGGTTTCGACGCGCACCACCGCGATCCGCTGGCGCAGATCAATCTGGTGGGAGAGGATTTCGACTGGGCCACGGGCCGGCTTCTGGAAATGGCCGATAAATACACATCGAACCGGGTCGTCAGCCTGCTTGAAGGTGGTTATGATCTGGAAGGGCTGGCGGAATCGGCAGCCATGCATATTTTGAGAATGATGAAGGGTTGAACATGACGGAAAATGCCAACACAGCCGATGTCAGCGGTTATTCCTTCGAAAAAGCCGTCGCCGAGCTGGAAAGCATTGTCGCACGCCTGGAACGCGGAGACGTGGCGCTGGACGAATCAATCGCCATCTATGAGCGTGGCGAAGCCCTGAAGAAACACTGCGAGACGCTGTTGAACGCTGCCGAAAAGCGAATCGAGAAAATCCGTCTCGACCGGGCGGGCAAGCCGCAGGGTGTGGAGCCGCTGGACGGGGAGTGACTGGCCCTACCCTCATTCCTGTGCTTGTCACAGGAATCTAGCCAGACCAAGTCCTTGGGCTGAAAAGACTCTTCCCACCGCGCAGACGCGCGTCGGCTGGATTCCTGTGACAAGCACAGGAATGAGGGAGGTTGGGAGGAGACGATCAATTGCCGCCCTCGCATCCAGTGACAATGCACAAACACAGCGTTCGATATCCCGACACTCCCCCTCCCCCTCGGTTGTGCTAAACTCCCGCCAAACGATACGAGGAGCTTGCGATGTCCTTCTTTCCCGGCAACGATCCCGTCGCGGGTGATGCTTTTGCCTGCGATGCCATCGAAAACCTGATCATTCCCCGCACCAGCGATATTGGCGGCTTTGCCGTGCGTCGTGCGCTACCGACCCGGCAGCGGCGGCTTGTGGGGCCGTTCATCTTTTTCGATCGCATGGGCCCGGCCATCCTGAAGGCGGGTGAGGCGCTCGACGTCAAGCCGCATCCGCATATCGGGCTTTCCACCGTTACCTATCTGTTCGACGGCGAAATCAAGCACCGGGACAGTCTCGGCACCGAGCTTGTCATTCGCCCTGGCGACATCAACCTGATGACGGCGGGGCGGGGCATCGTGCATTCGGAACGCACGCCGGAAAACCTGCGGGGCCATCCGCTTTCCATGTCCGGCCTGCAGACCTGGCTTGCCCTGCCAGACCATATGGAAGAAATCGCCCCCGCCTTTGCCCACACGGCGAAGGAAGACATGCCGCTGATCGACCTCAAGGGCGCGACCGGCCGGGTGGTGATCGGCGAATTCGAAGGCCTCACCTCCCCGGTTTCTTCCTTTACCGATACGCTTTATGTCGATCTTTCGCTGGAGCCGGGGGTAAAATTCCCCTTCTCCGCCGATCATGAGGAGCGGGCGATCTATATTCTGTCCGGTTCGCTGGATGTTGCTGGCGATATTTTCGCCGCCGACCAGCTGCTCGTCTTCCGGCCCGGCGACGACATCACATTGCAGGCCGGTAGCAATGGCTGTCACATCATGATCTTTGGCGGGGCGGCGCTGAATGAGCGCCGTTACATCTGGTGGAACTTCGTTTCGTCATCAAAAGAACGCATAGAACAGGCCAAACAGGAGTGGAGAACCGGACGCTTCGACATCGTTCCCGGCGACGAAGAAGAGTTTGTCCCTTTGCCGGAAGGTTGAAATTCTATAGAAGTGTACGACATGCAGGGCTGCACCGTCGGCTTTCGACATGAAAGACGCTCTGGCACGCCCTGCTGACGACAAGAAAAGGCCGAACGATTGACCGGAATGCCACAGACACCATTGCTCGACCGGGTGAATTTTCCCTCCGATCTCAAGGAGATCGATGATCGCGACCTGCCGGAACTGGCACGGGAACTGCGCGACGAGATGATTGACGCCGTGTCGAAGACCGGTGGCCATCTGGGTGCCGGCCTTGGCGTGGTGGAACTGACGATTGCCATTCACAAGGTCTTCAACACGCCCGAGGACCGGCTGATCTTCGATGTCGGCCATCAATGCTATCCGCACAAGATCCTCACCGGCCGGCGTGATCGCATCCGCACGCTGCGGCAGGAAGGCGGGCTTTCCGGGTTCACCCGGCGGGCCGAAAGCGACTATGACGACTTCGGCGCCGGCCATTCCTCCACCTCCATTTCCGCCGGTCTCGGCATGGCGGTGGCGGCGGGTCTTGATGGCAGCGACCGCAAGGTCGTAGCCATCATCGGCGACGGCTCGATGTCGGCGGGCATGGCGTTTGAGGCACTGAACAATGCCGGCGCGCTCGATGCGCGGCTGATCGTCATCCTCAACGACAACGATATGTCGATTGCGCCGCCGACGGGCGCGATGAGCGCTTATCTGGCACGCCTCGCCTCCGGCCGCACCTATATGGGCTTCCGCGATTTCGGCAAGAAACTGACGGCCTATCTCGGCAAGACGATCGACCGCGCCATTACCCGCGCCGTGACCCATGCGCGCGGCTATGTGACCGGCGGCACGCTGTTCGAGGAGCTTGGCTTCTATCATATCGGCCCGATCGACGGCCATTCCTTCGATCACCTCCTGCCGGTGCTGCGCAATGTGCGCGACAACCAGAAAGGCCCTGTCCTCATCCATGTGGTGACGCAGAAGGGCAAGGGTTACGCGCCGGCGGAAGCCGCAGCCGACAAATATCACGGCGTCAACAAGTTCGACGTCATCACCGGCGCGCAGGCGAAAGCCAAGCCGAATGCGCCGAGCTATACCAGCGTCTTTGCCGAAGCCCTGATCCAGGAAGCGACGCTCGACGAGAAGATCATCGGTGTGACGGCCGCCATGCCGAATGGCACGGGCCTCGACAAGATGGCCGAGCTTTTCCCGTCTCGCACCTTCGATGTCGGCATTGCCGAGCAGCATGCCGTCACCTTTGCGGCGGGGCTTGCGGCTGATGGTTACAAGCCGTTCTGCGCGCTTTATTCCACCTTCCTGCAACGCGGTTACGACCAGCTGGTGCATGATGTGGCCATCCAGAGCCTGCCCGTGCGTTTCCCCATCGACCGTGCCGGTTTTGTCGGTGCTGACGGGCCGACCCATGCGGGTTCCTTCGACACGACTTTCCTCGCCACCCTGCCCGGCATGGTGGTGATGGCGGCGTCCGACGAGGCGGAGCTGAAACATATGGTGCGCACGGCAGCGGCCTATGATGAAGGCCCGATTTCCTTCCGTTACCCGCGCGGTGAAGGCGTGGGCGTCGAGATGCCCGCGCGTGGTGAGATTCTCCAGATAGGCAAGGGTCGCATCATCAAGGAAGGCACCAAGGTCGCGCTGCTCTCCTTCGGCACGCGGCTGGCGGAATGCCTGGCGGCGGCGGAAGACCTCGAAGCGGCCGGACTTTCGACCACGGTTGCCGATGCGCGCTTCGCCAAGCCGCTTGATCTCGACCTCATCCGCCAGCTGGCCAGCCATCACGAGGTGCTGGTGACGATCGAAGAAGGCTCCGTCGGCGGTTTCGGCGCGCATGTGCTGCATTTCATGGCCAGCGCCGGCCTGCTCGACCATGGCCCGAAAGTCCGGACGCTGACCCTGCCCGACCAGTGGGTGGAGCAGGCCAAACCCGAAACCATGTATGCCAATGCCGGCCTTGACCGGGCCGGCATCGTTTCCACCGTATTTAATGCGCTCGGCCAGCGTCAGGCCGGCGTCGGTTTCGCCGGCTGACAAGATTGCCGGGACAGGAGGCGGGACCATCCCGCCTCTTTCTCAGGATGCCGCGCCATCGAGAAAACCGACGACATTTTCGATCCGTCCCTCGGCATTCAGGCTGACGACATCGGTACCGCCAGCGACATCGTCCCCATCAGGCGAAATGAGACGCCATGAGAAACGGGTGAAGTTGCCGTGACCATCCGGGGTGCCGGCAAGAACGAAACGATATCCCGGAAATTTCTGCCGCGCCGCCTCGATCATCGCGGCAATCCCCTGCTGGCCTTCGCCCTGCATCAGCGGATCGACGTAGCGCGTATTTTCTGCCCATGCCTGACCGACGAGATGCCTGCGGCGTTCATTGTCCTCTTCGTTCCACGCTGCGAGATAGGTCTGGGCGATTGTGAGATGCTGCGTCATGATTGCGCTCCTTCTGGTTGACGGCCCAAACATGCCGGCGGTCGGGAAGCGGAACAATTACCTCGGAGGTAATCGCATTGCCGATATGTTCTGCTAGGCTGCGGGACATGACACATCATCGAGAACATGTCGGCCAGGTGCTGAAGGAATGGCGTGCCCGCCGCAGGTTGAGCCAGCTCGATCTGGCGGTGGAGGCGGACATATCGGCGCGGCATCTGAGCTTTGTGGAAAGCGGGCGTTCATCCCCCAGCCGCGAGATGCTCGCGAAACTGGCGGAGCAGCTTTCCATGCCCGCCCGCGCCGCCAACCGGCTGATGCTGGCGGCGGGTTATGCGCCTGTTCATTCCGAACGCTCGCTGGATGCGCCCGACATGGCGGCGGCCCGGCAGGCCGTCGAAACCGTGGTGCAGGGCCACATGCCCTTCCCCGCCCTTGCCGTCGACCGGCACTGGAACGTCGTTCTCGCCAATGAGGCGATCACGTCGCTTCTGGCCGGTGTTTCCGAAGAGCTGCTTCGCCCGCCGCTCAACGCACTGAGGCTCAGCCTGCACCCGCAGGGTTTGAGTTCGCGCATCGTCAACCTCGCCGAATGGCGGCATCACCTGCTGGATCGCCTGCGCCGTCAGGTCGAGGAAACGGGAGACGAGATGCTTTGCCACTTGCATGCGGAGCTTTCGGCCTATCCCGCGCCGAAGGCCTCGCCCCATGCCGCCGGGGCCGATCCGCTGGCCATACCGCTGCAACTGCGCGATCCGGCCTCGGGCGCCGTTTTGAGCTTCATCTCCACCACCACGGTTTTCGGAACCGCAACCGATGTCACGCTGTCCGAACTGGTGCTGGAATGTTTCTACCCCGCCGATGCGGCAACCCGTGCCGCCCTGATGCCAGGCACAAAGGAGTAAGACCCGTGCACACCACCTATCTCATCGGCTTCCAGGTCCGCGACGGCCAGCGCGAGCGCTTTCTTGATTTGCTGAATGCGCTTCTCGACGCCATGCGGCATGAAAAGACCTTCGTGAATGCGACCCTGCATCGGGACGGTGAAAACGAGAACCGCTTCCTGCTGCATGAGACCTGGAGCGACCATCAGGACGTGCTCGATGTCCAGATTCACCGCCCCTATCGTCAGGCATGGCACGATGCCTTGCCCGAGCTTCTGGAAGCCCCACGGGATATCTCCGTCTGGCATCCCATGCGGGCCGATCACGCTGCATAAAGAGGGGAACAGACAGGCCCGCGCGGACGGCGCGGGTCAGAAGTCCGGTTCAGACCTCCTTATGGCCCCAATCCATCGCAGCGAGCGTTTATTTCCGGAACGCCTGAGTTTTCAAGACAATATCCGCGGTTCGCTCAACTTGAACCAAGCCTTGGCAATCTTTCCGTTTTCAACTTCATAGATGCAGACAACGTCGATCTCTCCCCTGCCTTCGGGGAAGTTCCGCGTGACCGTCTCGTGGTCGATGACGACATTCCCGACGGTAATGCGTGTCAGCAATTTTCCATGCAGATCAGGCTCCTTGAAGCGCTCGATGTGGCGCGCCCTGATCTCTGCAGCACTTCCTGCCAGAAGCGTTGCCGGAAAGGCGTAATACTGACAATCATCCGCCCACCAGCCCATGAATGCATCGATGTCGCGGGCGTTATAGGCCTCGAGCTGCTTTTGCACCGGCAGTTCAATTTCACTCTTCAAAACGTACCTCTTCAGAAAATCATTGTGGCGACATGGATTTTTAGATGAGCGAATGTCCCGCATCCGCCAGCAGACCGCGTGTTTTTTCGAGATCGTGCGATTTCACCAGCAGGTGGTCTCCATCAAACGTCGAAACCACAAATATTCCAATCCCATTGGTCGACAAAGGCGCGATGACGGACAGGACGATGCCCGTCTCATCAAATGCAAATGGCCCCTGAAACTTGAAACACGACCAGCCCGCATCGACCCGCACATCCTGCGGTATGCGATCTTCCCGGCAAACGATGGAAAGTTCGTCATCGGTTCGGCTGATGCTGACAAATCCGCCGCCGTCGGCCCACGCCGGAATGGGATCAGACGCCTGAAGCCGCGCCACCCCGTATGAGCCATCCAAAACCTGCAATTTAACGCGCGGCGCCATGTGGACATTCCCTTTCCTGAAAATCGCTCAAAGCCTGATGGCCGTTTCCTCTTTCGCCGTCTTGATGACGACCATGGTGAAGAAGCGTGCAACATTGTGCTGATCCCGGAACAGCCTGTCGCACAGGGCATCGAATTCCTCCATGTCACGCAGGCGCAGCATCAGCACAACATCGCTTGCGCCTGTCACGGCATAGGCATGCGACACCGCCTCCTCGGCAATGGCAATATCCAGAAAGCGGCGCATATGCTGCTCGCCATGCAGTTTCAGCTCCACCGTCACCAGAGCCTTGATCACGCGCCCGGCCTTTGCGGGGTTGAGGATCGCGACGATACGGTCGATCACGCCCGATTTGCGCAGCCGTTGCAGGCGGCGCAGGCAGCTGGAAGGAGACAGCCCCACCTCATCGGCCATATCCACATTGGTGCGCGACGCATCGCCCTGCAAAAGGTTCAGAAGTTTCCGGTCGATCCGATCCATGCCGCCAGCATATCTCTCACAAACATATTTGCAATAAAATTGCATGAAGTTGCAATCTTTGACCACAAATGCGAATGGGTTCGGCCTAGAGGATGAGGACAACCTTCGAGGAGCCTCACATGCCCATTTTCGTCACCATCTGGCAGAAAACCCGGGAAACGCTTGATATCTACTGGGTGCTGGTGCGGATTACCGTTCCGATTGCCATCCTGACCGAGCTATTGTCGAGAATGGGTGCGATAGAGGCGGTGGCGCCGGCCTTCGCGCCTGTCATGAACATCATCGGGCTGCCGCCGGAACTTGGTCTCGCCTGGCTGACAGCGATGCTGGTCGGTATCTGGGGCGCCGTTCCGCTTATCTTCACACTCGTTCCCGCCTCCTCGCTGAGTGGCGCGGATATCACGGTCTTTTCGGCGCTTATCCTCTTCGCGCACGGCCTGCCCATCGAGCAGAAGATCATCGAAAAGGCAGGACCCGGCATGCTCGTCACCACGGCGCTGCGCATCGGTGGCGGATTGCTCTATGCCTTCCTCCTGCATCAGGTTCTGGAAGCAACGGGGTGGTTGTCTGCGCCGGTGAACCCTGCCTGGATCGCCATGAGCGCCACGCCGGAATGGGCGGACTATCTTCTGGGTCTCGGTAAAACCATGATCTGGATGTTCGTCATCCTTCTCGTGCTGTCCCTCGGCCTCGAAATCCTCAGGCTGACCGGGCTTCTGGCACTGATGATGAAGGCGCTTTCGCCCCTTTTGCGGCTTGCCGGCATTCGCGGCGAGGCCGAACATCTCACCGCCATCGGCTTGTTTCTGGGAATTTCCTACGGCGCGGGTTTTCTGATCCGAGAGGCGCAATCGGGAGCGATCTCGCCACGTCAGGTGTTTCTGTCCTGCGTGTTCATGGGTTTCGCCCATAGCGTGATCGAAGACACACTTGTGGTGATGTCGCTGGGGGCCGATGTTTACGGCGTTCTGGTCGGACGGCTGGTTTTCGCCATCGCGGCAACCGCCGTCATTGCCGCCCTGCTTCACCGCCTGTCGGATGAAATGTTTTTTGCGCGGATGTTCCGGCTTCGGAGCACGTGAGCGGCGCTACCCATCTGAAAAAGCTGATGCAAAAAGGGGGCCTCACGGCCCCCGATTTTTTTTGCATCCAATCCGGAAAATCCGGCTCAGAACTCCGTCCAGTCCTGATCTTTCGCAGCCGGTGCTTCCGCAGCACCGCCGAAGGCGCGGGCGAGGCTCTGGCCAAGCGCCCGGGCCGGCGAAGCCACCGGTCTTGCCGTTGCGGAGGCCGATTTTACCGGAGCCTTGCGGGCCGGTGCGGCCGGTGCCGGCTGGAAGGCAGGCTTGGCCGAAGACTGGCGCGGTGCAGAATATCCACCGGCACTCGCAACGGCAGCGCGTGCGCCGCCCACCCGGAACTGGCCGAGCAGGCTGTTCAGCGCTTCCGCCTCACGGGCCAGCGAATGGCTGGCGGCGGTCTGCTGTTCCACCATGGCGGCATTCTGCTGCGTGCCCTGATCCATGGTGTTCACGGCCGTGTTGATTTCCTGCAGACCGGTCGCCTGTTCGCGTGACGCGACGACGATGGCGCTGACATGGGCGTTGATCTCTTCGACTTCCGAAACGATGAGCTCCAGCGCCTTGCCGGTCTCGTCGACAAGATTGACGCCGTTTTCGACCTGCTGGCTGGAAGCGCCGATCAGCGTCTTGATTTCCTTGGCGGCATTGGCCGAACGCTGGGCAAGTTCGCGGACTTCCTGCGCCACCACCGCAAAGCCCTTGCCGGCATCACCGGCGCGGGCGGCTTCCACGCCGGCGTTCAGCGCCAGCAGGTTGGTCTGGAAGGCGATATCGTCGATGACACCGATGATATTGCCGATTTCGCCCGAGGACTTTTCGATCTCGCGCATGGCGGCAACCGCCCTGCGAACGACAACGCCGGATTTTTCCGCGCCGGCGCGGGCGCGCTGGACCAGATTGCCGGCATCTTCCGCGCCGCGCGCACTGTCACGCACCGTGGTGGTGACTTCTTCCAGAGCGGCAGCGGTTTCCTCGATGGAGGCCGCCTGCTGTTCGGTGCGGCGCGACAGGTCGTCGGCGGCGGAAAGCATTTCCGAAGCACCGGCATTGATCGCAGCCGCGTTCTCGCCGACCGTGCGCAGGGCCTGCTGCAGCTTTTCAACCGCGCTGTTGAAATCGATACGGATGGGATCGATGGCCGGGACGAAGGGCGTTTCGATACGGTAGGCCAGATCGCCATCCGCAAGTGCGGCCAGACCCTTGCCCAGCTCGTCGCGTGCAAAGGCGTTGGCCGCTTCGTCCCTGGCCTTTTCTTCCTCGTTGTGGCGGCGTTCGGTTTCGGTGGCGGAACGCATACGCTCGGTCTCGCCGGCAAGGCGAGCTTTTTCCAGCCCGGCCTGCTTGAAGACCAGAACAGCCTTCGCCATCTTGCCGACTTCATCACCGCGATCGACGGCCGGAACCTCCGTGGTCATGTCGCCATCGGCAAGCCGGCTCATTGCCGCCGTCATGCCGACGATCGGCGTGACGATCGAGCGCGACAGTGCCCAGATGAGCACAACGGCGAGCAGACCGGCAACGGCGCCGCCACCCAGAAGGGCGTATTTGAGATTGAGCGCCGCCGCCTGCTGTTCTACCGCGTAAGCGGTGGACAGGCCGTTCAGCTGTTCCTTGATCTTGGCGGCGGAAGCACGAAAGCCGTCAAGCTGACCCTTGGCCTGATTGCGGCCGATCTCGATGATTTCGGAAATCGGCGCTTCCGTGGTCTTGCGTGCGGCGATCTGCGGTTCCGCCAGTTCCTTGAAGAACACGGTGGCGGACTTCTGCATGTCGTCGATGGAGTTGAGGATATCCGGCTGTCCGGCGGCCAGCGCACGGGCTTCGTCGAGCTTCTTCAGCATCAGGTCGCGCTGGGCGAAAACATCATTATAGGTGCTGTCGCTGCGAAACAGCAGGAAACCGCGCTGGTTGACGGCCTGCTCCAGCATGGCGGCCGTCGCACCATCCACCGCCTGGATGATATCCTTGGTCCGGTTGTTGTCGATCGCAACGCGCTCGCTTCCCAGCGTCTGCCAGAATACGACCGCGGAGGCGAGCAGACACACGCTCATCAATGCACAAAAGGTGACTATGAGCTTTATGTTGATAGGGAAGTTTTTCAGCGACATCGCAAACTCTCTCGGCGACCCGATGCCTCGGAGCAAGCGTCTGCGCTGCAACGGTCGCAATTTTGTGGATTGGAGGAGATGCCGTCATGGCAGGTTCCGGTGGCCGCACGGGCCTTGCGCACAAAGTGCAATACAAGCCTTTATATTGGATTAATCGAACATTCTGACTTTGCGATGCAATGTAACCTTGCCCGGCGGCAGCGGCATTCCGGGCCATTCCAGCGATAAATCGCTTGCATCGGCGGGGTTTGACGGTCATTGAACGGGACCATGTCCAAAACATCTGAAAATGAACGGCTTGACCAGCTTCTTGTGTCGCTCGGCCACTTTGCCAGCCGCTCGCGTGCGCGCGACGCGATTGCGCGCGGCACCGTGAGCGTCAACGGCAAGACCGTGACCAAACCCAGCCAGACCGTTGCCGGCAATGCGCAGATCGCCATCAGCGACCCGGCACAGGCCTATGTTTCCCGCGCGGCGCTCAAGCTCGTGGCGGCGCTCGATCATTTCCGGCTCGATCCAGCGGGTCATGACTGTCTCGACGTCGGCGCTTCCACAGGCGGTTTTACCGAGGTGCTGCTGGAGCGTGGCGCCGAACACGTCACCGCCATCGATGTCGGGCACGGGCAGATGCATGCCAGGATCGAAAACGATCCGCGCGTGACCAATCTGGAAGGGCTGAATGCCCGTTTCCTGACGGCCGAGGACATCGATGACCGGGCGATCGGCTTCATCGTTTCCGACGTGTCCTTCATTTCGCTGAAGCTCGCACTTGCCCCCGCACTTGAGCTTGCGGAACCGGGCGCTCTTGCGGTTCTGCTGGTCAAGCCGCAATTCGAGGCGGGCCGCGATGCCATCAGCAAGGCCGGGCTTCTGAAGGAGCCGGAAACGGCGCCCACCGTGGCCGCCGAGCTGGAACGCTGGCTGACCGAGGACATGGGCTGGAAAAGCCTCGGCCTCATTCCCTCGCCGATTTCCGGCGGCGACGGCAATATCGAATTTCTTCTCGGAGGCGAAAAGCCATGAGCACACAGACCGTCACCATCAAGAGCCTCGGCGCGCAGGGCGATGGCATCGCGCACTGTCCCGACGGTCCGGTCTATGTGCCCTTCACGCTGCCCGGCGAGACGGTCGCCATCGCCAGGGTGAAGGATCACGGCACCGTCATGTCGATAACGGAAGCCTCGGCGGAGCGCCGTGAACCTGCCTGCCGCCACTTCGGCCCCGAGGGCCGGAACGGCACCTGCGGCGGCTGTTCGCTACAGCATCTTTCCGATCAGCCTTACCATGCCTACAAGCGGGAGCTGGTGGTTTCGGCGCTGAAATCGAAGGGGCTGACGCCTGATGTAGACGACCTCGTCATCTGTCGCCCCGGCGAGCGCCGCCGCGCGGTGTTTGCCGCCCGCAAGACGGAAAAGGGCCTGCTGCTCGGTTTCAGCCAGGCGAACAGCCATCACATCGTCGCCATCGAGGAATGTCCCGTCACCTCGCCCGGCATCGTCTCGCGCCTCGATGCCATCCGCGCCATCGGGCTTTCGATGGTGGCGAATGCCGAGCCGTTCCGGATGACCGTTCTCGAAACGCTTTCCGGTCTGGATATTTCCGTCGAGGGTATCAAGTCGGTCAACGACAGGCAGCGGCGGGCGCTGACGGAAACGGTGCTTGCCATGCGCGGTATCGCGCGTGTCTCGCTATCGGGTGAAATCCTGATCGAACCGCAAAAACCGATCATCGAATTCGGCGGCGTTCCGGTCTCACCGCCCGCCGGCGGTTTCACGCAGGCGACGAAACAGGCCGAGGACGCCATGGCGGAACTGGTGCTTGCCCATATCGGCAAATCCAAACGCATTGCCGATCTCTTCTGCGGTTCCGGTACATTTGCGCTCAGACTGGCGCGCATCGGCAAGGTGCATGCGGTGGAGGCCGAAGACAAGGCGCTGAAGGCCTTGGATTTCGCCGCCCGCAATACGCAGGGCCTGAAACCGGTCAGCGTCGAAAAACGCGATCTTTTCCGCCGGCCGCTGATGGTCAGCGAATTGAAGAATTACGACGCCGTCGTGTTCGACCCGCCGCGCGCCGGTGCGGAATTCCAGTGCAAGGAACTGGCCCGCAGCGCGGTGAAGAAAATCGTTGCTGTCAGCTGCAATCCGCTGACGCTGGCGCGCGATCTCGCCATTCTTACGGAGGGCGGCTATCGCATCACCCGCGTCACACCGGTCGACCAGTTCCTGTGGTCGCCGCATGTGGAAGCGGTGGCGGTGCTGGAGAAATAATCAGGAAATAATCACCAGGCCGTATCAACCGTGCCGTTGCCAACAACGCCCGAGCAGCGGCAGGCACCGCCGACGCGGCCCTGCTCTATCGGGCAGATATAGGGTCGGCGGCGATTGGCGCTTTCCGGCGGGGTGATGACGCAGACGAAGCGCGCACGGCGCTGGTGGCTGCGGCTGCTGCCGGAATTGTAGTTCGGGCTGTCGTCATCGCTTGACTGCGCCAGAATGATGTTGCTGCTCGAAACCGGCAAGCGTGTGATCGCTGCCGCCTCTGCAACAGTTGCGGCGGAAAGAAAGACGGACAGGGCGAAAACGAGGTGACGCATGCGGGTGGCCTTCGGACGGAGAGTCTGTGCGATCCGTTTTGCCGGACCGGTTTGATGGACGATATATAATCCGTATTCAAAAGCACAGAGGCTTCCAAACTCCACGATGCCGCTCGTTTCTTCCCCCCGCCGGGAGAAGGTGGCCCGAAGGATCGGATGAGGGGGAAACGTTGCCGGATTTCGGGGAGCTTGCCCCCTCATCCCGCTGCCGCGGACTTCTCCCCGGCGGGGAGAAGAAACAAGTGGCGGGCTTCCCGATTCCCGCACTCAACGGCGCATGAATGCCTCGAAGGCGGCGCGCGCTTCGGCACTTTGCAGCTGCGCGATGAAATGGCGGCCTTCCTCTTCGATGCGGGCGAGAATATCGGCCGGGTTGCCGCGCACCAGATCGCGGGCGATCTTCAGCGCCTGCTGCGGTTTGGCCGCAAGCCGGGTGGCAAGCGCCAGCGTTTCGCTCTCCACATGCTCGGGGGCGACGACTTTCCAGATCAGGCCGGCCTGCACCGCCTGCTCAGCCGAGAATCCCTCACCCATGGCAAGCAGCGCAAAGGCGCGCTGGTGACCGGCAAGCTTCGGCACGAGCAGGCTGGAGGCCGCTTCCGGCACCAGTGCCAGATCCACGAACGGGGTCTTGAACAGGCTGCGTGTGGAGGCGACCGTCAGGTCGCAATGCAGGTTCAGTGTCGTGCCGATGCCGATGGCGAGCCCGTCCACGCCGGATACCAACGGTTTGTCGAAGGCGACGAGCGCTTTGAGAAGCTCGAGCGCGGCGAGTTTGCCCTTCCCGCCCGACATGGCGAAGGCAAGGAAATCGGCCATATCGTTGCCGGCGGAGAAGCAGCCTTCCGTGCCGAGAAAGGCGACGACGCGAATCTCCGGGTCGTCATTGGCGGCGTGGAGAGCGTCTGCCATGCGCAGATACATGGCATCGGTGATCGCGTTTTTCTTGTCCGGCCGGTTGAAGCGGATGGTCAGGACATCAGGCGCATGGCCGACGCGCTCGACGAGAATGTGTTCGTCCGACATCTGAAGCTCCTCAAGCCAATAGGGTGCGGGCGGCGGCAAGGCTTGCCGCGCCTGATATAACGCGATCCTTCAGCGCCGCCGTTTCCGCCAGCAGGTTTTCCGCCGCGAAACGGCAAAGGGCTGCGCGATGCCCGCCCCTGCCATCATCGACGGCGGCCAATGCGCCCTTGGCGAGATAGGCGCCGGTGAGCGCCAGACCGAAGAGGCGCTGATAGGGGGTAGCACCCGCGAGTGCGGTTTCGGTCTCGCCGGCCCTGATGCGGTCCAGCAGCCAGTCGGTTGTCGTTTCCAGATCGTTGAGGCTGGCTTCGAGATAAGGGGCGGTCTCGCCCAGATCGTCACGGTTCGAAGCGGCTGTTCGGGCAGCAATCTCACGCAGTTCGGCGATGAAACCACGCACCTGCGCGCCATCGGAAAGCGGCAGCTTGCGCAGCACCAGATCGATGGCCTGAATGCCGTTGGTGCCTTCATAGATCGGTGCGATACGGGCATCACGCAGATAACGCGCCGCACCGGTTTCCTCGATGAAGCCCATGCCGCCATGCACCTGAATGCCCATGGAGGCGACATCGACGCCGGCATCGGTGGAGAAGGATTTGGCGATCGGCGTCAAAAGGGCAGCGCGCTCCTGCCAGTGAGCGCGCTGGGAGGCGTCTTCGCTCGCATGCGCCATATCGATGGCATGGGCGCAGCTGAAGGAAATCGCCCGTGAACCTTGCGTCAGCGCCTTCATCGTCAGAAGCGTTCTGGCGATGTCAGGGTGCTCGATGATCGGGCTCATGCCGGAACCCTGCCAGCCGGGCGCCTTGCCCTGCGTGCGTTCTTTCGCGTATTCGATCGCCTTCTGGGTCGCCGCTTCGCAGATCGCCACACCCTGCATGCCGACGGCAAGGCGGGCATTGTTCATCATGGTGAACATGCAGGCGAGACCCTTGTTCTCCTCACCGACCAGCCAGCCAAGAGCGCCCTTTTCGTCACCGAATTTGCCGTCGCCGAAGATCATGGTGCAGGTGGGCGAGCCGTGAATGCCGAGCTTGTGTTCCAGCGAATGGCAGAAGAGGTCGTTGCGGCTGCCCGGCGCACCGTTCTCATCAGGCAGGAATTTCGGGACGAGGAACAACGAGATGCCGCGCGTGCCGGCCGGCGCATCCGGCAGGCGGGCGAGAACGAGGTGGATGATGTTGTCAGCCGCGTCGTGTTCGCCCCAGGTGATGAAAATCTTCTGGCCGAAGATGCGATAGGTGCCGTCGCCATTGCGCTCCGCCCGGGTCTTCAGGACACCAAGGTCCGAACCCGCATGCGGCTCGGTGAGGTTCATCGTGCCGGTCCATTCGCCGGAGACGAGTTTCGGCAGATAGGTGCGCTTCAACGCATCGCTGCCGTGGGCGACAAGGGCTTCCACCGCGCCCATGGTCAGCGTCGGCGCCAGTGCAAAAGCCATGGAGCCGGAATTCCACATTTCGAGTGCCGCGACATTCAGCATATGCGGCAGGTTCTGGCCGCCGAACTCTTCCGGCGCCGTCAGGCTGTTCCAGCCCGCTTCCGCCCAGCGGCGATAGAGATCGGCCCAGCCATCCGGTGTCGTGACCTTGCCGTCGGCAAGCTTCGCGCCCTGGCGGTCGCCGATGTCGGCCAGCGGCGCGACCTCAGCGGTGGCGAAACGGCCGGCTTCGTGCAGAATGGCATCGACCAGATCTTCCCCAAGGTCTCCCAGCGCACCCTTTGACAGCGCGTCTTCAAGACCCGCTACGTGTTTGAGTGTAAAGGCGATATCATCCACCGGCGCGCTATACATGCTGCCTCCTCCCGAAGCTCTGGCATCTTGCTACTGCCTTCGGGCTAAATGATTTTTACGTAAACGTCAATTTGAAAATTCCCGTCATTTCGGCGGGATTGTTATAAAACTGTCATATGAATTTGCTCAGCATGCGCTGAAAGGCGCCTCGCCGCCGCCGCTCCCACACCGGAACGACGGACGCCTCCCCCTCCCATCCAGCCGGTCAGGACTGCCACGATGGATCTCGTAACGCCCGTTATTCCCGGCCTTGTCTGGGCCTATCAATTCCACCCCGGTACAGCCCCCTGCCGGCGGCTCGCGCCCGATGCCGGCTTTCAAGAAATGGCGGAGTGCGAAGGCTTCTTCTGGCTGCACCTCAACCTCGCCGATCAGCGCGTGGCGGGCTTTCTCGAAACCATCGACGGTCTCGACCCGGCAGCGCGCGCAAGCCTCACCACCCATGAGACGCATCCGTCCATCGTGGTCGATGAAAAATCGCTTTATGGCACATTGGTGGATTTCCAGCGGGAATTCGACAAGGAAACACGCGATTTCGGCTGGTTGCATTTTGCGGTCAGCGACCGCTTCATCATCACCACCCGCCTGCAGCCGCTGCATTCGGTGGACCGGTTGAAGGCGGCGGTGGACAAGAACTCCAACCGCTACCTCACGCCGTCCCATGTATTTGAGGGGCTGGTGGCGGAATTCCAGCGCTCACTCATCAATCTGGTGATGGAGACGACGGAAGAACTGAACGCCATCGAAGATCTGGTCTATGACAGCGAGAACCGTGACGAACGGCGGCGTCTTGCCCCGCTGCGCCGCACGGTGGTTCGCCTGCACCGGCATCTGCGCACCGTGCTGACCCTGATGCGGCGCGCTTCGGCCGCCGATGATGACGAGATGCCTGACGGTTTCGAGGATGTCGCCTCACGCCTGATGGGGCGTCTGGAGGCTGTCGATCACGATGTTTATGCCCTGCAGGAGCGCGCGAGGCTGCTGCATGAAGAAATCGATTCCAAACTTTCATCCGAAACCAACCGCCACCTTTATATCCTGTCGCTGATGACGGCATTCCTGCTGCCGCCATCGTTGGTGACCGGCTTTTTCGGCATGAATACCGATGAGCTGCCGTTTACCGTCGGCACGGGCGGCACGCTGTCGGCCGGCGTCTTTATCGTGATTTCGGTCGTGCTTGCCTGGTTCGTCCTCAAACGGGCACGGATTTTGTAATAGAAAAGCCGCCCGGTGATGACCGGACGGCTCTGTCAATTTCAGCCTGGCATTCTATCAGCTGTAAGGCGAATAGCAGGGCTGGCGTGGGCCATGGTAAGGCTGGAACGTGTTGCTATAGGCATCGTAGGAACGATAGCGGCCATAGCACCAGTTCACATGCGCCTGGCTCAGCCCGCCGCGGCGGACCGGGCGATATTCGCGATAGACCGGACGCGGACGATATTCGGGAACCGGACGGTAGACTTCACGCGGCTGCGACAGGGCGCCGCCGATGATCGCACCCGTCGCAAAGGCTGCGAGCGGGAACCAGTAACCGTCGTGGTGACGATAGCCCGGGCGGTAATCACGATAACCGCGATGGCCGCGATACCAGCCACGGCGGTCGCCCCAGCCGTCGCGGTCACGCCAATATTGCACGTTCACGATATTCTTGCCGGCATCATTGCCTGCGGTCTCAATGCTCTTCGGCGCTGCAGGCAAGGGCATTGCCGCTTCCGCCGGAACAATCGCTCCTGCAACCACGATCGCAGAAAGACCGACAGCCAGGATATTCCTCACATAGCTTTTCATCTGACTTCCTCCATTCACGACGGTCGACAGGCCGTTCTACGTGAATTCTTCGTTTTTCTTCTCTCAACACCGCCTCCGTGTTGAGGCAGCGTCGCTTACCTTTGCAGCCTAGGGGCGTGTGGCTGAACCCACGATTAACGGAGCGATCACGCTTCGTTTATCAAAAATCACGCATTTCCCGGAGAAGACAGGCCGGGAAGACAAAAGCCCGGATGGAACCGGGCTTCTGCATTTATGCAATTAACGGCTGTAGGGCGATACGCATATGCGACGCGGGCCATTGTTCGGCTGATAGGTGTTGTCGTAGGCTCGGTACGAGCGCCAGCGGTTCTGACACCAGGAGACATGGCTGCCGCCATAGGCCGGACGCGGCTGCTGCATCGCGCCGCCGATGATCGCACCGGCCGCAAAGGCTGCCAGCGGGAACCAGTAACCATTGTGGTAACGGTAGCCCGGACGGCGATCGCGGTAGCCG
Organism: Rhizobium rhizogenes; assembly: GCF_002005205.3. The sequence continues at coordinate 411,577 of NZ_CP019701.2, read as the reverse complement.
CGATGACCATTATACCAGCCGTCGCGCGGCGGGCGCGGACGGTACATGCGGTCACCGTGCCGGTATCTGCGGTCCCATTCGCGATATTGCACCGGCACCACATTGTCGGTCGAAACCGCCGGCTTGGGCATCGGAACAGGCACCTGGAACGCCTGTGACGGCGTAAAGCTTGTGAGGAACACGACGATCGCTGTTGCGACGCTCGTTGTCCGGAAATTCATCATGATCTTCCTCCATTTGCTTCAGCGCGTTGGCCCGCGCCTTTTCACCCACTCACTCTTGTCGGAGATCAAGGGTAGCCCCCGTTTCTATGCCCGAAAAGAATTCGATGACGTGCAAACGAGTTTAGGGAAATTTGGTTCCATGACAACCATCCGGTGAAAGAAGAAGAGTATAAAACGCCCGCTGGCGTCAGGCCTCCACCTTCACATCGGTCAGGGGCCGCGAGCAGCAGGCGAGAATATAACCTTCCTCGATCTCGTCATCGAGAATGCCGCCATTGTGGTTCATCTCCACCTCGCCGGACAGCTTCAGCACCCGGCAGGTGCCGCAGATGCCCGATTCGCAGGCGGCGCCGATGCGTACCCCGGCGGCACGCGCCGTCATCAGAACCGTCTGGCCGGGCTGGCAGGCCATCTCTTTTCCGGAGAGGGTGAAACCCACCATCGCCAGCGCTTCGCCGTCCACATCGGTGAGAACGCTCTCGCCGACCGTGACCGGGGCGGCGGGCGAGAAGCTTTCCTGATGGTAACGGCCCATGTCGAAGCCGGATGCCTCCAGCATGGAGCGGACGGCGGCCATGAACGGTTCCGGCCCGCAGCAGAACACGGTGCGGTCCATGAAGTCGGGGGCGAGAAGCGCGATCTTGGCCTTGTCCACCATGCCCTTCAGGCCGGACCAGAGATCGGTGCGACCGCAATTTTCCACGATGAAACCGAGCGACAGCTTCGGCATGAAGCGGGCGAGATATTCCAGCTCGTGGCGGAAGACGATATCGGACGGCGAGCGCGAGCAGTTGATGAAGGCGATGTCGCTCTGCGGCGCGCGGTCGCTCATGTCGCGCACCATCGACATCATCGGCGTGACGCCGGAGCCTGCCGAGATGAACAGATATTTGTCACCGGGATGCCGCACATAGGAGAAATCGCCGAGCGGTCCGAGCGCCCGGATTTTCATGCCGGGCTTCAGATTATCGAACATCCAGCGCGTGCCGATGCTGTTGGCCTGCGCCTTGACCGTGACCGAAAGCGCATAGGGCCGTGACGGGCTGGAGGACAATGTATAGGTGCGATAGAGCGGCTCCTTGCCCACCGGCAGTTCCAGCGTGACGAACTGACCCGGCAGATACCGGAACCAGTTCTGGTCCTCGGAGCGGAACAGGAACGTCATCACGTCCTGCGTTTCGGGTGTCACCGAAATGCACTCCAGCAGCTGGAGCTTGTCGCTCCACGGCTTCATCTCGTCTATGTGCTTGTAGGTCACAACCATATTCATCTTCGCATCACGCTACTGCCGAAAGCCGGGCCTTGTCGCCGGAAAGCCGGTCGATCATGAAATCGGCATACCAGTTGACGAACTGCATCACACCGCCCTCGTCTTCTATGGAGTACGGGCCGGGCTGGTAGGCGGGCGACCGGATGCCGAAGGCGTTTTCCTCGACGATGCGGCGGTCCTGATCGTTGGTTTCGTTCCAGACGTGGGTCAGATCTTCCAGATCGTAATCCACGCCTTCCACCGCATCCTTGTGCACCAGCCATTTGGTGGTGACCATGGTCTCATTGGCATTGAGCGGCAGCACCCGGAAGGAAATGGTGTGGTCGCCAAGGAAGTGGTTCCAGGTCGTCGGATAATGGAACAGCAGCAACGCACCGATATGGCTGATGCTGACATCCTCCGACAGCGGCCGGCGCACGGCGCGTTTGCCCGACATGGTGTAGCTTTCCGCCTCGCCGATCAGTGGCATACGGGCGACGCGGAACTGGCCTTGCGGATCGATCTTGAAGCGGCTCGGCAGGCCGGCGGCCTCGCAGCGCGCCCAGTGGCCACCGATCTCGGGGTCGCTGGCACCGCCATCCGTTCCCGTCACGCTCGGGTTTTCAGGGTAGGTGCGGCAGAGTTCCGGGTGGTTGGCGGCGCAGTGGTAGCACTCGCGGTTGTTTTCCCAGACGAGCTTCCAGTTGCCCTTTTCGATGATGGTGCTTTCATGCGCGACCTTGGCTTCCCAGATGCGGTGCGGCGCCATGTAGCTCTCGACTTCGGCGCGCATGGGCGCAAAGTCCGCCGGCTGATCGGCAAGGCAGATGAAGACGTAACCGGCGACGGTCTCGCAGGCGACCGGCTTCAGGCCGAATTCCGCCTTGTCGAACTCCTCGCCCATATGGCGGGCGAACAGGAGCTTGCCATCGAGATCGTAGGTCCACTGATGATAGGGACAGACGAGGCGGGCGGACTGGCCCTTGTGGGCGGAGCAGACGCGGGAACCGCGATGGCGACAGGAATTGTGGAGGGCGCGAATTTGCCCGTCGCGTCCACGGACGATGACGACGGAATAGGAACCAACCTGCACGGTGAAATAATTGCCGGATTTGGGCACTTCGCAATCATGGCCGACAAACAGCCAGTCGCGATACCAGATCGTTTCCATATCCAGCTTGAAATAATCCGGGTCCGTGTAGAAGGGCTGTTCCAGGCTGAAACCCTCGCGGCGGTTCTTCAGCTGGCGCAATACGGTATCACGCAATTCCATGGCCAAATCCTCGATCAAACCGCCCTGCCCGGCACCATTTACCGGGCTGCGGAAGCATGATCCCATCTAAACACCGGCGGTCATTTGCAGCAGCACAGACAGCGACATCGGCTTCCGCATTGGCGACAAATTGCGACATGCGCCAATGGCGGCATCAGGCCATTCCGCTGCGAAATCCGGCAGCTATTCGGCAGGCGCAGGCACGTCGCAATATGACGCATGATGCGGCGCGATTACCTTCCACCCGTCAGAAAACAGGGGCTATCAGGCAACGGAGTATTAACACAGACTAAATTATCTTGCCTGACCGATGGCAACGAGGGCGTTCCTGGTGGAGAAGGCGACACGCATACGTTATTTCGATGCAGGCAGACATTCCGTCACGCCGATACGGTCGAAGACCGCGCATTCGGATTTTCTCCGCACCGGCCGGATCAGCAGATATGAAGAACGCTGGCTGCCGAGGGAGCGTGTCTATTACAGCCACGACGAGGTAGCGGCGATGACCGGGCGCAAGCTCGAGGCCGCCGCCGATGCCACCCATAGCCGTCTCAACACCTTTCACCAGTCCATCCGTTTTCCGAAGATGGTCTTCCACCATCTGCTCAACGACCGGCCGCATCTCGGCTACTGTCATGTCACGGCGTCAAAAACCAGTTTTGATGCCGAACGTCATGTGCTGTGGTCCTTCTATTTCGCGAATTTTTTCGCCGAACTGAGCGGCGCCGAGAACTTCTTCGAAAATATCGATGCGCGCTATTCGCGCATGTATTTTGCCGTCGCCATCAATGCGCTTCCCGATCAGGAAATCGCCGTCGACACGTCCTTCCACCGTGGCGGCCTGCTGTTTCAGACCCATGATCCGCGGGTGGCGCTGAAAAACGTGCTCATGCTCGGCGCCCGCTCGGAGGAGATGCGCAAGATCATCAAGGCGATATAAGACGCGATAAAGCGCCTCAAGCGCCGTATCCTTATCGGGTTTGTGCATGTCGCCATCCCGAAACCGCTCGCCACTTTCGGACGCCATGCATTAGCGCTTCCCACTCCGCCCTGAAATACGCTATTGACCGCCGTGAAAGGCAGCATCATGGCGCGTCATATCAATATCGAAAAAGAGCGGGAAACAGCCCTGCAGGCATCCGTGGCGGAGCTTGCGGACGGACGGCCCATCGCCCTGCCGACGGAAACCGTCTATGGCCTTGCCGCCGACGCCACCAATCCGGCGGCCATCACCCGCATTTACGAGACCAAGGGCCGGCCGCAGTTCAACCCATTGATCTGCCACATGGCCGATATCGCCATGGCCGAACATTACGCCGTTTTCGACCCCGTTTCGCTGAAGCTCGCTAAGGCCTTCTGGCCCGGCCCGCTGACGCTGGTTCTGCCATTGAAACCCGCAAGCGGTATTCATTCGCTGGCGACGGCCGGTCTCGATACGGTCGGCATCCGCGTGCCGCAGGGTTTTGCCAGCGAGCTTATCCGCCGCTTCGGCAGGCCACTGGCCGCGCCCAGCGCCAATAGTTCCGGCAAGATCAGCCCGACGAGCGCGGCCCATGTGGAGGCCGATCTCGGCCAGAAGATCAATCTCGTTCTTGATGGCGGGGCGGCGGCCGTCGGCGTCGAATCCACCATCGTCAAGGTGGAAGAAGACGGACGCCTGCGGCTGCTTCGCCCGGGCGGCATCGTCACCGCAGACATCGAGCGGGTTGCCGGCGCGCGGCTCGAGCGGCCGAAAAAAGCCGCTGCCGCCATTGAAGCGCCCGGAATGCTGGCTTCGCATTATGCGCCGGGTGCTGCCGTGCGGCTCGGCGCCACATCGGTTCTGCCAGGTGAGGCGCTGATCCGTTTCGGCGGCCGCGCCGTTTCAGGCGAAGAGGCCGCGCGCACCGTTCTCGACCTCAGCCCCGCCGGCGATCTTGCCGAGGCCGCCGCCAATCTGTTCGATTATCTGAAAGCCGCCGATGCGAGCGGTGCGGACATGATCGCAATCACCGCCATTCCCATGCATGGTCTTGGAGAGGCGATCAACGACCGCCTGTCCCGCGCCGCCGCGCCGAGAGGCTGACCCGCCCACCATTTCGCCCACCGTTTCAATGACAGCGAGACGCCCATGACTGCCATCGCCCCCTCATCCGATACCCTCGACCGCTTCACGACAATCGTCGGCGAGAAGAATGCGGTGCGCGACCCGGCGGAAATGGCGCCGCGCCTTGTGGAAAATCGCGGGCTTTACCGTGGCGCCTCCCCGCTGCTCATCAAACCCGGTTCGGTCGAAGAGGTTGCCGCCATCCTGAAGCTCGCCAGCGAGACCGGCACACCCATCGTGCCGCAGACCGGCAATACCGGCCTTGTCGGCGGCCAGACACCGCGGGCCGGCGGCACCGACATCATCCTGTCGCTGGAGCGCATGAACCGCATCCGCGACATCGATCCGGTGGCCAACGTCATCGTCGCCGATGCCGGCTGCATTCTCGACGACATCCACAAGGCCGCCGATACGGTGGAACGCATGTTCCCGCTGTCGCTCGGCTCGCAGGGTTCCTGCCGCATCGGCGGCAATCTCGCCACCAATGCCGGCGGCACGGCGGTGCTTGCCTATGGCAATATGCGCCAGCTCTGCCTCGGGCTGGAGGTGGTGCTGCCAACAGGTGAAATCTGGAACGGGCTGCGCCGGCTGAAAAAGGACAATACGGGTTATGATCTGCGCGATCTCTTCATCGGCTCGGAAGGCACGCTTGGCGTCATCACCGGCGCGGTGCTGAAGCTGTTCCCGAAGCCTCTCGGCCATCAGGTGGCGTTCGCCGGGCTCTCATCCACGAATGACGCGCTGAAACTGTTCGAAATGGCCTCGAACCTCTGCGGCACGGCGCTGACCGGCTTTGAGCTCATGCCGCGTATCGGCGTCGAATTCACCACGAAACACATTCCCGGCGTGCGCGACCCGCTGCAGACGCCGCATGACTGGTACGCGCTCATCGATATCTCCACCTCCGATTCGGCGGAAACGGCCGAGACGATGATGCAATCGCTGCTGGAGCGCGGTTTTGAGGCGGGCCTGGTCGAGGATGCGGTGATCGCCGCGTCAGAAGCACAGCGGCAGGCGCTGTGGCACATGCGCGAAAGTATGTCGGATGCGCAGAAACCGGAAGGCGGGTCGATCAAGCACGATGTTTCCGTTCCGGTATCGAAAATACCGGAATTCATGGCGACGGCGGAAAAGGCGGTTATCGCCGCCATCCCCGGCGCCCGCGTCTGCGCCTTCGGCCATCTCGGCGACGGCAATATCCATTACAATATTTCCCAGCCGGTGGGAGCCGACAAGGCCGAGTTCCTTGGCCGCTGGCGGGACATGAACGAGATCGTGCACGGCATCGTGCTGTCGCTCGGCGGCTCCATTTCCGCCGAACATGGCATAGGCCAGCTGAAACGCGATGAGCTGGCCGCCATTCGGCCCGGCATCGAGATGGAACTGATGCGCCGCATCAAGCACGCCTTCGATCCGGCCGGCATCATGAACCCGGGCAAGGTTCTGGCAGGGTAAGACAGCCTTCCGGCGTCAGGCCGGAGCCCGCAGCGCCCAGGCGGGCACCATCTCCGCATTCAGCCGGCGCGGCTTCTGCCCGCCAATCAGTTGCGTCAGGCCCATGCCCGGCCTGGCAATCGACAGGGCGTGTTTCTTGGGCAGCAGGTATCCGTGCTCCAGCGGCGGCGCGCGGCGCAGCACACGACTGAAGATATTGCGGCGATGATAACGCGACGGCGAAAAGCGTGCGGGCTGGGCGCAGATCGCCACATATTCGAGAATCTCGTCGATCCAGCCGGCCTGTGGACGGGCGCCGGGCTCGATCAGAAGCAGCCAGCCGCCGCGCGCGGATTGCACGATGTCCTCGATGTCCCATTGCCCATAAAAACGGCAGCCGGCGGCATCGGCGACACGCGACGATCCATCGCGCGACCCGTGATCAAGGATCACCACATCGCTTACAAGCCCTTCCACGGCCCCGGTGACAAGCGCAGACAGCGTGTGCGCCAGCTCCGGTTCCTGATCCCGGCATTCCATTATGACTGTCAACATATGCATAGCTCTAACGCATCGCACAATAAATTGCCACTATTCCCATCGTGGTAAAATCCGCCATTCCCGGTGCGGATCAGCACCCGCCCCGCAGCGAAATCACTCCCTCAGCCTTCCCCTGCCGGGATGGGAACAAATATCGGTTCTGCATTTTTTGTTCTTGTATTGTTCTCATTTTTGCATTAGGAATTTAATCATCGAAAAGGTGATGGAAGCCTGTTCGAACGGAAACGGTTTAGGGTGTTTGGCGGGCCTTCAGGCGCGCGGCGCCCGGGAGCATCCAGATGAGAAACCATACGCTTTCGGGGCAGGCTGCCTTCCAGCCGAGCCATATGCCTGACATTGCCAATGCGCTGGCCGATGCGTCGGGCCTGCGCATCGAGATCGACCGTCGTCGCGGCCGTGGCGCCGGGCTTAACCCTGACGGGCGCTTCGAGGCCCTGCAGCACGAGGTTTTCGACGATGGCTGGCAGACGCTGGAAGACATGCCGGAATTCCGCACCGAAGTGCAGGTGGAGAAGCCGCGCAGCATCATCAGCCGCAATGAATCCCCCGATATCCCGTTCGACCGCTCCATCAATCCCTATCGCGGCTGCGAACATGGCTGCATCTATTGTTTCGCAAGGCCGACCCACAGCTATATGGGCCTTTCCGCCGGGCTGGATTTCGAATCGAAACTCTTCGCCAAGCCGGATGCGGCAAAACTTCTGGAGCGGGAACTGGCCAAGCCGGGCTACAAGCCGCGGGTGATCGCCATCGGCACCAATACCGACCCCTATCAGCCGATCGAGCGCGAATGGCGCATCATGCGGCAGATACTGGAAGTGCTGGCCAAGGCCGACCATCCTGTCGCCATCGTCACCAAATCGGCGCTGATCAAGCGGGATATCGACATTCTGGCACCTATGGCCAAAAAGGGTCTCGCCAAGGTTGGCATTTCCGTGACGACGCTGGATCGCAAGCTCTCGCGCAACATGGAGCCACGCGCCGCCACGCCGGAAAAGCGGCTGGAAGCGGTCAAGGCGCTGACGGAGGCCGGCATTCCCGTCGCCGTGATGATGGCGCCTGTCATTCCGGCACTCAACGATCATGAGATCGAGCGTATTCTCGAGGCCGGCAAGGCCGCCGGCGCAACGGAAGCCTCTTACGTGCTGCTGCGCCTGCCGCTTGAGGTGAGTCCGCTCTTTCGCGACTGGCTGCTGCGCAACTATCCGGACCGCTACCGTCATGTCATGTCGCTGGTGCGCTCCATGCGCGACGGCAAGGATTATGATGCGGAATTCGGAAAACGCATGAAGGGTGCCGGCCCCTATGCCTGGCAGATCGGCAGGCGTTTCGAGATGGCGACGAAGAGGCTCGGCCTCATCCGCCGTGGCATTCATCTGCGCGACGATCTCTTCGTGCCGCCGGGTGGCACCGGCGTGCAATTGTCGCTGCTTTGAGAAACGGACGCTGAAGACACCCTGCCTGATCGAAGCACCACACAGACCGTGCGGCGATATCGGGCGGAACACGACAAGGAGCGCTGGCCTCTTCCCTTCTCGCGGCCACCCTCCCCATGAAATGCCCGGCGGGTTTTCCCTGGCCCGCCGGACATTACCCCCCGGAACCGCCGCCTCGCGTGCGATCGTTTTTCCTCCGCCGCCCCGCTGGAGGATCAAAGGTCATGATGACCTTGAGGGCATAGTGAGCCAAGCCCCTTGACCCCGGCTCGCCCTGCCTGTCATCGCCCGCCTCCGGGGGCTTGCAGGAGATCGGGTGTGTGTGCAAGTTTCGCCGCATGAAACGCCGCACCACACCCGATTCTCCTGCCCTCTTCGATCTTGCCGATACCGGCCCGGATTTTTCCTTCGAGCTGGAAGCGAAAAACAGGGGCCTCTGGCCCGTGGCCGGCACGGATGAGGCAGGCCGTGGGCCGCTTGCCGGACCGGTCGTTGCGGCCGCGGTCATTCTCGATCCGGATAATATTCCTGCTGGCCTCAATGATTCCAAGAAGCTGACGAAGCAGAAACGGGAGAGCCTGTTCATGCTCATCATGGAAAGCTCGATCGTTTCGGTCGCCTCCTCCGGCCCCGGCCTGATCGACAGCATGAACATCCTGCGCGCCAGTCTCGACGCCATGCGCCGCGCCGTGCTCGGCCTCGAAACCTCACCCGCCCTGGTCCTCGCCGACGGCCGCGACAGGCCGCCGGGCATCCCCTGCGAAGCCAAGGCCGTCATCAAGGGCGATTCCCGCTCCCTCTCCATCGCCGCCGCCTCGATCATCGCCAAGGTGACACGTGACCGGATGATGGAGCGCGCCGGTATGGTGCACACATCCTACGGCTTTGAAGGGCATGCGGGTTACGGCACACCGGCCCATCTGCGTGCCATTGAAAGCCACGGGCCTTGCCCATTGCACAGGATGAGCTTTCGGCCGCTGAAGCGGGACTGATCGCGACAGGGGAACAATGGACCAGCCTTAACTTCCGTTATCAGGCCAGCAAGGCATCGGGGCCGATCAGAGCAAGACGGATGGGAAACAGAGAAGCGATATTTCACTTTCGCTTGACGCAACGGATAGCTGGCATTCCAACAGAGATCAGATGCAGGCTACGAGCGAGTTGAAACCGGCGTTGACGCTTCGAACGCTTCTAGCAGGTCACTCAGCAAGCTTCGGCTCTCTGAGAGTTTCCGGCTCTGTTCGTCAATCGAGCTGATTTGCATACGCAGCTTCAACTTCAGCTCATCGCAAGGTTCAAAAGCGTGCCTTCGCTCAAGCGAGCACGGCAGGAAATCCCGAATGGCGGCTAACGTCATACCGGCATTTCCCAACAAACGGATGCGCCCGACCGTCTCCACGTCGGCGGGACCGTAATCCCGATATCCTGTTTCAGTGCGAACCGGTGCGAGAAGACCCTCGGCTTCATAATAGCGCAGCATCCTGATGCTGACGCTGGTTCTTCGGGACAGCTCACCGATTTTCATTCCGGGCCCTTGACTCTGACAGCGGTGTCATACTGTAGGCAGGACGCTCCATCATGTAAACCGTTACAGGAGCATAGAAATGAACCGGAAATCGGGATTTCGGACAGAGATAAATGGCTGCGTGGCTACAGCAGAGGATCTTTCCTCACTCGCGTTTGCGGGCTTCGCACATTTCACGGCAATGCAAGTGCGCGAAGGCGCAGTACGAGGGTTGGAGTTTCACCTGGCGCGGTTGAGGTCGGCGTCGATTGAGTTCTTCGGGCAGGCGCTTCCCGACGACTTGGTGCGCGAGCACATTCGTCATGCTATTGAGAGTGCCCCTTCAGCCCTCTCCGTGACAGCCACGATGTTTTCCCGTCGCGGCGAGTTTACTCCGACCGGGGCTTTGGACGACCCCGCCATCCTGGTGCGCACGGCACCTCCGTCCGATGGCCCCGCGGGACCTTTGCGCTTGTCCGTCGTCCAGCATGAGAGACCTTTTCCGACGATCAAGCATGTTGGCGAGGCGTCAAAAACACAATACCTTCGGCAGGCTGTCAAAAAGGGCTATGACGACGCAGCATTCATCGATACCCGTGGGCGCCTGAGCGAAGCAACAATCTGGAACCTGGCGTTCTGGGATGGCAAAGCGGTCGTCTGGCCCGAGGCGGCACTTCTGTACGGTGTCACAATGACGATCATTCGCCGTCAACTTGAAACACTCGGTATTGAGCAGCGGGAGGAACCGATCAGCCCTGCCCGCGTGATCGATATGAAGGGGGCCGCGATCATGAATTCATGGACGCCCGGCGTTGCAGTCAGCGCGTTTGACACCGCCTCCGTACCCTTGTCGCCGGCCTTCATGGAAATCCTCCGCGAAGCCTACAAGCGAGAACCGCTGGTCAACATATGACCGGCGCGGAGACCGCATTTGGCTGACGACGGGCGACAGAACAATGGCTAGAGCGCGGATTTGGGGCGGTTAGACATCAGCGCTGTCCCGCGACTGCATCTGGCACCAAACAAAAGCGCTGCCGGGTAGCTCCATGGGAATTCGAGCCGAGATGGAGCCTCAGCCTCCAGCGCCGTATTTCTAAACGCCTCGATAGTTCAAACAAAAAACCCCTCTCGGCTCGCGCCGGAGGGGTTTTAAACAGTCCGAGATAAATCTCAGTTCAGCTTCGACTTCACTTCGCCGATGGTGGCGGTGAACAGCTTGGCCTTTGCGGCAGCGGTGGTTTTTTCGGCAATGAGCTTCTCGGAAGCGGCAATGGCGATATCCACGGCGGCGGCGCGAACGGCGCCGATGGCGTCTTCTTCGGCCTGCTTGATCTTCTGTTCCGAAAGGGCCGTGCGGCGGGCGACGAATTCTTCCGTCTTCTGCTTGGCTTCTTCCGTCAGGGCAGCGGCTTCGCGTTCAGCGGCGGCGACGATACCGGCGGCTTCGGCTTCAGCTTCCTTGCGCTTGCGCTGATATTCGGCCAGCAGGTGCTGGGCTTCTTCGCGCAGGCGCTTGGCTTCGGCCAGTTCGTCCTGAATGTTCTGGGCGCGCTCGTCCAGAGACTTGGCGAGCATGCCGGGAACCTTGAGATAGGCGACCAGAACGAAGAAAAGGACGAGACCGACGAGAGCGAAAAATGATGCATCAAATGCCATGTCAGGCTCCCTTCACGGTCGAAGCAGCGGCAATGGCGGCCTTGACGTCGGTATCCTTGACCTTGGCACCGACCAGCTGGTCGACGATCGCGGTCGCGGTTTCCTCGGCAATGGCACCGACATCGGCGAATGCCTGTTCCTTGATGCCGGCAATGCGCTTTTCGGCGGCGGCAAGCTTTTCAGCAAGACCGGCTTCGATGGCGGCGCGGTCGGCATCGGCCTTCGCCTTGGCAGCGTCACGGGCGGCAGAGCCGATGGAGCCTGCCTTGGCGCGGGCTGCCGCGAGTTCTTTTTCATAGGTTTCGACGGCTGCGTCGGCTTCGCTTTTCAGCCGTGCCGCTTCATCGAGATCCTGTGCGATGCGTCCATGACGGTTTTCGAGAATGCCGCCGACGCGCGGAACGATGACCTTCTGCATGAGCAGGTAGAAAAGGCCGAACGTGATCGCCAGCCAGAGAACCTGCGATGCGTAAGTAGACTGGTCGAACGGCGGGAATACGCCGGAAGCGCCGTGTTCGGCGCCATGCGCCACACCGGTTTCCGTGTGCGTGGCTTCCGGTTGCGGCTGGCCGACAGCCGGAGTTTCCGTATGCGTTTCACCTACGGTCGGTGCTGACTGGGCATAAGCCTCGGTCACGAACATGCTCACCTCCAGGGGGACTGCAAATGCGAAGGATCACGGCACGCCATTTGCGGGCCGTGATCCAGACCTGATGCTGATATTAAACAGCGAACAGGAGAAGGAGAGCAACGAGCAGCGAGAAGATGCCCAGAGCTTCCGTAACGGCGAAGCCGAATACCAGACGGCCGAACTGGCTGTCGGCAGCAGAGGGGTTGCGCAGTGCGCCGGACAGGTAATCACCGAAGATACGGCCGAGTGCGAGGGACGTACCAGCCATGCCGAGGCATGCGAGACCTGCGCCGATGTACTTTGCTGCTTCCGCTTCCATGTGAGACTCCTTGAGATATTGGTTGTTGCGGCTGTTTTTGACACCCGTTGCCGGGGCCAGCGACTTTACTTCTCAGTGACCACCATGCACAGCGTCGTTCAGGTACATGCAAGTCAGTACCGCGAAGACATAAGCCTGCAGGAAGGCAACGAGAAATTCGAGAGCGGTCATGGCGACCGTCATGAGCAGAGGCAGGACAGCGCCGCCGACGCCGAGCGCGCCGAGCGCGCTCATGGAGGCGACGAAGCCTGCGAAAACCTTGAGCGTGATGTGGCCGGCCAGCATGTTCGCGAAAAGACGAACCGAAAGGCTGATCGGGCGCGACAGGAACGAAATCATTTCAATGGCGGACACCAGCGGCAGAAGCGCCTTGGGAACGCCCGAAGGGGCGAAGATGCCGAAGAAATGCAGGCCGTGCTTCCAGAAACCGTAAACGACGACCGTGCCGATGACGAGGCAGGCGAGCGCGAAGGTGACGATGATCTGGCTGGTGACCGTGAAGAAATACGGGAACATGCCGAGAAGGTTGGCCGTCAGCACGAACATGAACAGCGAGAAGACGAAGGGGAAGAACACCATGCCCTTCTTGCCGGCGCCTTCGCGCAGCATGGAGGCGATGAATTCGTAGGACATTTCAGCAACGGACTGCATGCGGGTCGGGATCAGACCACGGTTCGACGTTGCGAAATAAAGGAAACCGGAAGCCGCAGCCACGGTCGCGACCATGAAAAGCGACGCATTGGTGAAGGAAAAATCGACGCCGCCAATTTCGATCGGAATGATCGGCTGCACCAAGAACTGATGGGTCGGATCGTTTGCCACCGGCTGCCCTCTTTACCTGTCGCCGCGCATCGCGGCATCTCAATTGCAAGAAAAAACAGCTTAAACGCCGCCTTTTCCACCCTCGTCCTGCTTGTCGGCCCTCTCGAGCAGCGGCGGCTTGGCCACGGCACCCGTCGAGCGCAACACATTCAATACGCCTGCGCAGAAACCGAGAAGAAGAAAAACGATCATCCCCCACGGCATCGTGCCGACAAAATAGTCCAGAAGATAACCCAGCATAGCGCCGACCACGATGGCCGAGATGAACTCAGATGAGAGCTTGACCGCCATCGCAAAGCCTTTCCGGCTTTCCGCAGCGTTGGTCTCCGCCCTCACTTCCGCCTCATCCTCCGCCTTCACCTTTGCCAGCTCTTCAGCAAGGCGCTTGCGGCGCTCGTCCAGACTATCGTCACGGTTGCCAGTCATCTTAAAATCCCACCCATTTTCTCCGTTCCAGCCATGCCAGAACCCTTTGGAGTTGTAAACGGTGACGGATTAAGCCTGTTCCAGCCCGCTCTGAAGTCGCGCGCAACATAGTTTTAGGGGCTTCTCTAGTCAAGGCACTGGCGACGGTTGTTGCAGCACAAATTAATCATGCAAAAACAATAGCTTGACATCAAATCGCTGTTTGGGGGCGATGTTTCGCCAGGGAATCGGCATTTTTGACACGCAAAATGCGACAAATCGGCGGTGGTATCAGCTCCAGCCGCCACCATAGGTACGGTAAAACACGTGCAGACCGATCCTGCCGACCTTCTTCATGGACTTGCCCCAGGCGGGACGCACGTAAACGGCATGATAATGGGTGGCGGAGCCCACTTCCTTCAGCCAGATCTTGCCGGCCGTGGTGGCCATGGCCACTTCGCGCGCCATTTTCCAGTGGCGCTCGGAATTCACGCGGTCCTTGATATTGTCGCAGGCGAAGGAAAACTGGCAGCGGTTGCGCCAGTCCTTGTTCTGGTAAACCACACCGCAGATGGTTTTGGGGTAAGCGGGGTTGCGTACGCGGTTAAGGATGACCTGCGCCACCGCCGCCTGTCCCTTGACCGATTCTCCGCGCGCCTCGAAATAGATGCCGGATGCCAGGCATTGCTGCTCGGCTGCGGAAAACACCTCGGCCGGCAGCGGGGTCGCGGCCCATGCGTGGTCTTCCGGGCTGATCTGCGGCACGAAGCGGCCAGCCTCCGGTTTTTTGAGAATGGCGTCGAACGGCGACTCGCGGGCGAAATCAGGTGCGGCTGGCGCGTAAGCCGTCGCAAGAATGTCGGGTGTCCGGTTGGTGATGAGTTCCGCCAGCATCGGCGAGACGCTCTTGTCCACCTTCTTTTCATCGCGGCGGAAATAGAAGGAGGCGAGTTCAACATCCTTGCCGCGCTTCGGCTTCACGAAAGCCGTGCGGTCCTTGCGCTTCAGCGGCTCTATATCCAGCATGCTGGTGCGTTGAAGGACGGAGCCGGCGGTGAAAGCCTTCGGCGGCTGCATGATTTCGGTCGCAACGATGCGACCCTTCTTGGCGGCGCGGTTCACACGCTCGCTATCCGGCGTCGATGCCTCACCCTTCTTGTTGGTGACGAAGGCAACCTTGCGGCCATCGGGCAGGGTCATGCCGCCGCCATGCAGGGCCGCCTCCCCCGCCGCATCGTTGAAGGTGAGAGAGGCATTGTGCACCGAACCCGCCGGAGAGGCCGTCAGCACCATGCGCCATTGTTCGCCACCATTGTCCAGCCCGGCCAGCAGTGAGGCCAGATCGGCACGCGCGGCGAGGGATGGAAAGACAAGCCAGGCGGCAAGGCCGAAGACGACGGGCGAGGTCCATTTTGACGCCCACCCCGGAAAGGACACGGAGGACCGACGACGCATTACTCTTTTCGAACGCAAAACCAGCACTCCGAACACCGACAACCATATTTGCTACAGGTGTTCGAGAATCTCTTATTAACCTTGATGCTTGGTTAACGCCGTGCGAGGACACGGCTTCACGTTCATGTGTAACCATCTTCTAATGCGCGTGGCGTGGAGTCGAGTTCGCATGTGCCGATCATAACTGTCCCGCACGGCATCTCCACATCCGTCATTCCGGCCTCGAGCCGGAATCCAGCTGACGCGCGTCGGCGCGGCGTAAAGACTCCTTTCAGCCCAAGGACTTGGGCTGGCTGGATACCGGCTCAAGGCCGGTATGACGGAGAGAAGGAGACCGCCCAGCTACATTAAGGGCATGCCCACTTCATCAGACGACGACGTGCGAGCCCAGTTCCACCACCCGGTTGGCCGGAAGGCGGAAATAATCCGAGGGATCGGCGGCGGTTTCGGCGAGCGCGATGAACAGGCGGTTCTGCCAGCCCGGCATACCGGACTTCGGATCCGGCACCAGCTTGCGGCGGCCGAGATAAAACGAGGTCGACATGATGTCGAACTTGTAGCCGGTGCGTCTCAGATAGCCCAGCGCCTGGGTGACATTCTGGGTTTCCATGAAGCCGAAATGCAGCTCGACCACGGCAAAGCGGTCGCTCATCTTCGTCAGCGTATAACGCTCTTCCGGGTGAACGCGCGGCTGGTCCTCGGTGCGGATGGTCAGAATGACGTTCTTGTCGTGAAGGACGTGGTTATGCTTGAGATTGTGCAGCAGCGCCGCCGGCGCCGTCTCCGGATCGCCGGTGAGGAAGATCGCCGTGCCGGGCACACGCACCGGCGCATGGGCGCTTTCCTTTTCCACTGAGGCGACGAAAGCCTTCAGCGGCACATCGGTGCGGCGGGTCTTGGCGAAAAGGATCTTCGAACCGCGCTGCCAGGTGGTCATGATGATGGTGAAGGCAATCGCCAGAAGCACCGGCACGTAGCCGCCGTCGTGAATCTTCAGGAGGTTCGCGCCGAGGAAGATCAGTTCCAGCAGCAGAAGCGGCGCCAGCACGGCAATTGCCAGCCAGACCGACCATTGCCAGCGCTTGCGCACGAATTCGAAGAACATCAGGCTGGTGACGACCATCGCGCCGGTGACGGAAATGCCATAGGCGGTGGCCAGCGCATCCGAACTCTTGAAGGTGAAGACCAGCGCGACGACACCGAACAGCAGGATGGTGTTGACGGCCGGCAGATAGATCTGCCCGGTATTGGTTTCAGACGTGAAGAGGATTTCCATGCGCGGCAGGTATCCGAGGTGGATCGCCTGGCGCACGAGCGAGAACGCGCCTGTTATCACCGCCTGGCTGGCGATGATGGTGGCGGCGGTGGCCAGGATGACAGCCGGCAGGATCGCCCATTGCGGGAACATGAGGTAGAAGGGATTGGACATGGCCGCCGGGTCTTTCAGCACCAGCGCGCCCTGCCCCAGATAATTCAGCGTCAAAGCCGGGAAGACCAGGCAGAACCACGCCCACTGGATGGGACGGCGACCGAAATGCCCGAGATCGGCATAAAGCGCTTCCGCGCCCGTGATCGTCAGGAAAACCGCACCGAGCACAATAAAGCCGTGAAACCCTTCACTGGCCAGGAATTCCACCGCGTGCCAGGGATTGAAGGCGAAAAGAATGCCGAAGTCATCGGCGATGTGGATGAGGCCGGCAAGCCCCATGACGATGAACCAGACCGCGGTGATCGGCCCGAAGAATTTCGCCACCGTGCCCGTGCCATGCGACTGGATGGCGAAGAGGCCGATGAGAATGCCGACCGATATGGGAATCACGAAGTCGTCCATGGCGGGCGTGACGAGTTTCAGCCCTTCGACCGCCGACAGCACCGACAGTGCCGGCGTGATCATCGCATCGCCGAGGAACAGCGCGGCGCCGATGAGACCAAGGACGATGAGAACGCTGCGGTGGGTGCCCGCCGTCTTCATCAGCAGCGCGAGCAGCGAGAGCGTTCCGCCCTCGCCGTCATTGTCGGCCCGCAGCAGAAGGGTGATGTATTTGAACGTCACGATGATCGTCAAAGCCCAGATCATCAGGGATGTCAGGCCGATGACCTCCTCGCGCGTCACGCCATCATAGGCGATCGGCCGCAGGGCCTCGCGGAAGGCATAAAGCGGGCTGGTGCCGATATCGCCATAGACCACGCCGATGGAACCAAGAATCGCGGCATAAAGCCCCTTGTTCTGATGCTTGTCATCCGCATCCGGTTTCTCGGCAACGTCCTTGTCGACGATTTGAGACATGATGATCCTGGCTCCTCAGAGCCAGCCCTTCCAACGAAAAAAGAGAAACGGAATGATGGCGGACATCAGCATGACGATGAGCGCGAGTGGATAACCAAATGTCCAGTTCAACTCCGGCATGAGCTGAAAGTTCATTCCATAAACCGAGGCCACCAGCGTCGGCGGCAGGAACACCACCGAAGCGATGGAGAAAATCTTGATGATGCTGTTCTGCTCGATATTGATGATGCCGAGCGAGGCATCCAGCAGAAAGGTCAGATTGCCGGAAACGAAGGAGGCATGTTCGTTCAGCGACTGAATATCGCGCCCGATCGATTTGCCCTGCTCGCGCGCGCCCTTGTCCTCGCGAACCTGATCGCTGGTGGACAGAAAGGTCTGAAGGCGCGCCAGGGATGCAAGGCTCACGCGGACCTTGGAGATCAGCCGGTGATAGGCGGCGATGTTGCTCAGGCGGTCTTCGAGATAACGCGGCGCCTTGCGTTTGGAGCGGGCCTGGCTGCCGAGAATGTCGGCGGCGAGATTGTCGATCCCCGTGACCGAATTTTCGAGAATCTCCGCCGTGCGGTCAACGATGGTTTCAAGCAGCTTCAGAAGCAGCGCCGCGCCGCTGCGCATTTCGTGCGGCACGCGGGTGATGGCGGCGATGAAGAGATGGAAGGATTTCGGCTCGGCATAACGGATCGTCACGAGGCGCCTGCCGGCGAGAATGAAGGCGACATCGGTGAGGCGCGGATCGTCCGAATCCGCTTTCCAGACCAGGGAAGCGGTCATGAAGACATTGCCGTCTTCCATGTAAAGCCGGCTGGAGGGTTCGATATCCTTCAGATCCTCGCGGGTGGGCAGATCGAGCCCCAGCAGCTTTTCCACATGCTGCTCTTCCGCCCTGTCCGGATTGACGATGTCGACCCAGACGATGTCGTCGGGAATCTGTTCGGAGCCGTCGTCAGGCGACAGGCTGATCGCCTCGCAATTGGCGCGATAGGCTTTTATCAATCCGTTTCTCCGGTCCACATCGCAAGCTTCAGCCGCAATGCTGCTTAACATATCCTGTTTGCGGTCGGCAAACCTTTGGACGACACTTCAGGGAACGCCGGGACCTGCGGAATTTCATATCCCGCGACCCCGATGGACCAAGAGCCAAACGGCGCAGGCGTATGCGCCCAAAGCGAGATGCAATCAAGCAATATTTTTTCTCGACAGCATTGCAGGCGAAGCATTTCTGGACGTTCCAGTCCAGAAAGCTTGCCCGATACTGGCGACTAATCTTCTGTTTTCAAAAGGCGATTCAAAGCTGACATTGGCCCGTCGGGTTTTGCGCCGGAAGCCGCTGCCTTATTCGAAAACAATCTTCGGTGCGGCTTTTCTCTCGCCCGCGCCGATGCGCGCCCAGACTTTTTCGGCGATATCGCGATAGATCGCCGCCTGCGGGCCATCCGGCTCGGCGGCGACGACAGGCGTTCCGGCATCCGACATTTCACGGATGGAAATGGTGAGCGGCACCTCGCCGAGGAACGGCACGCCGATCCTTTCGGCTTCGGCCTTCGCGCCGCCATGGCCGAAAATATCGTAACGCGCACCGGTGTCCGGCGCGATGAAATAGCTCATGTTCTCGATGACGCCGAGCAGCGGCACTTCCACCTTGCGGAACATGGTGATGCCCTTGCGCGCATCGATCAGCGCCAGGTCCTGCGGCGTGGAGACGATGACGGCGCCGGCAAGCGGCACCTGCTGGGCGATGGTCAGCTGCGCGTCACCCGTGCCGGGCGGCATGTCCAGCACCAGCACATCCAGTTCGCCCCAGGCCACTTCGCGCAGCATCTGCATCAGGGCGGACTGCACCATCGGTCCGCGCCAGATCATTGCCGCCTCCTCATCCACCAGGAAGCCCATGGACATGACCTTCAGGCCATAATTTTCCATGGGAAGGATGATGCGGTCTTCCTGCTGCTGCGGGCGGCCCGAAATCTTCAGGAGCCGCGGCAGCGACGGACCGTAAATATCGGCATCGAGCATACCGACCTTGAGGCCGAGCGCCTGAAGACCGAGCGCCAGATTGACTGATGTCGTCGATTTGCCGACCCCGCCCTTGCCCGAAGCGACGGCGATGATGGCGCCGACACCCGGCACGCCCACCTTGGAAGAGCGCGGCTGCGCGGCCGGTCGACCGGTTGCGGCGGCGGGACGGGCAGGCTGCTGCTGGCCCGGCTTGCGATCCGCCGTCAGCGCCACCACCGCGCCGACCATGCCCGGAACGCCCTTTGCCGCCTGTTCGGCGGAAAGCCGCAAAGGCTCCATCTCCTGCGCCTTGTCCGCAGGTACGGTGATCGAGAAATAAGCCTTCGCATCGGCGATGAAGATTTCCGAGACCATGCCGAGCGCCACGATGCTTTTGCCGCTGCCGGGATAGATGACGGCTTCCAAAGCCTTTTCCACCTGGTTCTTGCTGACTTCTGCCATTGTCTTACTCCGTTGCATCGTCCGGCCGGATATGGGCTCAACTCCGCGTCATCCATAGACAAGCGGGAGCGCTTCGCCAATGCCAAAGCGCAAACAACCAAGACCAGCGACGATTCAACGCTGTGATTTCAGATTTCGTCGTCCATATCCAGCGTCTCGGGATCAAAGACACGGCCGTCGAAAAAACAGTCCGGGCCGAGGACGAGGCCCGTGCGCGACGCGCCGACATGGACCGGTTCCCTGAGCGTGCCTTCCAGCTTCAGGTTCGCGCCCGGCACCGGCACGAAAAGCGGCTTCATCGCCTTGCGGAAGATATCCGGCCGGTAAGCATTGCGGGCAGCCTCCAGCATGGCCGCATCGAACCGGCCTTCGGCGGGAATTTCGCCCCAGCGCAGCATCTGGCTGAAGAACCACAGGGCCTGGCTCTGCCAGGGAAAATTGGCTGCCTTCGCGCTGGTGACGAAAAATTCCGGGTAGCGCCGCATGTCCCTCTGCGAGGTGGAGATATAGCCCGTCAGCGCCGGCAGCAGGAATTCACCGTTTTCGTCCATATAGTGGGGAGCGGCGAGTATGCCCGTGAGTTCCTCTATATTGGCTGAATTGGCGCACCATTCCCCAGCGCGGTAGAGCGCGCGAAGCAGCCCCTCCAGCGGGGTGGCGTTCTCCTCCGCCCAGGGCCGCTTCACCGCGAGTATCTTTTCCGGCGCGTTGTGCCAGATCAGCGCTCCGGTCGTGACAATCCGCCCGGCGCCGCCCAGCACCACGGCGCTGCCCGCCGGTTCGGCGGTACAGAGTGCATCGACCTTGCCGCTTTCGAGCAATCCCGGCATGGCCTTGGGCATGGCTTCGACGATCTCCATGTCCCGGCCGAGCAGCACACCGCAGCTGCCAAGGAGATAACGCAGCGCATAAAAGGGTGTGGAGACAATATCCTCGACAGCAAAGACCGGCGGATTTTCACCCGCCGCCCGGCGTGCCGCGCAGACGCGGGCCATCGCCCGGCCGAAAGCCGCGGGGTCCGGCAGCTTCAGGCCCTCACGATAAAGCTCGTCGTAAAAACCGTGCGAAACGGTCGTTGCCGATCCGCCGAGGGAGAGCGTGAAAACACCGACAATGTCGGCCGGCAGGTTATCGAGACCGACGGCTGAACCGACCGGCACCGGAGCGGGCAGATGGGCAATGTGAACGTCATCCCCGGCAAGCGCGGTCAGGACAGCGCGCGCGGATTGTTTTCGGACAAGGTTCAGTTCAATGCCTTCATCGGCAGCAAAGCCTTTTTCGGCAGCGACTATCAGCACGGCGCAATCGACAGTCGGAGAAAATCCCGCTTTTACCCTATGCCGTTCCGGCAAACGATTTCTCCTTTCCGGTGATTCGAAAGAAGGATCGCCCAGGAAGCGGTTTATCACAATGATAAAATTACGATTTCGCTATTTTATCAGACCGACCCGCAGCGCCTTGGCGACAGCCTGGGTGCGGTTGACCGTATCGAGTTTTTTCGTCGCACGGTTCAGGTAATGATTGATGGTATGCTCCGACAGCATCATGATTTCGGCGATCTCGGCGCTGGTCTTGCCGGCCGCCGTCCAGTTCAGACAATCGATCTCCCGTTCGCTCAGGGTTTCGGGAACCCTGAGATCCAGCCGGCGGATTTCAGACAGCCGGGCAAAGACGTGGCTGGAAATATAGAGAAGCTCCGCCAGGCGGTTCGCCGGCAGAAGCGTCTTGTTGCCGGAAAAGGATACCGCGCCCCGCGTCGTGGTGATGTCGTGAACGGGAAACCACACCGAATTGATCATTTCGAACCGCTCGAACAGGCCGATCACCGTTTTCCTGGCGATGTGCTCGTCGCCTCTGGCCAGAAAATCCATGGAAACGGAAAAGGGCACGGTCGATTTTTTCAGCTGGGCCATGACCCGGCTGTTCTGCAACATCCCCTCCTCGTCGTAACGCTGCAGAAGCTCGGCCGGCCAACTGGTGATGATGGTATATTGCGACAGTTCGCTGGCCATTTCGGATGACAGGTCCAGCACCATGAAAGCCCTGAATTCCCAGGCCTCCGTCAGCCGTTTCAAGAACCGGAATATGTCGAATTGCGTGTTCAGACCGGCGATCTCGCGAACGCAATCAACACCAATCGCCTGAACGGCGGCCGTCTCTGTTTTCTGCATGAAAGCTGTTCTTCGAGAATGAGAAATACCGCCGCAAAGGCCACCTTTGCCCGGAAATTGCCGGGGATGTTACTCACCAAAACGATTCATGCAAACAAAAGTTGAAAACTTAATTCAGAATAATCGAAAATAAGATTTAACTCGCGCAAATTGACGCCCGATCCGCCATATCAACGGCGAAAATCGAGGGATCAGCACGCCCACTTTTCCTCAACCATCCGCAACCGGGGATAATCGGCAGGCCAGTTCCGCCGAAATTCTGTCGGCCGTTTCGCGCACCTGCGGCGCCCATTTGCGAAGCTGTTCGGCATCCACCCGATAGGCGGGACCGGTCACGGAAATCGCCGCATGGAAATTGCGCCCCGGCGCATGAACCGGCGCGGCAACGCAATGAATGCCGATCTCGTGTTCCTGAAGGTCGAAACCGTAACCGTTCATGCGGATGGCCGCCACATCCTTCACCAGGGCCTCCGGTGTGACGATGGTATTGTCCGTGAAGCGGTGAAAATCCAGCCCGGCGGCAAGCTCTGCCAGATCATCGGCCGGCAGCAGGGACAGCGCCGCCTTGCCCACGCCCGTACAATAGACCGGTGAACTCTTGCCGACCTGCGAATGCATGCGCAGGGTATGCCTGCCCTCGATCTTGTCGAGATAGGTGACCTGTCCGCCGTTGAGAACGGCGAGATGCACGGATTCCTGCGTCGCATCCTGCAGCGCCGCCAGATGCGGCGCGGCGACGCTGCGCAGATCATTGCCGCTCCAGGCCTTTGCGGCAAGTTGCAACAGCCTCAGGCCCACGACATAGGTCTGGTCGGGGGCATGGTCGATCAGGCCTTCGGCGAGGAGATGGGCGAGCTGGCGGTGAACCGTGCCACGCGGCTGGCCGCAGGCCTCGACCACATCGGTAAAGCGCATCGGTTTTTCGGCAAAGGCGACAAGCTCCAGAAGCGAGACGGCCTTTCCGAGCGTCCCCGTCTCCATTTCCGCTTTTCGCACACGGCCGGGAACGGGATCATGTTTTTGATCATTGGGCATTTTACTACCGGGCATGGCAACATCCACCGTCATCTGCCTTGACATAAGCGTGACGCCAAGAGAATAATTCCATTTAGTAAAATCTAGTTCCATATATTGGAACAATCAAGCCCATCAATGGATGAGACGAAACCGATGACTCAAGCCCTCTTTCCAGACCTCAAGGATGCGGGCGTGCTCATAACGGGCGGCGGTTCCGGCATCGGGGCATCGCTGGTGGAAGCCTTTGCAATGCAGGGGGCGAAGGTTGCCTTCATCGACATCGCCGAGGAGCCGAGCACGGCACTTGTCCGGCGGCTTGCCGGGCTCGCACCGCATCCGGTGCATTTCTTCAGGACCGACCTGCGCGACATCGCCGCGATCGCAAGCACAGTGGATGCGGCTGCCTCCGCCACCGGCGGCATCAAGGTGCTGGTCAACAACGCCGCGTGGGACGACCGCCACGATATCGATACCGTGACGGAAGCCTATTGGGACGCCAATCAGGCGATCAATCTCAAGCAGATGTTCTTCACGGTTCAGGCCGCGCTGCCCCATCTGCGGCAGGCAAATAATGCATCCATCGTCAATTTTTCGTCCATCTCGTTCCTGCTGAACATGGGTGAACTGCCGTCCTATGCGGCGGCCAAGGCCGGCATTATCGGCCTGACGAAAAGCCTTGCCGGCAGGCTGGGACCGGACAATATCCGCGTCAACACGCTGCTGCCCGGCATGATCGTGACGGAGCGGCAGAAGGAACTGTGGCTGACGGACGAGGGTATTGCCGCCACCATGGCACGGCAATGTCTCAAGCGCACGCTCGTCGCCGCCGATCTGGCGGGCCCGAGCCTGTTTCTCGCATCATCGGCATCGGGCGCCATCACGGCGCAATCCATAATCGTAGACGGAGGCCTCCTATAATGTCTGAACCCGCTTTTATCGCCGTTGACTGGGGCACGACCAGTTTCCGGCTCTGGCTTCTCAGCCGGTCGGGCGCGGTGCTGGCCGAGCGGCGCAGCGCGGAAGGCATGACCACCGCCATGCGCACCGGCTTTGCCGAGGTGCTGCAATCGCATCTCGATGCCATCGGCGCACCGGCAAACCTGCCGGTTCTCGTCTGCGGCATGGCCGGCGCCCGGCAGGGCTGGGTCGAGGCGGGTTATATCGACGTTCCGGCATCGCTTTCGGCGGTTCTGGACGGTGCGGTCCGTGTGCCGGGTCAGACACGGGATGTGCGCATTCTGCCGGGGCTGGCGCAGCGCGATAAAGCCGCACCCGATGTGATGCGCGGCGAGGAAACGCAACTGCTCGGCGCGCTCGCCTCCGCCGATGCCGGCGAAAAGCTGGTCTGCATGCCGGGCACGCATTCCAAGTGGGTGACCGTCCGTGGCGGCGAGGTGACCGGATTTGCCACCTTCATGACCGGCGAACTGTTCGAGGTCATCTCGAAACAGACGATCCTTTCCCACGCGGTGGCCGAAGCGGACGCCTTTACCGGCGCGCACGACGCCTTCAAGGCCGCCGTGCACGACATCTACGCCAATCCGCAACTCGCCACCAATCGCCTGTTCACCCTGCGGTCCGGGCAATTGCTGCACGGCCTCACCGCCACCGATGCGAAGGCCAAGCTTTCCGGCACCATGATCGGGCTGGAAATTGCCGGCGCTCACTCCAACGCGCGGCGGGACACACCTGTCGTGCTGATCGGCTCCGGCGCGCTCGGCGCGCTTTACGAAGGCGCCTTCACCGCCCTTGATATACATTATACGGTCATCGACGCCGACGAGGCCGTGCGGCGCGGATTGCTGGCCGCCGCGAATGCCATCTGGCCATAGGATAAAGAGATATCATGCGTATTCCCTTCCCTTCCATCAAATATCCGCTGATCGCCATCCTGCGCGGTCTCAAACCCGAGGAAACCGAAGGCGTGGTCGGCGCGCTGATCGAAACCGGCTTCCGCGCCATCGAAATCCCGCTCAATTCGCCAGATCCGTTCCGCTCCATCGAGATCGCCGCGAAGATGGCCCCGGCCGATTGCCTGATCGGCGCCGGCACCGTGCTGAGCGTGGAAGACGTCGCATCGCTGGATGCGGCCGGCGGTAAGCTGATGGTGAGCCCCAATGCCGACGCCGATGTGATCGTTGCCGCGCGCGTCAAGGGCATGGTGACGATGCCGGGCGTTCTCACCCCCACCGAAGCGCTGGTGGCCGCAAAGGCCGGAGCCACAGGGCTGAAATTCTTCCCCGCCAGCATCATCGGCCCTTCCGGCATCAATGCGATCAGGACGATCCTGCCGAAGGATCTGGTCATCGCCGCGGTCGGTGGCGTCTCGGATCGGAATTTCGCCGAATATACCTCGGCCGGCATCACCGCTTTCGGCCTTGGAACCAGCCTCTACAAGCCCGGCATGACGGCGGCGGAGGTGCGCGAGCGCGCCACCGTCACGCTCGCGGCCTATGACGCAGCCATCGGAGGATAAGAGCGTGGTGACCGTTTTTCCCTTTGCCGGACGTGTGCTTGACGAAACGCCGATGACGCTTGGCGAGGGCCCGACCTTCGATCCCGCCGCCGGCACCGCCTGGTGGTTCAATATCATCGAACGCGAATTGCACGAGTTGCACATCGCCTCCGGCCGCAAGGCCGTACACGCCCTGCCCTTCATGGGCAGCGCGCTCGCCAAGATCAGCGACAGCAAGCAGTTGATCGCCTCCGATGACGGGCTTTTCCTGCGCGATGCGGCCACCGGCGTGCTGACCCTTTACGCGGAACTGGAAAAGGACCTGCCCGGCAACCGCTCCAATGACGGGCGCATGCACCCTTCCGGTGCGCTGTGGATCGGCACCATGGGCCGCAAGGCGGAAATTGGCGCGGGCAGCATCTACCATGTTTCCAAAGGCGCCGTGACGAAGCTGTTTGCCGATATCAGCATTCCGAATTCGATCTGCTTTTCGCCCGATGGCGCGACGGGATATTACGTCGATACCAAGGTGAACAAGCTGATGCGGGTGCCGCTCGATGCCGGGACCGGCCTTCCCTCCGGCAGGGCTGAAGTCCTCATCGATTCCACCGGTATCAAAGGCGGCATTGACGGGTCGGTCTGCGATGCCGAAGGACATATCTGGAACGCCCGCTGGGGCGTGGGTGCGGTCGATCGCTACGACGCGGACGGCAACCATATAGCCCGATATGAGGTGCCCGGCGGACAGACAACCTGCCCGGCCTTCATCGGCCCGGACGCATCGCGCCTTCTGGTCACCTCGGCGCGCGAACATCTCGATGATGACGCCATTGCCGCCAATCCGCAGCATGGCCTGACTTTCGATCTCGGCATAGAGGTCAAGGGCCGGTTCGAGCCGCTTTACCGGTTGTGAAGCGAGGCGCGGGCCGCCCGCAACAAAATGCGGAGCGCCGTCCAGTCGGTATCCCCGAAACGACTTCCCTCATTCCTTTGCATGTCAGCGGAATGAGGGTTGTGGGGATACGCCGGCGCATACAAGCCTGTCTGGGATACTGCGCCGCCAAGCGTCGCTGCGAGGCCGCACCGTCTCAGGAAATATCCGACAATATCTCGCGATAGTTCTCGTGCAGATACCGCTGGGTCGCGGCGGCATCGGCCGGCCGGCCGTAGAAATAACCCTGCCCCATGGCGCAGCCAAGCGCGCGCAGCTTTTCCTCTTCCACCCGTTCCTCGATCCCTTCGGCCACGACTTCGAGATCGAGACCGTCGCACATGGCGACGATGGCCTTGATGATATGTTCCGAGGGACGGTCGCTGCTGATGCGCGAGACGAAGGCGCGATCGATCTTCACCTTGTCGAAGGTGAAGTCGCGCAGGCGGCCGAGGCTCGACTGGCCCGTGCCGAAATCGTCAAGGGAAATGCGAACGCCGGCGCTCTGCAATTCGCTGATGATGCGTTGCGCGGTATCGGCTGAAGTCATGACGGCCGTTTCGGTGATCTCCAGTTCCAGCCGGTGCGGGTCGAGGCCGACGCGGGAAAGGATGGAGAGAATATTGTCCGCCGTGCTGGGGTCCATCAATTGCGCTGACGACAGGTTGAAGGACAGGAAGAGTTCACGCGGCCAGAACAGGGCCGCTTCCGCCGCCTTTCGGAGCAAAGCTTCCGACAACGCGTCGATGAAACCGCGTTCTTCGGCAAGCGGCACGAAAACGGCGGGTGAAACAAAACCGAGATCGGGATCGTTCCAGCGGGCCAGCGCCTCGAAACCGATGACCTTCGCCTCTTCCAGCCGGACGATGGGCTGGAAATGCACGTCGATCGCGTCGGTGATGATGGCGTTTCTGAGCGCCTGCTCCAGCTGCGTGGCGCGCTTCATTTCCTGGGCGATCTCACGCGAATAGACCGTTATCTGGCCACGACCGCGCCGTTTTGAGCGATAAAGCGCCGTCTCGGCGCTTTTCAGCAGATCCTCGAAATCATCGCCGGCAAAGGGATAGATGGCAAAACCGAAGGAAGAGGAGAGCCGGACGTTGCGGTCACCAAGATCGTAAGGGGCGGAAAGCACGTCCTTGATCATGTTGCCGACGCGCTCCGCGCCGGTGCGTTCGAACACCAAAGGCAGGACGAAGGCGAATTCGTCTCCGTCATGACGTGTCACGACGGCGCCATCGGGAATGCAGGCCTTCAGCCGGTGCGCAACCTGACACAGGATTTCATCGCCCGCCTGAACGCCGAAAAGATCATTGATGGGTTTGAAGCCGTCTATATTGGCAATGCCGACCGTGAAGGGCGCCGGGTCGCTGGAACGTTCGCTGGCCAGCATGCGAATCTTGTCCCGCAGACGGTAACGGTTGCCGAGCCCCGTCAGCGGATCGCTGTAGGCCATGGCCTGCAATTCGTTCTGGCTGACCTGCAACGATTGCGGCTCTGCCCGTTTCATTCCTGCATCTCGTGAATCCTGTGTCGACCGCGCTCACAATGCAGGGCAAGTATTAAAAAAACCATAGAGCCGCGGACCAAAATGCGGCGGCATTTCCCGAAAGTACACGGCGCGCGCAAAATGACCCCGGCGCGGCAAGGAATTGTATTTTCCCTTCACCGCCGCAACCAGGCGGCGGCAGGTATCAGGCCTGAAGCCTAAGGGCATCCTTGCCGAAAAGCCGCAGGAAAACCGCCTCGACCATGTCGGGACTGACGGGTTTCAGCAACATGTCATTCATGCCGGACGCGAGGCATTTGTCCAGATCGCCCTCGAAGGCGTGGGTGATGACGCCGACGATGGGGATATGGTGCTCGCCAGCCAGTTCGCGCATACGGCGGGCGACCTCGAAACCATCGATATCGGCAAGCGTCGTGTCGAGCAGAACAACGGAGGGCGCCTGTTCCTTGAAAAGACGCAAGGCTTCCTCACCCGTCGTGGCAAGCCGCCAGGAAAGCCCCAACCCTTCCAGTATCTGCGAAAAGACGATCTGGTTGACCCGGTTATCCTCAACGAGAAGTATCTCGCAGACGCCACCCGTCTTGAGGATGTCGGGCAGGTCTTCCGTCATGATCTCCCAGTCTTCCTCCGGCGATTTCTCGCCTGGCGACGACCTGAGGCCAACGGCGACATAATGCAGCAGGGAGGCGTCGATCTCCCCTTCCTCGATGGTAACGACCGGCAGACCATGCGCAGCGGCGATATCGAGACATGTGACGCTCATCTGGGCATCAACGACGACGACGTCGATATTCACGCCGGCGGAAGCGGCGATATCGATGAATGCCCGCTGCTCCTGCTCGCTCGTCGCCGCCGCATGATCCATGCCGCCGGCGGCGAGCCGGCGGCCGGCGGCTTCGGCAAAACGTCCGCTTTCGGACACGATGAGGACCGCCTTGCTTTTCAGCAGGTCTTTTGCCGGATCGCCCTCGTCGCCCTTGCCATAGGTCGAGGCGACGAAGGCAACATGTTCAAGCGAGGGAATGACAGGCCTGCCGCTCGCATCGACGGTGGCAAGTGCCGTGACATCCTCCATCGTCGTCACCAGAAAATGCCGGCCCGGACGGCCCACACGCTGCTTGCGGGTAATCGTCAGCACTTCCTCGCCGTTGAGGCGTCTCACCCTTTCGGGAATGAGGCTCGATGTGCCGCTGTCCATCACCATGCGGTCGGCCGCGTCGATCTGCGCGGCGACCTTGCGCGAATGCAGATCGAACACCGTCTTGCCGAGAATGCTCTCCGCACTGGTTTCGACCATGGCGCAGGCGGATTTGTTCACGGCCGCATAGGCCATGTTCCTGTCCTTGACGAAGACGGGAAACGGCAGATTGTCGAGGATGTCCTCGATCAGCTGCACCCGTTCAAGGTCGATGCGCCACTGTTCTTCCCTTTTCTTCTGTTCGGAAATATCGGCGACGACACTGATGCCTAGCCCGGAAGGCAGGCGGTTCATGACGAAGCGCAGGAAGCGCTCTCCCTTCAGGCGTTCGGTCTTTTCCGATCTTTCCTTCCAGTGCAGCGCCAGCCGCTCGCCGATCCATTCGTCCCGCCCAAGCTGACGGGCATTGGCGGCAAGGCTTTCCGTCTCGAGCAGGTAGCAATCATAGAGCGCGCTCAGATAATCGCGCAGCCGCGCACCGGGGCCGACAACGGCCTCTTCCAGCGGGAAAAAACTCATGAGTTTCCGGCTTGCGAAAATAATGTGATCGTTACGGTCGTAAACGACGATCGCCGCGCCAAGCGCGTCGCAAAGGGCATCAAGCATCACCGTATGAACGCCCGCGCCAGAGGACGCCAAATCACTCAACTGCAAACTCCCGCCTGTTTTAATGGGTCAGGCTTATGTTTCTAATGGAATCGTTCAGGGCAGATGCCGGGATGAAACGACAAATTCCGAAAAAGAGACATCAGGGTTCGCCACTTGAAGCAGTCTTGAGGAGAAGATGACGTTCACCCATAATCGACGTCACACACCACCCGAAAAGGGGGCCTCTTTCCTGCGGTCATTTCAAGCCGCCCCACCATAATCAAGGCCGATTAAAGGCGGATTAACGCTTACCCGGGTGTTGACGGAAATGATCAAATGCCCGGAAACCCGCAAAACATGTGCAAATTTCCGCAGCCCGGGTTTTTTACTTTCGAAGCAGCCGCGAATCCGCGAAAATGACGATCATGGCCATCAAGCAGCTTTCAGAAACCCTCATCAACCAGATCGCCGCCGGCGAGGTCATCGAAAGACCGTCCAGCGCCACGAAGGAACTGGTGGAAAACGCCATCGACGCGGGCGCGACCCGTATCGAGATCGCCACTGCGGGTGGCGGCAAGGGGCTGGTGCGGATTACCGACAACGGCTCCGGCATGTCGCCTGCCGATCTGGAGCTTGCGGTCAGGCGTCACTGCACCTCGAAAATTTCCGATACGCTGGATGATATCCGCACGCTCGGGTTTCGCGGCGAGGCGCTGCCCTCCATCGGCTCCGTCGCCAAGTTGACGATTACCAGCCGCCAACAGGGCGCGGAACAGGGTTCGGTGATTTCCGTCACCGGCGGCAAGGTGTCCGATGTGCGGCCCGCCGCCTCGAATGCCGGCACCATCGTCGAGGTGCGCGACCTGTTCTTCGCCACGCCAGCACGGCTGAAATTCCTGAAGACGGAACGCGCCGAGGCGGCCGCGATCACCGAGGTCGTCAAGCGCATGGCGATCGCCTTTCCGCATATCCGCTTCGTGCTGTCAGGCACGGACCGTTCGACGCTCGAAATCCCCTCCACGGGCGACGATCATCTCGCCCGCATGGCGCAAATCCTCGGCGCGGAATTCAAGGACAACGCCATCGAGATCGATGCCGGACGCGAGGATGTGACGCTGACCGGTTTCGCTGGGGTGCCGACCTTCAACCGCGGCAACTCGGCGCATCAATATGTCTTCGTCAACGGCCGCCCGGTGCAGGACAAGCTGCTTTTATCCGCTATTCGCGGCGCCTATGCCGAAACCGTGCCGCATGGACGATATCCGGTCGCGGTGCTGTCCATCACGCTCGACCCCGCCTTTGTGGATGTGAACGTGCATCCGGCGAAATCCGACGTGCGTTTTCGAGACCCCGGCCTCATTCGCGGGCTGATCGTCGGTGCGATCCGGCAGGCGCTGACGCGCGACGGCGACAGGGCTGCGACAACGGGCGCCAGCCAGATGATGAACGCCTTCCGCCCCGGCTACAGCCCGTCCGGCCTGCGGCCCTCCCCTTCCATGGCAGCCGCACCCTGGTCTGCCGCCACCTCGCCTTCGCGGCCGCTTACCGTTTCCGGTGGGACGCAATTTGCGGAAGCCGTGCAATCGCGCTTTTCCGACATCACCATGCCGACAGCGCGGGCCGAACCGCGTGAGGTTTACGAAGCCGCCGCCAGCCCCTCGCCCGAACCGGTGCTCTACCCGCTCGGAGCCGCAAGGGCGCAGCTGCATGAGAACTACATCATCGCGCAGACGGAAAACGGCCTCGTCATCGTCGACCAGCATGCCGCGCATGAGCGGCTGGTGTTCGAGGAAATGCGCAATGCGCTGCATTCCAGGCGGCCGCCTTCGCAGGTGCTGCTCATTCCTGAGATCATCGATCTGCCGGAAGAGGATTGCGACCGGCTGATGGATCATGCCGCCGGTTTCGATGCGCTGGGCCTCGTCATCGAGCGTTTCGGTCCGGGCGCGGTCGCCGTCCGGGAAACACCGGCCATGCTGGGCGAGGTCAATGTGCAGGGGCTGGTGCGCCAGCTTGCCGACGAGATCGCCGAATGGGATGCGGCCTCCACGCTGGCCAACAAGCTGGAATATGTCGCCGCCACCATGGCCTGCCACGGTTCCGTGCGCTCCGGCCGGCGCATGCGGCCGGAAGAAATGAACGCGCTTTTGCGGCAAATGGAAAACACGCCGGGCTCGGGACAGTGCAATCATGGTCGTCCGACCTATATCGAACTGAAACTTTCCGATATAGAACGGCTCTTCGGCCGAAGCTGACGCCATTCATTAAATGGCAGGCGGGCGGGGCTGGCCTTGCGCCGCGCCGGACTATATAAATTCAGGACACTGGAGCATCCGGATTGTTCAGGAGAACGCTACGCCGTTTCGGACTGGGTGCCCTGACAGGACAGAGCAGGAGACGAAAACGGATGAACAGATTTGAAGGAGGCGGCAACCGCCTCGCCGTCATCGAATATCTCGACGGTGACTTCCGCATCGTCCAGACCGGCTCGCATGTCATCTGCGCCATCACCGGCAAGGCCGTTCCGCTCGATGAATTACGCTACTGGAGCGTGGCGCGACAGGAAGCCTATTTGGATGCGGCGGCTTCGCTCGAGGCCGAGCAGAAGGCTGGCAATTTGCCGGCGTGAGTTGGGAAGCGGCGTACTGACGCGTTTCAATGTTAAGCGGCTTTCTCAGGAGCCGTTGCAGAGGCGGCTGACACCCTCACTCGACGTCATCCTCGGCCTTGTGCCGAGGATCTGCTGATGTCTCATAAATCGATAGGTTGCAGATGCTCGGGACAGGCCCGAGCATGACGGAGGAGAGGTTTCCGGACCTTGCCGACAACCTCTAAAATGACGACCGGGCATTTTCCCGCAGCAGGCGGGCGCGGCAATGCTGGATTGCGGCATCGATGATCGTCGCGGCCGCGTTGGGGTCGTCGAACACCATGTCGATCTCGATCACCAGGCTGTTCCACAGTAATTCTTCCGCCCGGCCGTGGTGCCCGTTAAGCCGCACGGCGTCCTTGGCGGTCGTCACCAGCTGCAAGTTCTGCCTGCCTGCATCCTGCAGAAGATCGGCGATCTCATCGTCGCTGAAGTGGTGATGATCCGGGAAAGAGCGTTGCAGCACGATATCGCCGCCAAGCGCCTCGACGGTTCTGAAAAACTTGGCCGGATCGGCGATACCGGCATAGGCCAGCACGCGCCTTCCCCTGAAATCCTGCGGCTCCTGTGGCGTGATCGCCGCCACGAAGACGGGTTTGGCGGCCTTTGCCGCCTGTCTCACAAGCGGATCGGCGGCATGGCCGTTGCCGACCTTCAAAAGACCGGTCATCTGCCGCATCTGCTCGGCCAGCGGCGCCCTGACGGGGCCACCTGGCACGAGATGGCCATTGCCGATGCCGCGTACCGTATCGATGACGACAAGCGCATAATCGAGCGTCAGGCGCGCGCTCTGGAAACCGTCATCCATGATGATGAGATCGACGCCCTCCTTCACCAGCCGGTGCGCGCCTTCCACGCGCCGGCGTGAAATCACCGTCACCGCCTCACGCGCCAGAAGCAGCGGCTCATCGCCGACATCGGCGGAGCGGTGGTGCTGTGGATCGACAAGGGTGGTGACATCAAGCGTGCCGCCATAACCGCGGCTGAGGAAACCGGGTTTCATTCCCCTGGCAACGGCGGCCCGGGCGATTGTTATCGCGGTCGGTGTCTTGCCTGCACCGCCGACCGTGAAATTGCCGATGCAGATCACGGGGACGGCAACGCTTGCCCGTTTCGCCGTTCGCATCCGCCGTCCGGCGACCTTGCCGTAGAGAAGCGAGAAAGGCGACAGGAGCCATGCCTGCCAGCCCGCTTTCTGCCACCAGAAGGGCGGCGCCTCAGAAACCATCTATTTCCGCTCCCGGCCGCGTCACCCACGGCATTCGTTCGGATGTTATACGTCAGGGGTTGTTTGCCAGAAAAAACCGTAAATTGCAAAATCGGAATAGACGGGTTTCACGCATCGGTCCGGCACGGGCTGCCGTGCTTCAACACGGAGCTTCAAACTGAGCGCCGCGATATCCATTCTATCGTCATACCGGCCTCGAACCAGACCAAGTCCTTGGGCTGAGAAAAGTTCTTTCGTCGGGCAGACGCCCGTCGGCTGGATACCGGCTCAGGGCCGGTATGACGGGACATAGAGAGTGCCGCGACAATGAAAGGCGCGCGGAAAGCCGCGCGCTTACCGCTTCAAACAACCCGTTCCGGCAGCAGGGCTTCAAGCGCGGTAATATCGTCAAAACAATAATCCGCATCCGCACCGAGGCTTTCGCGGGAACCGGTTCCCGTCAGAACGGCGATACGCAACCCCGCACCCGCGTTCCTCGCCATATGCAGATCGTGGTTATTGTCGCCGACAACAGCCACACGTTCCGGCGGAAACCCGATTGCTTGGCAGAAACCGAGAACCATGCCGGGCTGCGGCTTGGTGCCGTAACCGCTGTCATAACCCGCGACGAAATCGACATCGCTCTCGAAACCGAAGCGGATGGCCGTCTGGCGAATGGAATTTTCATTGTCGCTGGAGGCGATGCCGAGCTTGTAGCCGCGCGCCTTCAGCCGTGCGAAAAACGCCTTGAGATCGGTGACGGGCACGGATTTATCGGCGGCCTCGGTGAAGAGCCGGTCGAGGCGCGCCGTCAGTTCGCCGACATTACAGGGCGAGCCGGCAGCGACCAGACCGGCGGCGATTTCCGCCGTATTGCCGGCGGCCAGCAGGCTGTCGGGCACCACATGGCCAGTGACGGGGTCCATGCCGCAGGCGATGAGAAGCCGGTCGGCAAGCGCCGCGTCGCCTTTGGCCGCGATCGCCGCAAGTTCGCGGTTCACCGGTCCCCAGCTGGCGTCATAACCTAAAAGGGTTCCGTCCTTGTCGAAAAGCACAGCGGCGATCGACGGCGGCGCATCAAGTTCGATATCCGCTACCATGAACCGATGGCGCTCCGCGGTTGCAGCTTGGCCGAAACGGTAAGCGGATTGATATAGGGTTCCAGCGCCTTGACGGTGGAGGACAGCGCGCCGCGCATATCCTGAATGACGCGATTGCCCGCATCGATCATCTTGTAACGCTCATTGTCGTTGACCAGCAGATAATGCACTGCCTTGGCCAGCATCTCTATGTCGCGGATGATGCGGCCGCCGCCGGCGCGGATCAGTTTCTGATAGGCCTCGCGGAAATTCTGCACATGCGCGCCCGACAAAACGGCACAGCCGAGCATGGCCGGCTCCAGCGGGTTCTGCCCGCCTTCCGCCGTCAGCGACCGGCCGACAAAGGCAAGCTCGGTCAGCCGCAGGTAAAGCCCCATTTCGCCGATGGAATCGCCAAGGAAAATATCGGTTTCCGGCGTGATCACGTCGTTGCGACTACGACGCGCCACCGTCAGTCCCATGCCCTTCAGCATGGCTTCCACATCGTCGCCACGCTCGGGATGGCGCGGCACGATGATGGTCAACTGGCCGTTACGCGACTTGATCGCCGCGTGCACGGTGGCTGCGGCCTTTTCTTCACCGTCGAAGGTAGAGATCGCCGCCCAGGTCTTGCGGTTGCCGACCTGCTTGCGATAGGTCTCCAGAAGCGCCTCGTCACAGGGCGGCGGGTCAGTGTCACCCTTGAGATTACCCGATATCACCACCGGCCAGGAGCCGAGATCACGGAAACGCTCGGCATCGAGATCGGATTGCGCAACCACCAGCGCCAGCTTGGAAAACAGCGATTCCGCAATATCGTGACGGTTTTTCCAGCGGTCGAAGGAACGGTCGGACAGACGGGCATTGACCCGGATCTGCGGAATGTGCCGGCGCTCCAGTTCCATCATCGTCACCGGCCAGATTTCCGATTCAGCTGTTATGGCGGCGTCCGGCGCCCAATAGGTGAGGAAGCGGTTGACCGCGATCTTGATATCGAGCGGCACATATTGGTGGATCACATCATCGCCCAGCCGCGTGCGGGTCAGTTCGGCCGAGGTGACGGTGCCGGTGGTCAGGAGTACGAAAATATCGCGTTTGCGGATTTCGCGGATCAGCGGGATGAGGGCAAGCGTTTCGCCCACGCTTGCGGCATGGAACCAGACGAGCGGCCCACGCGGGCGCTCGGCGCTGGCATAACCGAAACGTTCGAAGCGGCGGCGCTTGTCTTCCTTGCCCTTTGCCGCCCGATAGGAAAGGTAGGGCCGGGCAAAGGGATAGGCGGCAATACCGGCGATCCGGTAACCGGAAAGAGCGAAACGTGCGATACGGCTGCTCATGACATTCTGCCCTTGATCATTCCGCGCAATGCCCTTCCCCTGTTCTTGTTGTTATCGCCGCCTACTTCTTCTTAAATTGCGTCATTTTTTGTCATCGGAAACGAAAGCGCGATCACATTTTATCGTGCAGGAACTCCCGGCCTGCCGTTCTCAAGCAGGAATCACGGGAAAGCTCGCCTTCACCCAATAGTATTACAACGCAAGGGCAAAAGGACTCAATTTTTGTCGTCGGGATTGAGAAGACGGTGCATATGCACGATAAAATAACGCATATGGGCGTTATCGACAGTCATTTGCGCCTTGGACTTCCATGCCGTGAGCGCGGAAGCATAGTCCGGATAGATGCCGACGATATCGAGCGCCTTCAAATCCCGGAACTGAACATCCTGAAGGTTTTCCAGTTCGCCGCCGAAGACGAGGTGCAGCAGCTGTTTCGGTTTGCCGGATTCCGTCATGTCTTTATCTCTTTCTTGAACGCTGAGAGAGCCACCCATCTGCGGGATTTCCCGGCAAAGGTCAACTGTCAGACAGATGTGAAAACGCTTTCAAAAGTGCGGGCAGCGCATAATCTGCTGCAGCGCACAATGCGGGGTGGTTTACCTGGCGGCGATTATACATCAGGGGTTTTCCATCGAGGCCGACCAGCCGGCCGCCGGACCTTTCAAGGATAAGATCGGCAGCGGCAAGATCCCACTCATGCGAATTGGCCTTGACCAGCGTTCCGTCGATGCGGCCATCCGCCACCATCGCCAGCCGGTAGGCCAGCGACGGCACGTGCGGAATGCGCTTTACGCCGCTTCGCACCTCTTCCGGCAGATGCGAGATCACGTCTTCGGGCGCCGCCAGATGGAAGATGCCGGCATTTTCGCGCACGGCGAAAATGGGCTCTCCGTTCTTCAGTGCCTCACCACCTTCAAGCGCGGTAAACTCCTCGGCAAGCGCCGGTGCAACAAGAACACCCACCACCGGCCGTCCTTCATGCACCACCGCGACGCTGACGCACCAGGTATCCCTGCCGCCGATGAAGGCGCGGGTTCCGTCGATGGGATCGACAACGAAGACGGTGGAGCGGGAAAGCCTCCCGGTATCGTCGTCGGTCTCTTCCGAAAGCCAGCCATAGTCCGGCCGGGCGGAGCGCAGGATGGTTTCGAGAATTTCGTTGGCGGCATAGTCAGCCGCGCTGACCGGTGAAAGCCCGCCATTCTTCCACCAGACCTCGGGGTCCTTGCGGAAGAAACCGAGAGCCGTTTCGCCCGCCTTGCGCGCGGCTTTAAGGACCAGTCTCAGATCGGAGGCCCAGCGGGCCTCAGCCATATCGTTCATTTTGCCGTCTTTTCCGCGCGCCTTGCGCGGCGCGCCCGTTTTTCCCTTCGCACTTGCACATAAAGTGCCGGCGAAAACAACCCGCAGGCTTGGGTTACTTGCCCGCGATCGTCATGCCTTCGATGGCCAGCGTCGGTGCGGCAACGCCATATTTGCGGTCGATATCATTGGCCGGCGTAACCCGCATGAACATGTCCTTCAGGTTCGAGGCGATGGTCACCTCGGATACGGGGAAGGACTTTTCGCCATTCTCGATCCAGAAACCGCTCGCGCCGCAGCTGTATTCACCCGTGATCATATTGGCGCCATGGCCGATCAGCTCGGTGACGTAAAAGCCGGTTCCGACCTGCCGCAGCAAGTCCTCTGGCGAAATATCCCCCGGCTCCAGCGCCAGATTGGTGGAGGCCGGCGAAACCGAGGTGCCGCCGCGCACGCCGCGCCCGTTGGTTTCAAGGCCGAGTTCCCGCGCCGCCGAGGTGGAAAGGAACCAGTGCTTCAGCACTCCGTCCTCGATCATTACCATCTTCTCGCCCCGGACACCCTCGCCATCGAAGGGACGCGAGGACGGGCCACGCACGATCTGCGGATCATCCGTAAGGTAAAGGCCCTTTTTCAGAACCTGCTGGCCCATTTTATCGCGCAGGAAGCTGGTCTTGCGGGCAACCGACGCGCCGTTGATGGCGCCGGCAATCGCACCGACAAAGCCGCGGGCGATGCGCGGATCGAAAACCACGGTGATATCGCTGCCGGTATCGACCTGACGCGGGCCGACGCGCCGCACCACTTTTTCACCGGCGCGGCGGCCAATCTCCTCGGCGGCGTCCAGATCGGCATAATAAAGCCGGCTGTCGAAATCGTAGTCGCGCTCCATCTTCGTGCCTTCGCCGGCGATCACGCTGACGGAACGGCTGAAGCGGCTGCCCATATAACTGCCGGAAAAACCGTGCGATGTGGCAAGCACGAGGCCGCCCATGCCGCTCGATGCGCCAGCGCCCGAGGAATTGCTGACGCCCGTGACGCCGAGTGCCGCCTCTTCCGAAGCAAGGGCAGCCTCGCGCAGCTGATCGGCTGACACTTCCGTCGCGTCGAAAAGCTGGAGATCGTCATAGGATGTCGCCAGCCGTTCCTTGTCCGCAAGGCAGGCAAAGGGATCTTCCGGCGAGACCTTCGCCATGGCCACCGCCCGTTCGGCCAGCGTCTTCAGATCAAAGCCCGGATTGGCGGAAACGCTCGCCACCCGGCGGCCAACGAAGACGCGCAGGGAAAAATCGTCGCTTTCGGAAGATTCGGTGCTTTCCACCTTGCCAAGCCGCACACCGACCGATTGCGAGCGGGAGCGCACGACAACGGCATCCGCCTCATCCGCGCCGGCGGCACGGGCAAGATCGACAAGTTCGCTGGCGCGATCGAGAAGTTTGGAAGAATCTATTTCTGAGGACATGAGTTGGCCTTTCATTCCTGTTCCATTTATTGTGCCAGCAACCCCGCATCAAGGGCGAAACGCCGCTTTCTCCATCGGCAAGGCTCTGTCGCCACCATATTCGAAAGTCCACCCGCATGACCGAGCACGACGCTCTCTTTTCCGAACCATTGCTGCTTCTGGCCGGCGCGGTCATCGCCGCCTCGGTTTTCCGCAAGCTCGGGCTTGGCACCGTGCTCGGTTATCTGGTGGCGGGCATCATCATCGGGCCGTTCCTGCATCTGGTCACGGATGCGAAGGACATCTTCAATGTCTCGGAACTGGGCGTGGTTTTCCTGCTCTTCATCATCGGTCTGGAACTGAAGCCCTCGCGCATATGGCAGATGCGGCGCGATATTTTAGGTCTCGGGCTGGCGCAGGTGCTGGTGACCGGAAGCGTGCTGGCGGCCATTGCCTGGTGGGCCGGGCTGATCGATGCGCGCGGCAGCCTCGTTGCGGGTTTCGGTCTTGCGCTTTCCTCCACCGCCTTCGCGCTGCAAATCCTTGAAGATGACGGCGACATGAATACCCGGCACGGCAATCGGTCCTTCTCGATCCTGCTGTTTCAGGACCTCGCCATCGTGCCGCTTCTCGCCCTCGTCACCATTCTTTCCAACCGGCCGGATGTGGCATCGGACTCGATGGTTTACGATCTCGTCGCCTCGGTCCTTGCGGTGGCGGGCATGGTGCTGGCCGGACGCTTCCTGCTGACACCGATGTTCCAGATCATCGCCCGCACGGGTGCACGCGAAGTGATGATCGCGGCGGCACTCTTCGTCGTCATCGGTGCGGCCGCCATCATGGAGGCTGTCGGGCTTTCCATGGGCATGGGAGCGCTGCTGGCGGGGCTGATGCTGTCGGAATCCTCCTACCGGCACGAGCTGGAAGCCGATATCGAGCCGTTTCGCGGACTGTTTCTGGCGTTGTTCTTCATGGCCGTCGGCATGTCGCTGCATGTCAACATCGTCTATGAGCACATTCTCCTCATCCTGATCGCCGTGCCGGCGATGATGGCGGTGAAGGCGGCGCTGATCTATGCTCTTTGCCGCATTGCCGGTTCCTCGCGTTATGCATCGAGCCGCATCGCGCTGCTTCTGGCGCAGGGCGGCGAATTCGGCTTCGTACTCTTCACCACGGCTGCAGCTTCGGGGCTGTTTCCGCAGGCGACCGCCTCGATCCTCGTTGCCGTCGTCACGCTTTCCATGGCGCTGACGCCGCTTTTGGCGGTGATTTCCCGCCGGCTGACGGCGGAGGATGCGGAGGAGGACAAGCTGGAAGAGGATTTCGACGGCGCGGGTGCGGATGTGCTGATGATCGGTTTTTCCCGCTTCGGCCAGATCGCCTCGCAGATTCTTCTGGCCGGCGGGCGCGACGTCACTGTCATCGACAGTTCCGCCGACCGTGTGCGCCAGGCTGCCCGTTTCGGTTTCCGTATCTTTTTCGGAGACGGCACCCGCAAGGACGTGCTGATCGCCGCCGGAATAGAGCGGGCCGATCTCGTGGCCGTCTGCACCCACAAGAAAGAGGTCACCGACCGCATCATCGACATGATCCAGTCGGAATTTCCCAGTGTGCGTATCTATGCCCGCTCCTATGATCGCGTCCATTCCCTGTCGCTGAGGAAAAAGGGCGTGGAATATGAAATCCGTGAAACGCTGGAATCCGGCTTGCTGTTCGGCAGGCGAATTCTGGAAGGGCTGGACATGGACGGCGAGCGGGCGCTGGCGATCTCCGACGATATTCGCGAACGTGACGAGGAACGGCTGCAGCTTCAAGCCGTGGAAGGCCTCGCCGCCGGCCGGCAGATGCTGCACAACAAGCCGGTGCGCGAAGTGAAGCCGGAGCCGCTGATGAAGCCGAAGAACAAGGCGGAGAAGCGGGAGGAGGAAGAAGGGGATATGGAGGACAGCGAGACGGAAGTGTCGCTGTGAATTCCACGTCAAGTCAGTGACTGGGAGCGCGTCGCGTGTTTCTTCTCCCCGCCGGGGAGAAGAAATCAGTGGCACCCGCTCGTTTCTGGAGAATACTCAAGGGAGAGCGCTCAGGCTTCCACGCCCTGCCCGCGATGAAACAGCTCCACCTGCATGTCGATCTGCCGTTTCAGATCGTCCTTGATGCCGGCGGAGGCGTTCAGCACCTCTTCCGACTTCAGGAAATCCAGCACGCCGAAACGGTGCACCGGCGGGCGCAGGAAGATATGCGGCGGGCGTAATCTGAGTTTCAGGGCAATCGCCGCCTGCATCATCAGCTGGCTGGCGCCGAACAGGCTGTCCAGACGGTTCGGCATGGTGGTGCCGTCGCCTTCCGGGCCACCGACCACATCGATGCCGATGACGATATCGGCATGATCCAGCAGGTGCTCATAGGGAACGGGATTGAAGATGCCGCCATCGATCATGATGCGGCCATCGATGCGCACCGGCATGAACAGCGCCGGAATGGCGGCGGATGCCGCCAGCGCCTGGATAATCTCGCCGCTTTCCACCACCACTTCGGTCTGGGCGTAATAATCCGTCGTGACCACCTTCAGGGGAATGGCAAGCTCTGAGAAGTCCTTCGGCAAAGCCTGCGGCATCAAGGCATGGAGGATGAGCTCGAGATTGAACTGGCCGAGGCGAAAACCATCGACCGCGTGGCGCATGGATGCAGGTCCGAGGCTCCAGAGCCGGTTGGCGACCGAACCCTTGCGCCCCATGAGTTCGAGCGTGTATTCGCGGATTTCCCGGCCCGACATGCCTGCCGCCATGCCCGCGCCGATGATGGAGCCGATGGAGGAGCCAGACAGCACCACCGGTCGGATGCCGAGTTCGTCCAGCGCTTCGATGACATTGATGTGGCAGATGCCGCGTGCACCGCCACCGCCGAGCGCCAGCCCGAATGTCGGCTCGTGGCTGCCCGCACCATCGCCCTTGAGGACATCTTCCCCGGCGCGGACGACCGTGACGTTCTCGTTTACACCCTGATCCATGCGAATACCCAAACTCTCTCCGCGGAAAAGACTTTGCCTATTCGGCAAACAAGACAAGACCGTGGCGTGACGGGAAGGTGTTCCTGTTAGAGCGTTTCGCTTTTCCCAAGAATCGCCAAAACGCTCTAACTCTTTGTTCTGTCGCATTTCCGGACGGAAACCGGTCTCCGCTTTTCCTGGAAATGCCCTAGGGCTCGTAGCGGTAGAAATGCATTTTCGTGTCACCAAAGATGCGGCTTTCGAGCGGTTTGAACGCTGCATCGACCTTCACCGTCACGTCGCCGCGCTCTTCCAGAATGGCGAGCGCGCCGGGTGTCA
Source organism: Rhizobium rhizogenes (assembly GCF_002005205.3). The sequence goes on along the minus strand of NZ_CP019701.2, from coordinate 369,567 downwards.
GCCAGCCGCCGCCATGCGCTGCCGCGAAAGCCTTTTCGCCATGGCCATGGCCATAGGGCGGATCGGCGAAGAGAAGATCGAAGGGCTCGATATTGTTGACGCCGCCGAGCTTGGTGGCGTCACGCCGCAGGATGCGGGCGCGGCCATGCAGGCCCAGCGCATCGATATTTTCCCAGAGCAGCCCCCTGCCCTCGACGCCGTTTTCGACGAAGAGCGCCACCCGGCACCCGCGCGACAGGGCCTCCAGCCCGACCGCGCCGGTTCCGGCGAAAACGTCCAGAACCCGCGTACCGTCAAGACTTTCCGGATAGGCGTGGCTCAGAATGTTGAAGAGGCTTTCCCGCGTCCTGTCGATGGTCGGACGAATGGAATTGGTTTTCGGCGCGGCCAAAGTCCGGCCGCGGAACTCACCGCCTACGATCCGCATTACGTGTCATTCCCCTGCCTCCAGAAGGTTTGCCACCCGGGCCTTTGCCGCCCGGCTTGCCGCCGCCGGGACCACCGGGGCCTTTGCTCTTGCCTGAGAAACCCGAACGTTCGCCACGCTCGCCCGATTTTCCGAAAGATGGCTTGCCGAAGCCGGGTTTACCGGCCGGCTTGCCGCCACGGGGCTTGTCTCCCGCAGGGCGCTCACCGCGTGGGCGGTCACCGTCTTCACGGGGCCTGTCGCGGAACGGACGGTCACCGAAAGGTTTTTCGCCACGTGGACGGTCGCTGCGCGGGCGGTCACCCTCTTCGCGCGGCCTGTCACGAAATGGCCGGTCGCCAAAAGCTTTGCCGCCGCGCGCCGGGCGGTCGCCGAAGCTCTTTTCACCGCGCGGGCGATCCCCTTCTTCACGCGGCCTGTCGCGGAATGGCCGGTCGCCGAACGGCTTTGCGCCGCGTCCACCACGATCACCAAAGCTCTTTTCGCCGCGCGGACGGTCGCCGCGTCCGCGACCGCCTTCTTCTTCGCGGGGGGAATCCGAACGGATCCACTCGCCCTCGGCATCCGCATGCCGCACGACGTTGCGGCGCGCTTCGTCCTGGGCGGAAGGCTTCTTGAAGAGGTTTTCGGCTTCCGCACGGGCGGAAGACTTGTGTTCCTTGCCGTCACGGGTCGGCCTTGCACCGGGCGCCATCCAGACATTGGCCGTGCGGCTGGTGCCGGCCGGCTGGCGTGGGCGGCGGTCGTCGCCATCATCCTCGCTGCGGCCCTTGGCACCAAATTTCCCGGCGGGCTTGGAGCCAAACTTGCCGGCTGGCTTGTCGCCACGCTTGGTATCGAGACGGCCGAGCGCCTTTTCGCGACGATCCTCGGGCTTGCCGCCCTTTTCGAAGCGCGGCTTGCCTTCCGGCGCATCGCTCTTTGCCCATTCGGATTTCACGGGCCGCTTCGGCGCGTTGTCTTCCTCATCCTCAACGGGCGCATTATAGATCGGTGCATCGAAATTGGCGCCCGCCTCTTCGATCAGGCGCGGGCCAAGCTGGTCGCGCAGCATGCGGCCACGCACTTCCAGCACCTTGCCCTCAGCCAGATCGCCAAGCTGGAACGGGCCGTAGGAAACGCGGATCAGGCGGTTGACCTCGAGACCCAGCGCGCCGAGCACGTTCTTGATCTCGCGGTTCTTGCCTTCGCGCAGACCCATGCTGATCCAGACATTATGGCCCTGGGTGCGGTCGAGCGTCGCGTCGATCGCGCCATAAAGCACGCCGTCGACGGCGATACCTTCCTTCAGCTTGTCGAGCGCGGCCTGATCGACCTCGCCATGGGCGCGCACGCGGTAGCGGCGCAGCCAGCCGGTGGTCGGCAGTTCCAGCACGCGGGAAAGACCGCCATCGTTTGTGAGCAGCAGCAGGCCTTCGGTATTGATATCGAGGCGGCCGATGGAGAGCACACGGGGCAGCTCGCCCGGCAGATTGTCGAAAACGGTCGGACGGCCTTCCGGGTCGGAATTGGTCGTCACCAGACCGGCGGGCTTGTGGTAGAGCCACAGTCGCGTGCGCTCGGCACCGCGAATCGGCATGCCGTCCACTTCGATCTTGTCGGACAGCGTGGCGTTGACCACCGGCGTATCCAGCTTGACGCCGTTCAGCGACACGCGGCCTTCCATGATCATGCGCTCGACATCGCGGCGCGAGGCGACACCGGCGCGCGCCATGATCTTGGAAATGCGCTCCGGCTTGCCACCGCCAACGGTTTCGGGCGCCGGGGCAGCCTTTGCCTCGGCCGGTTTCTTTTCACGCTCTGCGGCGGGCTTGCCGGGGCCTTTCGGCTTCCTGTCGCGGCTAAATGTCTTGCCACCGTCACGCTTCGGCTTGTCTTTAAAAGTCATTTGCTGTTTGCCTGTTGTTTGGGCTGTCCTATCAGGTCCAAGCACAAGGGTTAAGAGGAAATTGAAACGCAATGGCCGAAAGGACGCATTTCATGGAGCTGGCGCTTGCGGAAGCCCGAGCCGCGGCTGAGCGGCAGGAGGTTCCGATCGGCGCCGTACTGGTTCTGGACGGCCGCGTCATCGCCCGTTCCGGCAATCGCACCCGTGAATTGAACGATGTGACGGCTCACGCCGAAATCGCCGTGATCCGCATGGCCTGCGAGGCTCTTGGACAGGAACGCCTGCCGGGCGCCGATCTCTACGTTACGCTGGAGCCCTGCACCATGTGCGCGGCGGCGATTTCATTCGCCCGTATCCGCCGGCTCTATTACGGCGCGCAGGACCCAAAGGGCGGCGCTGTGGAGAGTGGCGTGCGCTTCTTCAGCCAGCCGACATGCCACCATGCGCCGGATGTCTATTCGGGACTGGCGGAAAGCGAAAGTGCTGACATTCTGCGGCAGTTCTTTCGCGAGAAACGTCTCGAGGATTGAGCGGCGAGCGGGAGAGATGAAGCTTCCCGCCAGCCATCAGCCATTTTTTACCGGCCAGTTTTTACTGGAAAGGGTTCCACCAGCTCTTGCCGGTATTTGCCACGGCCGCTTCTTTCTTGCGGCGCTTTTCCTTCTTCTGTTCCGGCTCGCCAAGATCGGTCAGCTGATCCTGTGGAACACTGCGATATTCAGCCGGCGGGTCGGTGAGGAAGCGGCGCTGGGCGTTGACGACGGAACCGCCCTGGGCGTCGGCCTTGGCCTTGCGGAAGGCTTCCCATTTCTGGCTTTCGGTCATCTGGCCGGCCGTGCCGTTGCCGGCAAGCAGCGGCGAGCGGTAATGCGGGTTGTTCTTGTTGGCGTCCGCCTCTTCGCGCAGGCGTTCGCGGGTTTCTTCCGGCGATTCGACCCATTGCGGATTGTTTTCGCGGTTCGCCATGTTCTGCTGCGGCGCGGCCAGCTGTTCGGCACGGGCCTGGGCGGGAACGACGAGGCCGGGGCGCGGGCTGTATTTCAGGTTACGCTTTTCCTGATCGTTGCCGGTGATCGAGGTCGCGCTGCCGAGATCGTCGACAAGCTGTTCAGCCGCCGTCTTGCCCGTACCGTAGGTCGGGCTCGTGCAGGCGCCCAGCAGCACGCCTATCGTCGTGACGCCAACAACCGTGCGAAACATGCCCAAACCCTGCGCATTACCCTGCATCGTCTTCATTGAAACCCTTCCAGCCGTCCGTCCCACTTCGCCAGACATCGTCTTTCGGCAGGCGGCAGCCCGCATTGCCGTGCAAATCCGGCCATTTTCAGGCAGGTGTACCGGATGAAGAGGCAAAGCGCAATTCACCCGGCCATTTTCATTACGAGAGTGCGGCAAGCTCACGCAGCGCCGCCGCATCGCGGGCCGATACATCGGGATAGTCCGGATCGGAGCCGACATCGGTGGTGATGCGCCAGGAGCGGGCACATTTTGCGCCTTCCGCCAGCTTCTGCTCGACCACGACCTTTGCAACTTCCGGCAGACGGAAGCCATCCGCGGGGCCTTCATCGCCCACAACCGAGATGGCCGAGGTGATGCAGATTTCGGCGAAGTCCTGGCCCTTCAGCGCTGCCAGAAGATCGGCATCGGCGATGTGGACGATCGGCGCGGCCTCGAGCGAGGAACCGATGCGCTTTTCACGGCGTTCGACTTCCAGCGCGCCCGTCACGACGGTGCGGACCTTGCGGATTTTTTCCCACTTCGCTTCCAGCGCATCGTTTTTCCATTCCGCCGGGATTTCCGGGAACTGGACGAGATGCACCGATTCCGCATCCGGATAACGCGACAGCCACGCTTCTTCCGCCGTGAAGGGCAGCATCGGCGCGAGCCAAGACACGAGGCAGTCGAACAGTTTGGCGATGACCGACAGGGCGGCACGGCGCTTCAGCGACGATGGCGCGTCGCAATAAAGCGTGTCCTTGCGGATATCGAAATAGAAGGCGGAAAGTTCGACATTGGCGAAATCCACCAGCGCGCGGGCGATCTTCTTGAATTCGAAGCCGTCATAACCCTCGCGCACGACCTTATCCAGATCGGACAGGCGGTGCAGCACCAGCTTTTCCAGCTCCGGCAGATCGTCATAGGCGATCTCTTCGCCCTTGTAGTGGGCAAGGGTGCCGAGCATCCAGCGGATGGTGTTGCGCAGCTTGCGATAGGCATCGACATTGGTCTGGATGATGGCCTTGCCGAGGCGCTGGTCATCCCAGTAGTCTGTTGTCATGACCCACAGGCGCAGGATATCGGCGCCCGCGTCCTTCATGACTTCCTGCGGCGAGACGACGTTGCCCTTGGACTTGGACATCTTCTCGCCCTTCTCATCCATGGTGAAACCATGGGTGACAACGGCGTTATAGGGCGCACGGCCGCGCGTCGCGCAGCTTTCGAGCAGCGACGAATGGAACCAGCCGCGATGCTGGTCGGAACCTTCGAGATAGACATCCGCCGGCCACTTCATGTCCGGGCGATCTTCCAGCGTGAAGGTATGGGTGCAGCCGCTGTCGAACCAGACGTCGAGAATGTCCATGACCTGCTGCCAACGGGCATGGTCGTGGTCGTTGCCGAGGAAACGTTCCTTGGCGCCTTCGGCGAACCAGGCATCCGCGCCTTCGGCCTCGAAGGCCTCCAGAATGCGGGCGTTGACGGCCTCATCGACCAGAACCTCACCCTTTTCATCGGCGAAGACGGCGATCGGCACGCCCCAGCTGCGCTGGCGCGACAGAACCCAGTCGGGACGACCTTCGATCATGGCGCGCAGGCGGTTCTGGCCGGAGGCCGGAACGAAGCGGGTCTGGTCGATGGCATCAAGCGAGCGCGACCGCAGCGTCGTGCCGTCGCCCAGTTCCTTGTCCATATAGACGAACCATTGCGGCGTGTTGCGGAAGATGACCGGCTTCTTGGAGCGCCAGCTATGCGGATAGCTGTGCTTCAGGCGGCCACGGGCAAACAGGTTGTTTTCCGCGATCAGCGCCTTGATGACACGCTCGTTCGCGTCACCCTTCTTGCCGTTGTCGTCCATGACACGGGCAGCGCCGCCTTCGGCGGACGGGCCGAAACCGGGGGCGTCTTCGGTGTAGAAACCGTCATCGCCAACCGGGAACGGGATGGCCGACGAAACGCCGCGCGCTTCCAGCTCACGCTGATGCGCGGTCCAGACGTCAAAGTCCTCGCGGCCATGGCTTGGCGCGGTGTGCACGAAGCCCGTACCGGCATCGTCGGTGACGTGATCGCCATCGAGAAGCGGAACCGGGAAATCATAGCCGAGCGATGCCAGAGGATGGGCGCAGGTGATGGCGGCCAGTTCTTCGGTTTTCACGTCGCGAACGAGCTTGAAGGTCAGCTTCGCCTTGGTTGCGGCCTCATCGGCAAGCTTCTTGGCGAAGATCAGCTTTTCACCCGGCTGCGGGCCGAAATCGTTCTGGGCGCTTTCCACTTCGTAGAGGCCATACTCGACCCGCGACGAAAACGCGATGGCGCGGTTGCCGGGGATGGTCCACGGCGTCGTCGTCCAGATGACTACCGATGCTTCTCCTGCCGACATTGCAGGGAATTCAAACTTACCATCCACGACATTGGCTGGACGCTGATCATGCACTACCGGGAACTTCACCCAGATCATGTCGCTCTCGACATCGGCATATTCGACTTCGGCTTCCGCCAGCGCCGTGCGCTCGACCACCGACCACATGATGGGCTTCGAGCCGCGATAGAGCTGGCCGGTGCGGGCGATCTTCAGGAGTTCGCCGGCGATGCGGGCTTCGGCGTGGAAGTTCATCGTGGTGTAGGGATTGTCGAAGTCGCCCTCGATGCCGAGGCGCTTGAACTCCTCCGACTGAACCTTGATCCAGCCGGCCGCGAAGTCACGGCACTCCTTGCGGAATTCGTTGACCGGAACCTCGTCCTTGTTCTTGCCCCTGGCGCGATAGGCTTCCTCGATCTTCCATTCGATCGGCAGGCCGTGGCAATCCCAGCCCGGCACGTAATTGGCGTCGTAACCGCGCATCTGGAACGAGCGGGTGATGACGTCTTTCAGTATCTTGTTCAGCGCATGGCCGATGTGGATATTGCCGTTGGCATAGGGCGGGCCGTCATGCAGCACGAATTTTTCGCGGCCGGCGGCGGAGGCGCGCAGGCGCTTGTAAAGGCCCATCTCCTGCCAGCGTTTCACCGTTTCCGGTTCTTTTTGCGGCAGGCCGGCGCGCATCGGAAAATCCGTCTGCGGCAGATAGAGGGTGGAGGAGTAATCCAGTTTTTCTGCGGTGTCGCTCATAATCGTACCGTTGTTGCGCGCCGTGTCGGTCGCGCCGTCTCAATTTCAAAGAGGGCAAATACGGAAAGCGCCATGACCAAAGTCATGACAAGCGCCAAAATCCCGGACCTTCCGGCTCGTCAGAGCGGGCGGAAGGCCGGGCCAATAATTCGGCCAATCTGAGTTTTAAACATCAACCGGTATTGGGACATGGCCGGTTGTTTATGCGGTTTTCCGGCAAAAAGGAAGAGAAAAGCGACGGCAATATCGGCCGGAACAGGGGCTGACCGGCCTTACCCGGTCAGAACGCGATCCTGGCGTCCAGTTCGCTGAGCGGGCGCACGCCCGATAACATCGCCCTCGCCTCTTCTTCATCGCGCCTGATCTGGGCGACGAGCGGATCGAGACCGTCGAATTTCAGTTCATCGCGCAGGTGCCCGAAGAAGGAGACCGAACAGACCTCGCCATAGAGATCGCCGGAAAAATCGAAGACGAATGTTTCGAGCAGCGCCGCACCGTTTTCAGTGACGGTCGGGCGGTAACCGAAGCTTGCCACGCCATCGCGGATCGAACCGTCCGGGCGGCGGAACCGCACGGCATAGATGCCGGCCTTCAGTTCCGTTTCCGGCGCCAGCGCCATGTTGGCGGTGGGATAACCCAGCGTGCGACCGAGCTTCTGGCCACCGATGACCTCGCTTTCCACCGTGAAGCGATAACCGAGCAGGCCGGCGGCGCCGGCCACATCGCCTTCGCACAAAAGCGAGCGAATCCGGCTGGAGGAGACGACATCCGCGCCCTCGTCGCGGAAGGCATCCACCAGCGTCACGTCGAAGCCATGGCGTTTGCCGGCCTCCATCAGAAATGCCGGCCCGCCTTCGCGGCCCTTGCCGAAATGAAAATCGAAGCCGGTGACGACAGCGCTGGCGTGAAGCCAGTCGACCAGAATGGACTGGACGAATTCCTCCGCCGAGCGCTGCGAAAATTCCCGGTCGAAGGGATATTCGATGACGGAGCGGAAACCGATGGCCTCAAGGATGCGCGCCTTGAGTGGCGCGGGCGTGAGGCGAAAGACCGGCGTATCGGGACGGAAGATGGAACGGGGATGCGGCTCGAAAGTCAGCACCAGCGCGGGAACGCCACGGGCTTCCGCCAGCTCCAGGGCACGATCCAGCACGGCCCGGTGGCCGCGATGCACGCCGTCGAAATTGCCGATGGCGATGACGCCGCCGCGAAGAGCTTCCGGCAGCGGCTCCTTTTTTTCATTGCGGTGAAAGACGGTCATGGCAATCGATCCATTCCTGCGCCAGCTATTCCTCAGCCGAGACGCCACTCAGGCAAGGCACCTCAGGCAAGACGGGGCATCCACCAGCCGGGAGCCGCGCCCTGCCCCTTGAGATAGGCGTTGAGAAGCGCCTCGTCCGTTTGGCCGTTCAGCGTGTATTCGGCGGCGTGAATGCCGCCGCTGATATAAAGAAGGTTGAGGCCGCTCGCAATCGCGCCCTTCACATCCGTCGGCATGCCGTCGCCGATGGCAAGCACGCGATCCTTGGCGAAGGTGCCGCGCACCTCTTTGGCCGCCGCAAGGCAGGCCTCATAGATCGGCGCATGCGGCTTGCCGGCAATGCGGACCTCGCCGCCGAGCTGTTCGTAATAGGCCGCCATGGCGCCGGCGCAGGGAATGATGCGCTCTCCGCGCTCCACCACCAGATCGGGATTGGCGCAGATCATCGGCACGTTGCGGGCAATGAAGCCCTTGAGCATTTCGGTATAATCCTCGGGCGTTTCCGTCTCGTCATCGAAAAAGCCGGTGCAGACCACGGACTGCGCTTCCGCCTCGCCGACGCGCTCGACATCGAGGCCGTCAAGCAGCGGCATGTCCCGCTCCGGGCCGAGCAGGAAGACTTTTTTCGGGCCTTCCGCGATCAGGCCGCGGGTGACGTCGCCGGATGTGATGATGCGATCATAGGCCTCATCCGGTACGCCGAGAACGCGCAGCTGGGCAATGACGCCGGGAGCGGGGCGCGGCGAATTGGTGATGAGCACCACCGTCTTGCCGGCGTTGCGCGCTTCCCGCAGTGCAACCGCCGCATCCGGAAAGGCGCTGACGCCATTGTGCAGCACGCCCCAGACATCCGAAAGAATAACGTCGAACCCATCAGTGATTTCGCCGAGGGTGAGAATGCGATGGGCCATGAGATGCTTTCCGGATGCGAGAAAAGGGTGAGCGTCACATCGCAAAGCGGGACGCCGATGGCAAGGAAAAAAGCGCCGCCAGGCCGGTCCTTGGCCCGCCTGCGCAGCATGAACACAAATGCCCCTTAGATGCGATGCGGCCGCAACGGGCAAAAAGAACGACGTCTGCGCGCCCGTCCGCGCATGGGAAATTTCTGTCATGGAACGCTGATAACCATAAGCCATGAAATTTTTCAGACAGGGCGTTCTTGACTCCGACAGAAGCCCTCCTTATCTCGGTTCCGCTGGCACTCGATAAAGGAGAGTGCTAACACCCATCAGGCGAGTTCCAAAAGCTCGCGCAGTCATTTGATCGAGGGATTAGGCAATGACAAGCACCAATTTCCGCCCGCTTCACGATCGCGTCGTCGTTCGTCGCGTTGAATCCGAAGCCAAGACCAAGGGCGGCATCATCATTCCCGATACCGCCAAGGAAAAGCCGCAGGAAGGCGAAATCGTCGCCGTCGGTTCCGGCGCACGTGACGAGTCCGGCAAGGTTGTCGCTCTCGACGTCAAGGCTGGCGACCGCGTTCTGTTCGGCAAGTGGTCGGGCACCGAAGTCAAGCTCAACGGCGAAGACCTTCTGATCATGAAGGAAGCCGACATCATGGGCATCATCGGCTGATTTCAGTCGACCCATCGTTTCCTTAAATTTCAAGCCGGACCCGTTCCGGCCATTCGAAACCAGGAGTTTTGAACATGGCAGCCAAAGAAGTAAAATTCGGCCGCACAGCGCGCGAAAAGATGCTCAAGGGCGTCGACGTTCTTGCTGATGCAGTGAAGGTCACCCTCGGCCCGAAGGGTCGTAACGTCGTTATCGACAAGTCCTTCGGCGCTCCGCGCATCACCAAGGACGGCGTTTCCGTCGCCAAGGAAATCGAACTGGAAGACAAGTTCGAGAACATGGGCGCACAGCTCGTTCGCGAAGTTGCCTCCAAGACCAACGACATCGCCGGCGACGGCACCACCACCGCGACCGTTCTGGCCCAGGCCATCGTTCGCGAAGGTTCCAAGGCAGTTGCTGCCGGCATGAACCCGATGGACCTGAAGCGCGGTATCGATCTGGCCGTTGCAGAAGTCGTCAAGGACCTTCAGGCCAAGGCCAAGAAGATCAACACGTCTGAAGAAGTTGCGCAGGTCGGCACGATCTCCGCAAACGGCGAGCGTCAGATCGGTCTCGACATTGCTGAAGCAATGCAGAAGGTCGGCAACGAAGGCGTCATCACCGTTGAAGAAGCCAAGACCGCCGAAACCGAACTCGAAGTCGTCGAAGGCATGCAGTTCGACCGCGGCTACCTGTCGCCCTACTTCGTGACCAACCCGGAAAAGATGGTTGCGGACCTCGAAGACGCCTACATCCTCCTGCACGAAAAGAAGCTCTCGAACCTCCAGGCCATGCTGCCGGTTCTCGAAGCTGTCGTTCAGACCGGCAAGCCGCTCGTCATCATCGCTGAAGACGTCGAAGGCGAAGCTCTTGCAACGCTCGTCGTCAACAAGCTGCGTGGCGGCCTCAAGATCGCTGCCGTCAAGGCTCCGGGCTTCGGCGACCGCCGCAAGGCCATGCTGGAAGACATCGCCATCCTGACCGGTGGTACCGTCATTTCCGAAGACCTCGGCATCAAGCTCGAAAACGTGACCCTCGACATGCTCGGCAAGTCGAAGAAGGTTTCGATCTCCAAGGAAAACACCACGATCGTTGACGGCGCCGGCCAGAAGTCCGACATCGAAGGCCGTGTTGCCCAGATCAAGGCCCAGATCGAAGAAACCACCTCCGACTACGACCGCGAAAAGCTGCAGGAACGTCTTGCCAAGCTCGCTGGCGGCGTTGCCGTTATCCGCGTCGGCGGTTCGACGGAAGTCGAAGTGAAGGAAAAGAAGGACCGCATCGACGACGCTCTCAACGCGACGCGCGCTGCCGTTCAGGAAGGCATCGTACCGGGCGGCGGCGTTGCCCTGCTGCGTTCGTCCACGAAGATCACCGCGAAGGGTGAAAACGACGATCAGGAAGCCGGTATCAACATCATCCGCCGCGCCCTGCAGGCTCTGGTTCGCCAGATCGCAGACAACGCAGGTGACGAAGCTTCCATCGTTGTCGGCAAGATCCTCGAGAAGAACGAAGACAACTACGGCTACAACGCCCAGACCGGCGAATATGGCGACCTGATCCAGCTCGGCATCGTCGACCCGGTCAAGGTTGTCCGTACGGCTTTGCAGAACGCAGCTTCGGTTGCTTCGCTGCTGATCACCACCGAAGCCATGATCGCCGAGCTTCCGAAGAAGGACGCTCCGATGCCGGCAATGCCGGGCGGCGGCATGGGCGGCATGGACTTCTAATCAGTCCTGTCACCGGAATTAAGAAAGGGCGGTCTTCGGATCGCCCTTTTTCGTTTGCCGCCCATGCCCTTCGAGCGGTCCGGCGTCGCAAGCGCGCCAGACAGGCGGCATGGACTTCCAAGCAGTCCTGTCACCGGAATTAAGAAAGGGCGGTCTTCGGATCGCCCTTTTTCGTTTGCCGCCCATGCCCGTCGAGCGCTCCGGCGTCGCAAGCGCGCCGGACGGGCGGCATGGACTTCCAATCAGTCCTGTCACCGGAATTAAGAAAGGGCGGTCTTCGGATCGCCCTTTTTCGTTTGCCGCCCATGCCCGTCGAGCGCTCCGGCGTCGCAAGCGCGCCAAACAGGCGGCATGGACTTCCAATCAGTCCTGTCACCGGAATTAAGAAAGGGCGGTCTCCGGATCGCCCTTTTTCTTTTGAAAAATTCCACGGAGCAACTTGCATTCAGGCTATACAGGAGCCTGCAAACTGCAATGGCGGGCGTCGCTTCAAAATATTGTCTCTTTTTGAGACATCCGTAACTTTAGCCGGCTTGTTTTCAGCGACCCATGCAATAATGGGACATCCAGATGGGCGAATCACCATCGCCGGCGGCTCGGAATTCCGCATTTCCGGGCCTATAAGTTCGACATTTAGTTGTCTTTTTTCATATATTTCGCGATTGCGATGAAGGAATACATAATATTTTTGATTTTCTCACTGATCGGTTGTTGTCGGTAGAGGAAAATAAACTATAAGTCAGCGCCCATAAGGGTGCCGCGACAGGACGCAAGCATTGAAGGGGTTTCGATGCTTGCAAATACGTCCAACTGCGGATGGCGGTGAAAGTACAATCTGACGGCGACGCTTGGAAATAGCGGCGCTGGCACGATGTTCAGCGGGGGCGCGATTTGTTCGAGATATCAAGACGCAACGATGCTCTGCCCGGAGCTGCGGCGACCATGCCCGATCCGCAAACCCTGTCGCATTTCTTTATTTCGGAGGAATGGAGCAGCGATCTTGCGAGCGGCGTCATCCGGCTTGGCGAACACGCGTCTTTCATGCACGGCCTGCCGCCGGGCGAATGCGGACTGCTCAGCCTGGTCCGCTGCTATGACCGTGGCGACCACGCGCGCGTGCTTGAACTTTTCGAGCAGGCTTCCACCGCCCCCTCGCGCTTCTGTTTTTCAACCGGCGTCTCCATCTTGCCGGCAATGCGGCAGCCGGTCATCTGCATGGGCGAATCCTCCGGCTTCGAAGGCGGCCAGCAGGGCTGGATTTCCGGGCTGTTCCTGTTTCCGCGGTTTGAAGATATCCGCTTCGCCGCCTGACCACGCCGGTTGAGACCGAAGATTGTTCACAAAATGAAGACAATTTGTCTTCTGTCGTTCATCTTTATAGATGAGTGATTTTCGGGCATTGATATCTCCAGACATTGCCTTGCAGTTAACCGGCGACACGCCGATCATCCACCGGAGATATCCATGTCCAGCAGCCAGAACGTCCTCGTTCTCATCGCCCGCATTCTGCTTTCCTTCATCTTCATCTCATCGGGCTTTGGCAAGCTCGCCGATCCGGCCGGCACGGCCGGCATGATCACCGGCGCCGGCCTGCCCGCCGCAACCGCGCTTGCCTATCTCGCAGGCCTGTTCGAACTCGTTGCCGGTCTTGCCATTCTCGTTGGTTTCCAGACCAAAATCGCCGCCTGGGCGCTTGCCGTCTTCTGCGTCTTCACCGGTCTGGTTTTCCACAGCGGCACCGTTGCCGTTCCCGGCTGGCCTGAGCCGGCTCTTGGCTGGATCAACACGCTGAACGGCATCATGATGGTGAAGAACATCACCCTTGCCGGCGCTTACATCCTGCTTGCCGCCTTCGGCCCCGGCGCCTATTCCATCGACGCTCGGCGCCGCGCGGCTGTTGCCCACGCATAAGCCAAATAAATCGACCAACAAAAAGCCGCCGGATCGCTCCGGCGGCTTTTTGTTTTTTATCGTCAGACCGCCGCCCTTATGCGCGAGGCGATCTCCTGAACCGTCGCATCGCCATCATGTTCCGGCTTGCGGGCACGCACGAAGCAGGCTTCCGAACGGATGATGATGCCATCGGAGAGGATTTTCAGATGGTTGGCCTTCAGCGTCGAGCCGGTGGAGGTTATATCGACGATGATATCCGCCTGCCCCGCCGCCGGCGCACCCTCGGTCGCGCCAAGGCTTTCGACGATGCGGTAAAGCTGAATGCCGTGCTGGCGCGAAAAGAACTGCTGCGTCAGCCGCCAATATTTGGTGGCGATCGCCAGTCTCCGGCCATGGCGGGCGCGGAATTCCGAGGCCACATCGCCAAGATCGGCCATGCTGTCCACATCCAGCCAGATTTCCGGCACGGCAACCACGACGTCCGCATGGCCGAAACCGAGGCGGGCACAGAATTCCACCTGCGCATCGGCATTGGTCAGTCCCTCGCGCACCAGATCTTCACCCGTCACGCCGAAATCCACCGTGCCGGCGCCGATCTCGCGGGCGATCTCGGAAGCCGACAGATAGGCGATTTCGATATCGTCTCGCCCTTCGATGCGGCCGCGATAGGAACGGTCATTGCCGACAGCCGCGACTTTCAGCCCGGCGCGTTCCAGAACGGCGGAGGCATCTTCCTTCATCCGGCCCTTGGAGGGCAATGCGATGGTGATCATGGCTTGTCGCTCCCGCGCACCGCTTCGATACGATCCAGCCAGAGCGAGAAGCCCACAGCCGGGATTTTTTCCTGTGCGCCGAGCAGGGTCAGCAGCCGGTCGAAACGGCCGCCGCCGGCCAGCACGCTGTCGCCGCCCGCTTCCACCACCTCGAAGACAAGGCCGGTGTAATAATCGAGCGGGCGACCGAAGGCCGCGCCATAGGTCACGGTTTCGAGATCGACACCGGCATTGGCAAGGGCTGCGACACGCTTGTCGAAAGCGGAAAGCGCGCCATCCAGTTTCAGCTTCGCCTTTGCGGCAAAATCAGCCAGAACCTGCGAAGCCTGCGGCAGGGGTGCCTTCAAGGCAAGGAACTGCTTGAGCAGCGCAAAGCTTTCATCCGGCAGCCGCGTGGCCGCGAGCGCCAGCTTCTCCCGCAGACGGCGGGCGATTTCCTGCGGCGAGCGGCTGGCATTGGTGGAATAGCCGGTTTCCTGCATCACCGTATCGAGATAATCGACCAGCACCGTCTCGTCGCCCGTCGCCAGCAGGCCGGCGACGCGGGCATCGAGGCCGGTCATCGGCTTGGGATGCACAAGGCTTTCCAGCAGCGCGTCGAGCTGCGCCATATCGCCGAAAGCCTGCACCAGCCGCTTCTGCCAGCCGAGCGGCAGGCCGAGGGCGGCAACCACCGCCTCGAAAACCTGCTGGTCGCCGAGCGTGACGGCGAGCGCCCGGCCGGGCAGCAGCCGTTTCAATATGGCGGTTGCGTCGATGACGGCACGGGCATCGGCGGCAGCGATATCGGTATCGCCGAGATCCTCGATGCCGGCCTGATAAAACTCGTTGGCACCCTCACGGCGCTGGCGGAAGACTTCGCCGAGATAGGAATAACGCTTCGGTGTGCCGGTCGCCGTCTCGATGTGGCGCAGGCAGACGGGAATGGTGAATTCGGGACGCAGGCACAGGCTTGTCCCCGTTTCGTTCTCCGTCATGAAGATACGGCGGCGCAAATCCTCGCCGGCCATATCCAGGAACGGTTCGGCGGGCTGGATGACGGGCGTGTTCACACGGCTCGTGCGGCGCGCGGTGAATTCTTCCAGTAGCTCGCCGGAAAATTCCGGCATGTCGATCAGGGGCATGGAACGGTACTTTTCGTCACGGTTCGAGCGGCTGCATCATTTCGATGCGGTTTCCGAAGGGATCATGGACATAAAACCGGTGATACCCTTCCAGCGGCTCATCCTCAACCACATGGCAGCCTGCTGTTTCAAGTGTTTTTCGCAAGGTTGCCAGATCATCGACCAGAAAGGCCGGATGGGCTTTGCGTGCCGGGCGGAAATCCTGCTCGACGCCGAGATGCAGTTTTATCGAACTCCGGCTGAACCAGCACCCGCCGCGCGCGGCCAGATTGGCAGGCTTTGCCTGCTCCGCAAAGCCGAGCAGGCCGCCATAGAAAGCGCGCGCCTCATCTTCGCGGCCCGCCGGCATCGCCAATTGAACATGGTCGAGCGCGAGGATCGCCATGGCCTTAACGCCCTTCGGCGGCGCGGCGAACGTCCTCTGCCTGATGCTCTAAAATCTCGCGGACCTTCGCCACCAGTTCGGCCTCCGGCACGCTGACCTGCGCCACACGCGCCTCGCGCCAGCTGGCATTGTCCTCGATCTCGCCGGAGAGGCGCTTGCCTTCGATCAGATCCTTGATCTGCACCACGCCTTCGGCGCGCTCGTCACCGCCCTGGATGATGGCGATGGGGGAGCCGAGACGGTCGGCATATTTCAGCTGGTTGCCGAATTTCTTCCAGTTGCCCTGATACATTTCAGCGCGGATGCCTTCGGCGCGCAGCGCCTGCGTGAAGCGCTGGTAACGGCCCATGCTCTCCACATCGCCATCCATGACGGTGATGAGAACGGGGGCAAGCGGCTTGACCTGACCGAGCTTGCCGAGGTTCTTCAGCGCCGTCATCAGGCGCGAAACGCCGATGGAGAAGCCCGTGGCCGGAACCGGCTGGCCCATGAAGCGCGACACGAGGCCATCATAACGGCCGCCGCCGCCGACCGAGCCGAACACGACTTTTTCGCCCTTTTCATTGGTGACATCGAAGGTCAGTTCGGCCTCATAGACCGGGCCGGTGTAATATTCGAGGCCGCGAACGACGGAAGGATCAATCTTGATGCGCGTCGCATCGTAACCGGCACTGGAGACCAGGGCGCCGATGATGTTCAGCTCGTCAACGCCTTCTTCGCCTTTCGAGGTGCCAGCAACAAGTTTGGCCAGATCATCAGCGCTTTCCGCATAATCCTTGATGCCAACGAAAAACAGCACCTTTTCGATCTGCTCTTCGCCAAGGCCCGCACCCTTGGTGAAGTCACCGGATTCATCCTTGCGGCCGGGACCGAGCAGCAGCTTCACGCCTTCAGGACCGAACTTGTCGAGCTTGTCGATGGCACGCAGCACATTGAGACGACGGCCGGCATTGTCCTCACCGCCGAGGCCGATGGCTTCCATGACGCCGTCGAGCACCTTGCGGTTGTTGACGCGGATGACATAGTCGCCGCGCGCAATGCCCAGTGCTTCCAACGTATCGGACATCATCATGCACATTTCGGCATCCGCCTGCACGCCGGCAGCGCCCACCGTATCGGCATCGAACTGCATGAACTGCCGGAAGCGGCCGGGGCCGGGTTTTTCGTTGCGGAAGACATAACCGGCGCGATAGGTGCGGTACGGCAGCTGGATTTCGTTGAAATTTTCCGCGACATGGCGAGCGAGCGGCGCGGTGAGATCGTAGCGCAGGCTCATCCACTGGTCGTCATCGTCCTGCAGCGAAAACACGCCTTCGTTCGGCCGGTCACTATCCGGCAGGAACTTGCCGAGCGCATCGGTATATTCGAACAGCGGGGTCTCCACCGGATCGAAGCCGTAAAGCTCATAGACCCTGCGGATCTTCTCGATCATCTCATTGGTGGCATGGATATCGGCAACCGAGCGATCCACGAAGCCGCGCGGCAGGCGGGCTTTCAGTTTCTGAGGCTTTTTTGCTTTTTCGCTCATGGGACCGGTCCGATATTTTCCTGAAATCAAGCCGGTGTATTAGAGGATGAAGCCCGGTGCGGCAAGCCGCAAAGGCTGCGGTTTTACTGGCCTGCGCAGCCAAGCGGTGCTATATGGGATACATGTATCCCAATTGAGATCGGGAAGGACGCGCCCCATGAGCAAACAGACAGCCATCCGCCTGCCTGATGAGACCTATGAGCGGCTGAAGGCGCTTTCCGAGCGCACCGGCCGCACATCCGCCTATTACATCCGCGAGGCGATCGAGAAACATATCGAGGATATGGAAGACCTCTATCTCGCGGAAGAGGCGACGCGGCGCATTCAGCGCGGAGAATCGAAGGTCGTAAGCGCCGAGGAGTTCTGGCGTGATCTGGACAATTGAATATCACACACTTGTCCAGAAAGAGATGCGCAAGATAAATCCGGAAATACGCCGGCGAATCCGCAGCTTTCTCCATGACCGGCTGGCGGCACTGGACGATCCGCGCCAGACCGGCGCCGCCCTGCAGGGCTCCGAGCTTGGAAATTTCTGGCGCTATCGGGTGGGCGACTATCGCATCATCTGCGATATACAGGATCACAAGCTCGTCGTGCTGGTGGTCGAAATCGGTCATCGCCGTGAAATCTACCGTTAGGCATCCATGATCCTCGAAGCCCTGCAATATGCCGCCACCCGCGCGGTCACGCCGAAAGAATTCCGGCCGCATATCCGCTATTCCGTAAACCTGTGGGCGCGCGCCAACCGCTGCGCCAAGGCATGGGCGGAGCATGAGGACAACAGCCGGCAATTCGTGCTGCAATCGGCCAGAAAGCTGAGACAGCGGCGAACGGCAGTGGTGCTGGGGTCCGGCCTCTTGCGCGATGTGCCCTATGACGCGCTGGTGGCGATGTTCGATACCGTCGTTCTGGTCGATCTGGTACATCTCGCCAGCGTGCAGGCAAAACTGCGCCTCAATGCCAAAAAGAACGTCCGCATCGCCAACCGCGATCTTTCCGGCTTTGACGATGTACTCGCCGACCGACAGCCGGAACCGCTCGATTTCCTGCGGCGGGTGCCCTATCTCGATCTCGTCGTCTCGGCCAATCTCCTGTCGCAGATCGGCACCGGTGCACGCCACCGGCTGGAGCGCGAGAAGATCACGAATGCGCCGGATGATCTGCTGGCGAAACTCATTCGGACGCATCTCGATGCGCTGGCCGGGCTTCCCTGCAAGGCCTGTCTGGTAACGGACACATCCTTCGATGTCATCGGCAGGGATGGCAGCCTGCAACAGCACGAGGATTTGCTGCACGGCATCGAGATTTCCTCACCCACCGCCGCATGGGAATGGCCGCTTGCCCCCTTCGGCGAGGAAAGCAGGGATTACCGCATCATACATCACGTCATCGCGCGTGAACTGACCTGAGCGTCATGCTTATTCCACAATTTTCGCGGTAAATTCACACCATGCACCTGATGGTCCGCACTTTGATGTTTCTTGCCTGCCTGCTTTACGGTGCAATGCCGGCGCAGATGGCGATGAGCATGCCGCTGGGCACAGGCATGGCCCTTTCGTCGCAACCTGCGATGAGCCATGAAAATGGCCATTCAAACCATGCCGGAGATCGGGACATCGGTGCCGAGACCCATGGGCAGAATATAGCCAAAGCCCATAAATCCGGCATGGGCGATTGCTGCCCACATGGTGATGACGCCACGCATCCCGGATCCTGCGCCGCCTGCCTGATCGTGGTTCCGCAAATGATCTTCGCCGATGCCGGCCGGATGATCTTCGACTACCCCAAGCCACAGCGTGGCATTCTCTTTAATGGCAAGGCTTTCGCGCCGCCGCTGCCGCCTCCCCGCGCCTGACACCAGATTTTTCCAGTCAATCCATCGAAAAATCCGTCAGACACAGGAAGGATAATCCATGTCTATCAAGACCATCACGCTCGCCGCCGCTTTCGCGGCCGTCTTCGCCATGCCCGTTTTCGCACAGGAAGCGGGCGGCCATGCCGGGCACACCATGTCCAAGGGTGCCGCAAGCGAAACCGATTCCACCAAGGCTTTCATCGAAGCCAGCAAGAAGATGCATGGCGATATGGCCATCGATTACAGTGGCGATGCCGATGTCGATTTCGTGCGCGGCATGATCCCGCATCATCAGGGCGCAATCGATATGGCCAAGGTCCAGCTCGAATATGGCAAGGACCCGGAAATCCGCAAGCTGGCCGAAGAGGTGATCAAGGCGCAGGAAGGCGAAATCGCCATGATGAAGGCCTGGCTGAAGTCCAAGGGCAAGTGATTGCTATTGTTGAAGGGGAGCGCCGGCTATGGCGCTCCACTTTTTCTTCTCCCCGCCGGGGAGAAGGTGGCCCGAAGGGTCGGATGAGGGGGCAACGTTGCCGGGTTTCGGAGAGCTCGCCCCCTCATCCCGCTGCCGCGGACTTCTCCCCGACGGGGAGAAGAAACAAGCGGCAGCTTTCCCATGCCTACGGCAACCGCGCGAACGCGGCCCGTACCACTCCGCACTCTATTACACCCCCGCAAGACCGGCCTTGTAGTCCTCCGATGCCGCACGGCTGAGGCGTTCCAGCTCCATGGCCGCGCGGCTGGTGTGGCGTTCCTTATGGCGCAAAAGGGCGAAGTTGCGGGCGGGCAGATCGATGCCCGAACGGACCAGCAAACCCTGCCGCAAAAACAGTGACGCGACCGAGGCTGAAACTGCCGTCGCGGCCCCACCCGAGCGCGCCGCCATCACCACCGCCTCGTTGGACGGCAGTTCCAGCATGACGGAAAGCTCGCCGGGATCGACGCCCATCTGCCGCACCGCCGCCTCGAAGGCGGAGCGGGTGCCGGAGCCCTGCTCACGCAACACCCATGAGGTGCCGTAAAGCATATCGAGCGCGGTGAGATAACGGCCATCGGCGAAGGGATGGGCCGAACCGGTGACGACCAGTAGCTTGTCCGACACGACGGGCTGCACCAGCAAGGCCGGCTCGTCGATCCTGCCCTCGATAAAACCGACCTCCGCCAGACCGTCCAGCACCGCCTGCGTGACAGTCTTGGTATTGCCGATATCAAGCCGCACGGTGACGCCGGGATAGAGCTTCTTGAACTGCATCAGGATCGGCGGCAGCCAGTAGCTTGCAATGGTCTGGCTGGCGCAGACGGTGATTTCGCCGCGCGTCAGCCCGCCCATTTCGGAAAGAATCAATTCGGCATTGCGCACGCGCGCCAAGGTCGCCTTTGCTTCGCCCAGAAATACCCGGCCGCTTTCGGTCAGTTCGATGTTGCGGCCGACACGATGGAACAGCTCGACATTATAAAACGCCTCGAGATTCTTGATGGCGGAACTGACGGCGGAAGCTGTCAGGCCGATGGCTTCGGCGGCCCTTGTCAGATGTTCGCGTTCGGCGACGGCGATAAAGATGCGGAGTTGTTCGAAGGTCATGGCTTTTCATTCGATTTTATCGAATAATATATGCCATATTATTTGATAGAATAAAACAGGCCGCTACGGCATTGTCTGGCCATGGCACAGCATCGCACCCTCACCCATCCCTTTCAGTTTTCCCTACGTTGGTTCACCCCGCTTCTGCCGGGCATCCTGCTCTGCGCAGCCGTCAGCTGCGCCGCCATTCTGGCCGAGCGTTTTCAGGTGCGGCTTGCCGGCCATGCATGGCTTGGCGATCTTGTGCTTGCCATTCTGATCGGCACACTTTTGCGTTCTCTGGTGTCGCTTCCAGCGGTCGCTTCGGCCGGCATCAGGTTCAGCGCCAAGACCCTGCTCGAAATCGCGGTGGCGCTTCTCGGCGCGTCCCTCAGCCTTGCCATTCTCAAGGGCGCCGGCGGGCTGCTGATTGGTGGCATCGCGCTGATCGTCGCGCTGTCGCTAATCGTCAGCTATGCCGCCGGGCGAATGCTGGGCCTGCCGCCCAAGCTTGCAACGCTGATCGCCTGCGGTAATTCCATCTGCGGCAATTCCGCCATCGCCGCCGCCGCGCCCGCCATTGGTGCCAAGCCGGAAGATGTCGCCGCATCGATTGCCTTTACCGCGGTTCTCGGCGTCGCCGCCGTGCTTTTGATGCCATTCCTGCCGCAGCTTCTGGGTCTCGATGCCACCCAATACGGCATTTTCGCCGGCCTGACGGTCTATGCCGTGCCGCAGGTTCTGGCCGCCACCGCGCCGCTCGGCGCGATTGCCGTGCAGACCGGCACCATCGTCAAGCTCATTCGCGTGCTGATGCTGGGGCCGGTCATCGCCACGCTTTCCGTCATCCATGGCCAGTCCGGCAAGGGACGCCTGAAGCTGCAGCAGATGGTTCCGTGGTTCATCATCGGCTTCGTGCTGATGATCATGGCCCGTTCCTTCGGCCTCATCCCCGAAGTTCTGCTTTCCCCCGTCGCCTCGCTCTCCAATATCCTCACCATCATGTCGATGGCGGCGCTGGGTCTTTCGGTCGATATTCGCAGCCTTCGCCATGCCGGCGGCAAGGTCATCGTCGCCGCCAGCCTGTCGCTGGTGCTGCTGGGTGTTCTGAGTTTCGGCCTGATCGTGCTGACACAGGCGGCCTGAGGGCGGGCCTATTTCCCGGTGCTGACCGTCAACGTGTAATGCGCGCCGAGGCCACGGCGCGGCGACCCCAGAATGAGTGTCGGGCGGATCAGCCATTCGGTATCCGCCTTCGGCGTCAGCGTCGCGATCTTGCCGCCGGAATCGCTGAAGAAGATCGCATCCTCATCCGGCGTCGAAAAATCGAAGACCGCCATCAGGACAAATTCGCTGGAGGCGGCAAGCTCGATCTTCACCGTCTGCCCGGCCTTCACCTTCAGGCGATAAACATCGCCACGCCCACGCCGGGTCCAGCCATCCAGCGTCAGCGGTCCAGACGGCGGCAGCGCCACTTCCTTCAGCCTTTCGCCGTCATCGAGCCAGATGCCATCGACATTGCGGCTTTCCGCAAAAGACGGATGCGGCACGGCGGCCACAGTCATGGTGAAAGCCAGAAGAAGGGACGTTGCCTTCATGGACGTATGAACTCCCGCCGCAGGGCCTCGATCGGCTGGCGGCAATGGCAGCCCTCGATATGGTCGTTGACCATACCCATGGCCTGCATGAATGCATAAACGGTCGTCGGGCCGACGAAGGTCCAGCCCCGCTTCTTCAAATCCTTGGAAAGGCGGATAGAGGCGGCGCTGGTGGGGTTGGCCCTTAACGTCGCATAGTCCAGCCTTTGCGGCCTTTCTGCGGCGGCGGGTTCGAAACCCCAGAAATATCGGGCAAGCGAGCCGAATTCGTCCCGCAGCGCCACGGCGCGGCGGGCATTGTTGATGGTCGAAACGATCTTGCCGCGATGGCGGATGATGGACTTGTCCGCAACACAGCGCTCGATATCGGCATCGCCGAACTCTGCCACTTTTTCGAATTCGAAATTGGCAAAGGCAAGCCGGAAAGCTTCCCGCTTGCGCAGAACCGTCAGCCAGGAAAGCCCGGACTGGAAACCTTCCAGACAAATCTTCTCGAACAGGCGGCGATCATCCGTGACGGGATAACCCCATTCATCGTCGTGATACCGGCTGTAATCCTCCAGCCCCTGCTGCCAGAAGCACCGCACGCGGCCATCCGCACCGGTTTCAAGTCCCGCTTCGCTCATTCCGCAACAATCCTTTTCCGCTCCCGCCCGTGACCGTTGGAAGCTGCGCACTTACCACTCATTCACCACGTTTCAAAACCGGGCGCTAACCTTAAATACAGCTTTCCCTAATCAAGGTCTTTTTAATGAACAGCCATTTACGATTCGCTGGCGTCGAGGTGCGAACGTGTCCGGCAATGCGGGACAATATTCCCCGCCATTTCCATTGTTGCGGCATACCGCAGAGAGAGTCCACCCGATGACGATGAAGTCCGTTTTTCTGGCACTGAGCCTCGTTTCCACCCTTGCTGTGCCGGCCGCCATGGCCAATGAGCGTTACCGCGAGCGCCCGCCGATCGTCGTCAGCCCGGACCTTTCCGCACCATGGGTCACGCAGCTGGGTGGTCGCGGCAATGTGCGCCCGGTGGTTTATCCGCGCGCGCCTGCCGCACGCCAGCCATTCTTCCAGCAGCGCCAGGCCGCCATGCCGCAGCGCCCCAGCTCCGGCGTCACATCGCAGCGCCCGGCGCGGGTGCAGAATGCCGCCGTGCGACCCAACGCGCCGGTGCGCACGCAGATCGCGCCCCAGTTCCTGCCGCAGATCGTCACCTACCAGACCAATGAAAAACCCGGCACCATCGTCATCGATACGCCGAACCGCTTCCTCTATCTCGTGCTCGCCGACGGCAAGGCGCGGCGTTATGGCGTCGGCGTCGGCAAACCCGGCTTCGAATGGGCCGGAACCCACAAGGTGACCCGCAAGGCGGAATGGCCGAGCTGGACCCCGCCGAAGGAAATGATCACCCGCGAGGCGGCCAAGGGACATTACCTACCCGCCTTCATGGAAGGCGGCCCGGCCAACCCGATGGGCGCGCGCGCCATGTATCTCGGCTCCACGCTTTACCGCATCCACGGCACCAACCAGCCCTGGACCATCGGCAGCAACAACTCCTCCGGCTGCATTCGCATGCGCAACGAGGATGTCACCGATCTTTATGAGCGCGTAAACGTCGGAACCAAGGTCATTGTGATATGACGGCAACGGTTACGCCATTCCGGCCGCTTCAGGACCGGCAGGGCGGCGTATCCGCTTGAATTGCCGCCTTGCGCGGGTACACTCGGGCTGAATTCAATCGAACGAAGCATTCGACGAGACTTGGCGGGGGACGCCAGGCGCCGGACCTCTCTCAGGGGGATGATGGAACGGCCTTAAAACGGGTGGTCAGCTGACCGCCCGTTTTTCGTTTCTGTCATTCAAATGTTATCAAAAAACGGTTTGGTGGATTTCTGATATCAACTTGGATTCTCTCCATGCCGCGCTATGCTTCTTTTGTCTGCGCCCTGCTCCTCAGCGGCGTTTCCTTCTCTGCCGCACTCGCAGGCGAATTTGAAATTTCCGGTTATGGCGGCTGGCAAAGCGCCCCGCACAGCGATGTGACGGTTTCCGACGGACCGGATTTTCGCGCCGGCTGGGAAGGCAAGTCGTTTTCCAGCCCGCCCTATTGGGGCGTGCGCGGCACCTACTGGTTCGAAGAGGGTCGGCTCAACAATTTCGGTATCTCGCTCGATTTCACCCATGACAAGGTTTATGCCGACGACCAGACGCTTGCCCGCTCCGGCTGGTCGCATTTCGAATTCACCGACGGCCTGAACCTTCTGACGCTCAACGCGCTCTATCGCTTTCCGCTGGAATCCCTGCCGATCACCCCCTATGTGGGCGCCGGCGTCGGCATCAACGTGCCGCATGTGGAAGTGAACCGTCCGTCGGGCAAGACCTTCGAATACCAGTTTGGCGGCGCCACCCTGCAGGCGCAGGCCGGCCTCAGCTACCGCATCACCGACAACTGGTCGACCTTCGTGGAATATAAGGGCACCTATTCCTTTATCGACGTCGATATCGACAATGGCGCGTCGCTGAAGACCGATATCATCACCAATGCGGTGAATTTCGGCGTGGCATATAAGTTCTAAAAGATATGGCGCAAAGCGTGCCGCGTGGACGACGCTCGCTTTCTTCGTCATTCCGTCCATGAGCCGGAATCCAGTCAGCCCAAGTCATTGGGCTGGAAAGACTCTTCTCGTCGCGCCGACGCGCGCCGACTGGATGCCGAAAGTGCGTGCGCGAAAGCTGCCTCGGGTACTGCGCAGTCGAAAGTACCACGGGACGTTTCTAAACCGAAAGCCGCGCCGGCTTCGGCCCGCCATAGGCCCAGTCCAGCAGCTCAACCGTGTGCAGGATCGGCATATCAGTGCCGGTTCCGATCTGTGTGATGCAGCCAATATTGCCGGTAGCGATGACATCCGCGCGGGTGGCCTCGATATTCTTCACCTTGCGCGCCTTGAGCTTGGCGGAAATTTCCGGCTGCAGGATATTGTAGGTTCCGGCCGAGCCGCAGCAGAGATGCCCTTCCGCCGGATCGCGAACGGTAAAACCCGCCGCCTTCAGCAGCTGTTTCGGGGCGAGCGTGATCTTCTGGCCGTGTTGCATGGAGCAGGCGGAATGATAAGCGACCGTCAGGCCCTGGCTTTGCCGTTGTGGCAGATCGAGCGTGGCGAGATATTCGGTGATGTCCTTTGCAAGCGCCGAGACCCGCGCGGCTTTTTCCGCATAGGCGGGATCAAGCCGCAGCATATGGCCGTAATCCTTGATGGTGGTGCCGCAGCCGGAAGCCGTGATGATGACGGCGTCGAGGCCGCCGCTCTCCATCTCCCGCGTCCAGACATCGACATTACGCCGGGCTGAAGCGAGCGCTTCTTCCTCCCGGCCCATGTGATGCACCAGCGAACCGCAGCAGCCCTCGCCCTTCGGCACCACGACCTCGATGCCGAGCCGCGCAAGCAGGCGCAGCGTCGCTTCGTTGATGCCGGGGTCGAGCACCGGCTGGGCGCAGCCGGTGAGAATGGCGACACGCCCGCGCCTTTCGCCCTCGGCCGGCCGTTCACCCGGACGGGCGGAAGCGGAGGCGGAAGGCACGGCGGCGGGCGCGAGAGCGAGCATGGATTGCAGCGGCTTCAGCGCTGGAACCCTGGCAAGCAGGCCTGAGAAGGGCCGCGCCAGCCGGGCCAGGTGCAGGGCCAGCCGAAAACGCGTGGGATGGGGCAGGACGGCGACCAGAAGATTGCGGAACAGCCGATCCATGAAGGGGCGCTTATAGGTCTGTTCGATATGGGCGCGGGCATGATCGACCAGATGCATGTAATCCACGCCGGAGGGACAGGTGGTGGTGCAGGCAAGGCAGGAGAGGCAGCGGTCTATATGGGTGACGACCTCGCGGTCGGCCGGACGGCTGTTTTCCAGCATGTCCTTGATGAGGTAGATGCGGCCGCGCGGGCTGTCCAGCTCGTTGCCGAGCGTGACATAGGTGGGACAGGTGGCAGTGCAGAAACCGCAATGCACACATTTGCGCAGGATTTTTTCGGATTCCGCCACATGCGGATCGGCCAGCTGTTGCGGCGTGAAGGATGTTTGCATGGTTCAGACCGCCCTTATATCGCTCCGGCCATCTTGCCGGGATTGAAGATGCCCGCCGGATCGAGCTTTTCCCTGATCCGTGCCGACAGGATGGCCTCTGCGGCCGGGCGCGGCTCGAATGCCGTGACCGTGGCGCGCACCGCATCGCTTGCCCTCACCAGCGTTGCGTGACCACCGCCGAGCGCCCGGATCGCGCCGCGCAGCAAATCCGCCTCGGGGTCGGCCTCCATCTGCATCCAGACGAGGCCGCCCTGCCAGTCGTAAAAGGCGTCTATGCCCGCTTCCATGCGCAACGCCGCGACAAGCTGATGACCCACTGAAGGCGCGACCGATACTTTCCACAAGGGCTTCGCTCCTTGTCCGGCATAGGGTGCAACATCCCGCACCTGACGCCACAAAAGCCTGCTCTCCTCAGCCTCCAGCAGCGCCCACGGCCCGACCCGATCCATGACCGAGAGGAGTTTGGCCGTGCGCGCCTCCACCGAGGCGAAAAGCCCTTCCAGCCGCAGGATGGTTGCCGGGCCATCCGGCAATCCGCCATCGATGAAACGGGAGCGAACACTTTCCGGCAGATGCGCCGCGCCGGAGACCTCGACGCTCATCGCCATCGCCGCCGCCATGATGCGTGTCGCCGCCTCGTCATCGAGACTGGACACGACCACGGTTTTTTCGGCCGGCGGTTTCGGCAGCACACGGAAGGTCACTTCGGTGAGGAAACCGAGCGTGCCGAAGGAGCCGGCGAGAAATTTCGACAGATCGAGCCCGGTGACATTCTTCATGACGCGGCCGCCGGCCTTGATAATCTCTCCGCCGCCATTGACGAAACGGATGCCGAGCAGGCTGTCGCGGGCCGCACCCGCCACATAACGGCGCGGGCCGGAAACATTGGCGGCGAAGACGCCGCCGATGGTCGGCTCGCCCGCAGTTCCCATGATCGGGCGATGGTCCATCGGCTCGAAGGCCATCATCTGGCGGTTTTCAGCAAGGGCGGCTTCGACGATAGCGAGTGGAGTGCCGGCCTTGACGGTCATGACCATTTCGGCGGGAACGTAAGAGACGATGCCGTTCATGGCGCGGGAGGAGAGCGCATCATTTGCCGCGACTGCGTTGCCGAAACCGGAACGGGTGTTGCCACCGATGATTTTCAGCGGTTTTTTTCGCGTTGCGTGGTCGCGGACGATATCGGCGGCCTGTGTTTCTGAGTATGGGGTCAGCATGGGGTGGCGTGCTCCGGGCATGGGGTGGCGCGGTTGGCGCAAGAGAGACTGCGCTCCGAGCAAGAGGTACCCCCCTCTGCCCTGCCGGGCATCTCCCCCTCAAGGGGGGAGATCGGATGACGCAGCCGCTCGCTCAACAATGTCGAACTTGTCCTTGAGGCAAGGAGCATTCCGCTTGCCGATCTCCCCCCTTGAGGGGGAGATGCCCGGCAGGGCAGAGGGGGGTAAGCCACACCCATCAACGTCACAAAATCCACAGCCATCATCCCCTCCCCTCCAGCGGAAACACCTTGGAAGGGTTCATCAGCCAGCCCTCATCGAAAGCCGCCCTCACCGCCATCTGCTGGGCAAGATCGGCCTCAGCATACTGGTGGCGCATCAGATCGCGCTTTTCGATGCCGACACCGTGCTCGCCGGTCAAACACCCGCCGGCATCCACGCAGAGCTTCAATATCTCATTGCCCGCCTCCTCGGCGCGGGCCGCATCATCAGGGTCGTTGGCATTGAACAGGATGAGCGGGTGCATGTTGCCATCGCCGGCATGGAAGACATTGGCGACGCGCAGGCCGAGCCGGTCGGTAATCTCGCTCGTCTTTTTCAGCACGTAGGAAAGTTGCGAAAGCGGCACGGTGCCATCCATGCAGATATAATCCGCGATACGACCCGTCGCACCGAAGGCGGATTTGCGACCTTTCCAGATCGCCGCCGCTTCCATGGCCGACTGGCATTCCTTCACGGTCTTCACGCCATGTTTTCGGGCGATGGTGACGATATCGGCCAGCATGGCGTCCATTTCCACCTCTGAACCTTCAACCTCGACGATCAGCAGCGCGCCAACATCCAGCGGATATCCCGCCTTGGCGAAGGCCTCGCAAATCTCGATGGCCGGCTTGTCCATGAATTCGATGGCGACCGGGATGATACCCGCACCGATAATATCGGCCACACAGGAGCCGGCCTCCTCGGATGTCTCGAAGCCGAACAGCACCGGTCGCGCGCCTTCCGGCCTGGCGATCAGCCGCACTGTCGCTTCCGTCACGATACCGAGCTGGCCTTCCGAACCACAGACAAGGGCGAGCAGATCGTAACCGGCGGCGTCGAGGTGCTTGCCGCCCAGTTCCAGCACTGTGCCATCCACCAGCACCATTTTCACGCCGAGCAGATTGTTGGTGGTAACGCCATATTTCAGGCAATGCGCGCCGCCGGAATTCATGCCGATATTGCCGCCGATGGTGCAGGCAAGCTGCGAGCTGGGATCCGGCGCATAAAAGAAACCTTCCGCGCCGGCCGCATCGGAAATGGAGAGATTGGTGACGCCCGCCTGCACTCGTGCGGTACGATTGTAAAAATCCAGCTCGAGGATCGAGGCCATTTTCGAAAGGCCGATCACCACCGCATCCTCCTGCGGGATCGCGCCGCCGGAGAGCGACGTGCCGGCACCGCGCGGCACGACCGGAATGCCGTAACGGTGACAATATTTCATCACCGCCGCCACCTCTTCCGTCGTCTTCGGCAGTGCGACGGCGAGCGGCAGCCGGCGATAAGAGACGAAGGCATCGGTTTCGAAAGGCACGAGTTCGCGCGGTTCGTGCACAAGACAGTCCGCCGGCAGAATATCCTTGAGGTCCGCTATGATGCGGTCACGGCCGGCGACGACTTTCGCGCGCGGCTCCAGAAACTTGATCGGCTGCGTCACCGCGCCTCCTCCATGCCATTTTCCCAACTGGTATTCTTTCTTTACCACTTTGAAACAGCGCAATCAAATGTTATGGATTTTTTCCATTCTGGAAACAATCGAGGGCAACTATGACGAATCTGGGCGATCTGGAAGTCTTCGCAAGCGTTGCCGCCTCCAGCAGCATGTCGCTCGCCGCCAAAGAGCTTGGTTATTCGCCCGCCGTGATTTCCAAGCGCATCAAGCGGCTGGAAGAAAAGCTCGGCGCGCGGCTGTTCCAGCGCACCACACGGCAGATTTCCCTGACCGAAGCGGGGCAGGGCTTTTACGAGCGTGTGCTGGCCGTGCTGGAGGGACTTGAAGAGGCCGAGGATTTCGTGTCCGGCCGCGCCAATACGGTCAACGGCACGCTGAAGGTTTCCGCGCCGACCTCCTTCGGGCGCATGCATATCGCGCCGCATCTGAAGGGTTTCATGGAGCGGCATCCTGATCTCTCGGTTAATCTCGTGCTGAGCGACGAGTTCATCGACATCATCGAGGGTGGTTTTGATCTGGCGATCCGCATCGCCGATCTCAATTCCTCCAGCCTCGTCGCCCGCAGGCTGGCACCGGTGCGTCGCGTGCTCTGCGCTTCAGCGGATTATGTGGCCGCGCACGGGATGCCGGCGACAATCGAGGATCTGAAAAGGCACCGCTGCCTGCCGGCCCACAATAACGATGTCTGGCGGCTGGAAGGACCGGGCGGCGCGATGAGCATTCGCCCGGAGGGGATGCTCATCACCAATTCCAGCGAGGTGATCCGCGAGGCGGTGATATCAGGGCTTGGCATTGCGCTGCGCTCCACCTGGGATATCGGCCATGAATTGCGCAGCGGCAAGCTGGTGCAGGTTCTGCCGGGTTATGAGGGATCGCGAAACGTCACGCTCTCGGCGGTTTATCCGAGCCGGCAGTTCCTGCCTGCGAAAGTGCGGCTGTTCATCGATTATCTGGCCGGGCTTTATGGGCCTTCACCCTATTGGGAGCAGGGCTGAGGCAGGCTTCGCATCGGCACCACCTATCCTCCCTCATCCCTGTGCGTGTCACAGGAAAGAGGGAAACCTGGCCCTCAGTGCCCGCCCTCGGCATGGGAGCGGCGGATGCGACGCACCACCCACCAGACGCCGAGAACCGCGAAGGGAACGGAGATACCGGTGACCACGGCGGGATCGACCGGCAGCACGTCGTGGCTGATCGCCTTGGTGAGATAACCGATGAGGCCGACGACATAATAGGAGATAGCGGCGACGGAGAGGCCTTCCACCGTCTGCTGCAGGCGAAGCTGCATGGCCGCGCGCTTGTTCATGGTGTTCAGGAGCACGGTATTCTGCCGCTCCAGCTCCACATCGATCCAGCTTCGAACCAGAGCCGTGGCGCGGTAGAGCTTGCGCGAGAGGTTCGCCTGCCGCTCTTCCACCGACTGGCAGGTGCGCATGGCGGGCGCCATGCGCCGCTCCAGAAAGCTGCCCATGGTTTCGTGCCCGTGCACCGGGGTTTCCGCGAGCGCCCGGATACGTTCACGCACGATGCCGTCATAGGCGCGGCTGGCGCCGAAACGATAAAGGCTGAGCGCGGCATTGGCTTCCAGTTCGGCCGCAAGCCTTGTCATTTCGGCCAGCAGCGCATCGGCCTCGTCACGCGCACCGTTTTTCATGCGCTGGGTGATGCCGGTCAGGCCATCCTCGATGCGGCGGATTTCCGGCGACAGCGTCTGCGCCATCGGCAGGCCGAGCATGGCAAGCGTGCGGTAGGTCTCGATATCGAGAAGCCGCTGTACCAGCGCGCCGCGGCTGTAATCGCTCAAACCGCGGTCGATCACCAGAATCTGTGTCAGCCCGTCGCGATCCTGACGGAAATCGGTGAGGATCGCCGCCTGCCCGTCGCGCAGGTCGCTGTGACAGAGGCTGGTCGGCTCGAACATCGTCTCGGCTCGCGCCGCGAGCGCGTTATCCTGATGGATTTCCAGCCGCACGCCCGAGATCAGCGAGCCAGGCGGCGAAAAGCCGTCGCCGAACGGGTCGCCGGCAATCTCGCCGCCGAATTTTTCCGGCGCCGGCCCGTCCCAGAACCAGGTGGAAAATTCCGTGTGCCGCTCCCAGCGCAGCGTGCCCTGCCCCCAGGGCATGGCATGGTGGCGGGCGTCGCGTTCCGGCGGCGCGACACCGCGGCTGCGCGACATTTCCGCGATGACGGAGTGATGCACGGCGGAGCCGCCATCCATCATGAAGGCAAGCTGGATGATGATGCGCGACGGTGCGAGCAGCACCGTGGGGCGCGCATGCACCTCGCCCAGAGCCAGCGACCTTTCCGGCGCGCTTGCAAAAGCAAATCTACCCTTGGCCATTGCGATTTCGTCCCCGCTTCCTGTCCCGGATTTCTAAAACATCGATCGTGATGAAAACACCGCAATCGAAGCCGATGTAATTGTTTTGATCCATCTGACGGCAAAAATCCGCCATCGTCACCCTGTCCCAAGCCTGCTTTAACAAAAGCCAGTTTAGAAAGGCAGATGCCGAGTTGCCGCAGGGACACAAGACGCCACCCGCGCGGAACTGGACAGAATATTTGACCAGTACGATGCTTCGCTGATAATTTGCCCGGCATCAAACACGGGGCGGGATTTCGCCGGAGACTTCTGCGATGGACGAAACCCTTTTTGCGCGCATCGAGCATAGCCGCACATCGCAGGAGGTGATCCTGCGCTTCGAGGAACTGATCCTCGACGGTATATTGCGCGATGGCGACCGGCTGCCGGGCGAGCGCGAACTGGCGCAACGGCTCGATGTCTCGCGGCCGATCCTGCGGGAAGCGCTGAAGGAGCTTGAAACCCGTGGCCTTCTCGTGAGCCGGCATGGCGGCGGCACCTATGTCGCCGATATTGTCGGCCCGGTCTTTTCCGATCCCCTGAGCGCGCTGATCACCCGCCACAGCCGGGCGACGCGGGATTTCCTCGAATATCGCCGTTATATCGAAGGCATGACCGCCGAACTTGCCGCGCAGCGGACGACGGAACCGGACAGGCGCAACCTTGCCGCCATCGTCGACAGGATGCTTGAGGCGCATGAGGCGGGCCGTTTCGAAGAGGAGCTTGCGGGCGATGTGGAATTTCACAACGCCATCGGCGAGGCGGCGCATAATATCGTGCTGATGCACACGCTGCGCTCCTGCTACCGGCTTCTGAGCGACGATATCTTCTACAATCGCCATCTCATCTTCACCGTTGCCGGCGCCCATGACGAGGTGCTGAGACAGCATATCGCCATCCACGATGCCATTGCCGCCGGCGATCCGGTACGGGCAAGAGCGGCGGCGGAGGCCCATATCGACTTCATCGTGGAAACGACATCCAAGGCGCATCAGGCGCGGGAATGGGACCGGATTTCGCGCCTGAGGCAGCAGCAGCGCAGCACCTGAAAACGCCATCCGGCGAAATACGACAGCTCTT
This sequence comes from Rhizobium rhizogenes, assembly GCF_002005205.3. Next base: position 337,216 of record NZ_CP019701.2, on the reverse strand, counting down.
TTATTCAGGTTTTGATGGAACCTTTTGTGCCCTTTGGTCTTTTTATCGGGTTAATTGGAAAAATTTACCAAGATGGGACCCATGACGACCACGAGCGAAACTGAACGCTATCCGCGGATAGCTCTCATATCGACGCATGGCTATGTCGCCGCGCACCCGCCACTTGGCGCGGCGGACACCGGGGGACAGGTGGTTTATGTTCTTGAGCTTGCACGCAAACTCGGCCAGCTCGGTTATACTGTCGATCTTTACACCCGCCGCTTCGAAGACCAGCCGGAATTCGACGAGGTTGACGAGCGCGTCCGCGTGGTGCGCATTCCCTGCGGCGGGCGCGATTTCATTCCAAAGGAATATCTGCACCGGCACCTGATGGAATGGTGCGAAAATGCGCTGCGTTTCATCAAGAAAAACGATCTGAATTATTCTTTCATCAACAGCCATTACTGGGATGCTGGCGTGGCCGGGCAGCGGCTGTCCGAAGCGCTGAAAATCCCGCATCTGCACACGCCGCATTCGCTCGGCATCTGGAAAAAGCGCCAGATGGAGACCGATTACCCGGAAAAGGCCGATACGTTCGAACTGGAATTCAACTTCAGGGAACGCATCCAGCACGAGCTGATCATCTATCGCAGCTGCGACATGGTGATCGCCACAACGCCGGTGCAGCTGGACGTGCTGATCGAGGATTACGGCCTCAAGCGCAAGCACATCCACATGATCCCGCCGGGTTACGACGACAACCGTTTCTTCCCGGTCTCTGATGCGACACGGCAGATGATCCGGCAGCGTTTCGGCTTTGAGGGCAAGGTGGTGCTGGCGCTTGGGCGGCTTGCCACCAACAAGGGGTACGACCTGCTGATCGACGGCTTTTCCGTTCTGGCGGAGCGCGAACCGGAAGCGCGACTGCATCTGGCCGTCGGCGGCGAGAACATGGACGAGCAGGAAACCACCATCCTCAACCAGTTGAAGGAGCGGGTGCAGGCACTCGGTCTGGAAGACAAGGTGGCATTTTCGGGTTACGTCGCGGACGAGGACCTGCCGGACATGTATCGCGCCGCCGATCTCTTCGTGCTTTCGAGCCGTTACGAGCCCTTCGGCATGACCGCGATCGAGGCGATGGCGAGCGGCACGCCGACCGTTGTTACCATCCATGGCGGACTGTTCCGGGCCGTGAGCTATGGCCGCCACGCGCTGTTTGCCGATCCTTTCGACAAGGAAGACCTCGGCATCACCATGATGAAGCCTTTCAAGCACGAGCGGCTTTACGGACGGCTTTCCCGCATGGGCGCACACAAGGCGCGCAGCCTGTTCACCTGGACGGGCATTGCGCAGCAGCTTCTCGCCCTTGTGGAAGGCAGGACCATGATGCCGGTTCTGGAAGAATCGGACTGGGCCGAACCGTGGAATGACGGCGATTGAGGCCGCTTCGCCTCTTTTCCACCGATCTCGACGGAACCGTCGTCGGCGATAATGACGCGACGCGCCGGTTTCGCGATTTCTGGCACGCCTTGCCGGAAGAGCGTCGCCCGCTTCTCGTCTTCAACAGTGGCAGGCTGGTCGATGACCAGCTTGCGCTGCTCGAAGAGGTGCCGTTGCCGCGGCCCGACTATATCATCGGCGGCGTCGGAACCATGCTGCATGCGAAAGAGCACAGCGAACTGGAAGGTGCCTACAGCCACTCGCTCGGCACCGGTTTCAACCCGCTGAGGATTGCCGATGTCATGACCGGCCGGCCGGGCGTGACGATGCAGGAGGAGCGCTACCAGCATGGCCTCAAATCCAGCTGGTTTCTGCATGACGCCGATGAAAAGGCGCTTGCCGACATTGAAAACGCTCTGCGGGCAGCAGATATCGATGCCCGCATCGTCTATTCCAGCGGCCGCGACCTCGACATATTGCCGAAGGCCGCCGACAAGGGCGCGGCGCTCGCATGGTTATGTGGACAACTGCGTATCGGCCTCGACGAATCGGTCGTCGCGGGCGATACTGGCAATGATCGGGCGATGTTCGAATTAAGCGGCGTTCGCGGCGTGATCGTTGGCAATGCCCTGCGGGAACTGGTGTCCCTGGCAGACGGCAATAGCCGGCTTTTCCTCTCGGACGCAACGGAAGCGGATGGCGTGGTCGAAGGTCTCCGCCATTGGGGATTGCGCCCCCTCTAGCCTATTCCAGCCATGTCCGGGGCGGCTTGCGTTGCAAATGACGTGAAAGCGGACAGAACGGCATTCCGTAATCAGCCGTTTGGCATGGGAAACACCCGGTCGCGAGTTTTTTCGCCAATCCACCCCGTCCATCTTTGCCCGCAGGCTTCATCAGCGTGAAGACAGTAGTGGGTTATGGATGAAGGGGGATTGGCGGAACTTGCGGCGTATCTATATTAGCAATTATCACTACCCGGCAAAGAAGGATCTATCCGGATTGAAGATTTTGAATCGATTGGCGACAGACGTTGGCTTGATGTTGCGCAGACCGCCGCGACAGCAATATGCGGCGCTGTGCTATCGGTTGTCCAAAAAAAATCCGGCGCCGGAAGTCCTGTTGCTGACCAGCAGGGACACGGGACGATGGGTCATTCCCAAAGGCTGGCCGATGGGCGGCAAGAAGGCCCATGCGGTGGCCGAACAGGAAGCCTATGAGGAAGCCGGTGTCAAAGGCACGGTGGAGAAGGCTCCCTTCGGCTTTTACGAATACGAAAAAAAGCTGAACAGCGGCATCAACGTGCCGTGCAGGGTTCAGGTGCATCTGCTCGAAGTCTCGGAAATGCAGGACAGCTTTCCCGAAAAGGACTCCAGACGGCTGGAATGGGTCAGCCCCCAGGAAGCGAACAGGCGGGTCAACGAACCGGAGCTGAAGGCGCTGATGCTCGCTTTCGACAAGCGGATGGCGCATTCGAAATAGCGCGTCCGCCCGAACAGTGGCAATGTGCAGTTTGTTTTTCCAACACGGCTGTTACCGTCTTTCCTTTTGGAAAGATGTGCGAGATGTAACAGTCTTTCTTTAAATTGCCTTCAACCTGCGACACTGCCGGACGAAAGGGAATGCTGGCAAACGAGGTCTGAATGGCAATAAAACCGCCATCGAACATGAAGCCGACACTCGACAAGGACCTCGACAAGATCACCCGTGTCGAGGAGGCGACGCTGCACGTCACGCAGCAGCTTGCCGGCCTTGGCGCGGGATTCATGTTCGTTGTCCTGGCGGCGATATTCGCCGGTGTCTTCGTCACCGGCACCGCAGGCTCGGTCATCATCATCGCCGCTGTCGCCATTGGCGCCTATATGGCGATCA